>JARDZU010000038.1 GCA_029240695.1 Acidimicrobiia bacterium | reverse complement strand
TGGTCACCGCTCTGCGAGAGCTGGACGGATCAGACGAGGAAGAGCCGGTGTATCGGGCCGAGAGCCCTCAGTTCCGCGCTTGGCTCGACCGGGCCGCCGCCGGACGGCCGGTGCCCGAGGAGGATCCGTCTCTCGACGCCGCGCCCAGGGCGGTCCCGCTCGGCGTCACCCATCGACGCCACCCGGACCGCCTCCGTGAGCAGGCACTTTCGCTGGGCAGGCTGTTCCACGACGATCCGCAGTCGATCCTGAGCGGTGTGGTGGCGGCCGGAGCCGTTGCCGCCTCCTGTTTCGGCCAGTCGGGGCGGGATCTCATCACCGGGATCGTCGAGATCGCCGAGCCGGCGGCTGCCACCCTGGAGCCCGATCCCGTTTCGGGCGCTGAACCCGGTGACCTGGTCGAAGGATTGCGGCGGATTGCACGGCAAGTTGGCATGATCGACGGTGACGAGGCGCTTTCAGTCGTCACCGATGGAGGTGATCCGGCCCCTTGGGACCTGGTCAGGGCAGGTCTGCTCCTCTCGGCTCCGATCGTGGATCGCTCGCATCTCCCGGTGGAGCAGGCGGCGAGGATCGCAGGTAGCCCGCTGGCCGCCATGGTCGGCGGGATAGTCGGGGCCCGGGTGGGGATTCGTGCCTGGCCCTGGGCCTTCGCCAATGACACCTGGTTCGCCGAGATCGGAAGGAGATTGGTGAGAGGGCCCAACGAAATCCGGGATCTGCCCATCCCCTACGCCGTGGAGCACCACCTCATATCAGGGGAGCGTCAGGGGCTGTATTGACGATCGGTAGGTCGGCCGTCGTCCAACCCCGTTCCGAGTCGTCGACCCGCCGCAACACCCACCATCCGATGCCGATGAAGCCGATCAGAGCGGCCATCGCCACGCGGCGCCCGAGCCCGATCACGTCCACGATCAACGCCCATGTCAACGGTCCGAGAATCGTGGCGAACCGACCCACCGTTGCATACAGCCCATAGAACTCGCCGAGGTGGCGTGGTGGTGAGACCCGCGTCATGACCACGCGATCCGCGGTCCAGGTCGCTCCCAGCGCCATGCCTCCGAGTATCCCGATCGCCCAGGCCAGGCCGGTCTCACCGGTCACCGCGGCGGCGATCCCGGCGCCGATCGCCACCATCCACAACAGAAGCACGGCCCGCAGCACGTGGATCGGCCCGAATCTCTCGACAAGGCCACCGGCTGAGAACGCACCGACGATGGCGGCTGCGATGGCGACTCCGAGCAGCCTGGTCGTGAATTGGCCGTCGAGACCCAACTCCTGGATGACGAAAATGGTGAGGAATCCGCCTATGAGGGTGTTGATGGCGTCGGTGTAGAGGAACCGGCCGACCAGGAATCGGACTACGCCGTCGTAGGTTCCGGCCAGCCTCCATGAGGCGACCAATCTTCTTCCAATGTCCCGTAGGACCGGCAGCGGTGCGTCGTCGTGACCGCCTCGTTCGTCGATGAAGAAGAACGCGGGTAGCGCGAGGACCAGGAACGCGAGGGCGAGCATCAGGAAGGTGGCGGCGTACGACCAGCCGAGCATGTCGAGTGTCACCACGCCGATGCCGAGGCCGATGAAGGAGCCGACATAGCCGACGCCAACCCCCAGCCCGGAGATGTGGCCCCGGTTGGCCGGCGTGCTGACATCGACGAGCAGGGCGTCGTAGACGACCGCGCCGACATTGAACGCGACGAGGGCCAGACCGAGGAGGGCGATCGAGAGGCTGGCAGGTCCTGATGCGAGGAGGGCGGTGGCGGCCACACAGACGATCGTTGTCAGCGCCAGTGTCGGCACCCTGGTGCCCCGGACGTCGCTTCGTGCCCCGGCCCAAGGTGCCAGGAATATCACCAATGCCCCCGCACCGGCCTCGACCAGGGCGAGTGCACTGTCTGGCTCGCCGACGGAGATGAGCCACTCGGGGAAGTAGCGCCCAATGACACCGAGGGCGAAGATGGTGTTGGCCAGGTCGTATAAGACCCAGGACCAAACTGACAACCGGCCCGGGGCCTCCCCGCGACCGGTCATTTCAGCGGGTCATTTCAGCGGGTCATTTCAAAAGGTGACGGCCACCGATATCAGCTCCTCACGTCCGAGCAACCCGGCTGCTGCCTGAAGCGCGCGGGACGACTCGGAGAGCGGGAACTGATGCGAGACGAGATCATCGATTCGGGGATCGGTGTCGATCTGGCGAGACGCCCACTGGTATCCGACCGTCGAGGCCCCCATGGCGCCTCTGATCGTGAGTTGCTTGGCCACGAGGACGTCACTGATGAAATGGAAGGCCCGGTTGCCTTTGGTCGACGCCAATATGACCCGTCCGCCGCTCCGGACCAGGTCGAGCGCGGTGAAGAGTGCCTCCGGATCGTCGGAGGTGACATCCACGACGATGTCCGGCCTCCGCCCGATCGCCTCCGCGATGGCTCCACCCACATCTTCCTTCTCCGCGTCGATGGCCAGGTCCGCTCCGAGGCGCTTGGCCAGCTCGAGCCGGTCGCGATCATGGGACAGCCCGGTGACGCCCACCCACCCTGCGCCGGCCGCCTTGGCGGCAATGAGGCAGGCCAGTCCTCGGGGGCCGGGGCCGAGGATGAGGACGTTCTCGCCGTTCTGGAGATTGGGCAGCTCAACCGCCCAGGTATGGCCCGCCGCCAGGGGATGGACAAAGGTTCCGACTTCGGCCGGGACGTCGTCGGTCAGAGGATGCAGCCGGGCCGCGGGGTCGATATAGAGGAACTCGGCGAGACCACCCCAAAGGCCGGGAGGCTCGATCGAGGGGATGAAGCCATAGGAGTTGGAAGGTCGGCGCCGAACGCAGGTTGCCAGGTTGAGCTTGCAACGATGACACTCCCCGCAGTGGATCCTGGGCTCGACCACGACCCGGGTCCCAACCGGGAACGGTATGGACGGCCCACCCCTGGCAATCCTCCCCACTACCTCGTGCCCGGGTATCAACGGGTACACGACGTCCTTGGCCTCGCCCTTCCACACCTGCACGTCTGCCCCGGAGATCCCGGTGGCCTCGACTGCGAGCCACCCCCCATCCAGGCCGGGTCTGGCCGGCAACTCGGTGAGCGAGAAGTGACGGGGCTCAACGAGCATCATGGCCCGCGCAGTCGTGCCTTCCATCGCCGGCGAGTGTAAACCCGGTTCAGATGACGCCTGTCAATCGGCCAGGAGATCGCCGATTCGCTCCATACCTCTTTCGATCTCGGTCTCCCCGGTGGCGTAGGAAAGTCGCAGGTGTCCCGGCACGCCGAACGACTCGCCGGGGACCAACGCCACACCTGCCTCTTCGAGGATGACCGTGGCCAGGTCGGAAGTGGAATCCCACCGCCCCCTCATGGCCCCGGTCACGTCCGGGAATACGTAGAACGCGCCCTGGGGCTCCACGCATCTGACACCCGGAATGTTGCTCACCAGCGAGAGCATGAGCTTGCGTCGGTTATCGAACGCCTGACGCATCTCGTCCACCGTGTCCTGAGGTCCACGGAGGGCGGCCAGGGCGGCGTGTTGGGCGACATTGTCGACGTTGCCCGTGGCGTGGGACTGGTGGCTGTTGGCGGCATCGATGATGTCGGACGGGCCGACCATCCAGCCCACCCGCCAACCGGTCATGGAGTATGACTTCGCCACGCCGTTGATCAGCACCCAGTTGTCGAAGCGAGGGGTCACGGCGGCTATCGACGGCGCGACGTCGGTGAAGTAGGTGAGACGCTGGTAGATCTCGTCAGCTATCACCCAGATGTCGTTGGCCTTGGCCCACTCCCCGATGGCACGTGCTTCTTCCTGGGTGTAGACAGCCCCGGTCGGGTTGGAAGGCGAGACGAACACGAGCAGCCTCGTGCGATCTGTCCGCGCACGCTCGAGGCTCTCAACGTCGACCTTGAACTCGTCCTCGATCCTCGTTGGCACGGAGACGGTGACGCCGCCGGCCAGGTCGATGCCCGCCGGGTAGGTGACCCAGTGGGGCGACGGGAGTAGGACCTCGTCGCCCGGGTCGAGAAGGGCTGCAAACGCCTGGAAGACAGCCTGCTTGGCTCCGTTTGTGACCATCACCTCCGACCAGTCGACCTCGACTCCGGAGTATCGCCCGACGTCTTCGGCAATCGCTTCGCGCAACGGTCGAAGACCCGCAGAAGCCGTGTACTTGTGGTTCTCCCGGTCGTAACAGGCGCGGGCTGCGGCGGCCACGACGTGCTCGGGCGTGGCGAAATCGGGCTCTCCCGCCCCGAAGCTGATCACGTCGAGGCCTTCGGCGCGCAGCTCCCTCGCTCGTGCACTGATGCCGAGGGTGGCTGATGGGGGAATGTTGCTGAGACGATATGAAGCGCGTTTCATCGTTCAGTATGGGTCACAGGATTGCTGGCCGGAAGCGTGGCTCGGTCAGCCGTCCAGCTCGTCCTTGACGTCGTCCACAGCCTCGGCGACGGCAGCAGCGGCCTCCCCGGCGGCGTCCTGGGCCGTATCAAGCGCCTCGGCTGCCTTGTCCTGGGCGCTGTCGAGCGCGTCCTGCGCCTTGTCCTGGGCGGTCTCGACTGAATCAGATCCCAAGTCTTGGAGCTCCTCGACCTTGGTTCCGGCCGTGTCCGCGGCGTCCTGAGCGAAGTCCTTGGTCTTGTCGACATAGGGCTCGGCCTTATCCACCAGCTCGGAGGCTTGATCCATGGTCTTGTCGGCGATGTCTGCGCCCTCCTCCTTGGCATTCCCGAACCATCCTTTGATGGTGTCCATAAGTCCCATCTCATGTCCCTTCTCGAGCCGGGGCGTTCCCAATCGTAGGTGACGGGAGAGAGGCGCCGGTTCGAGGCCGGCTATCTGACGAAGGCAGGATCTGAAGGGTCCCCTTCGGCGAGCCAGACCATCACATCGTTGTCACCGGGATGGAGGAGCTCAGGCGGGATCATCACCTCGTATCGGGCCGAACGCCCATCGGGCTCGAACACACGGGTCGCTGCTCTCACGACGCCGTCTACCGAGGCCACCAAGATCTCCTGGCCGGTCGCTTCCCTATCGAGTGTCACGCCTCCTGAAATGAACACTGGTAGGAGGTCCGAGTCAGGGGGGACGTCGTCCAACAGGTCCTGCTGTCGAATGCTCACCATGACGTCCTCTTTGTCCTCGGTGCTATTCGCATCGGACACGGGACGATCCATCCATTCCTCCCAACCCGGCGGGCTGAGTGACCAGGGATTTCCTCCCGGGAACCAGCTCTCTTTGAGGGTGGCGGCGACGAGTTTCTCTTCACCGCCGACTCCGAACGAGACCGGGCCTTCCCGTCCCACCATGACCGATTCGGTCCGCCCGGCCCGTTCCGGGTCGAGCAGCGAGATCCCTTCCATGGTCCACGGGACCGACGTCTTGGTCACATCGCCGATCGTCGGGAGGATGTCGACAGTCTCGGCTCTCACGTCATCGATGGTCCCTGGCTCGACTCCAGCTTGTCCCGAGGGGTATTTCACGAACATCGGGACTGCGGCGATGGTTCCGATCGTGTCCTCGGTGATCAACCGCTGGTTTTCCACTCCGGGGCCGATGGTGATCCCGTGGTCGGCCACGACCATGACAAGGGCCTCGTCGTAGACACCTTCTTCGCGCAGACGATCCATCACCGATCCGACGACGGTGTCCGCATACTGGGTCTGGAGGATGTGCCGCTGGTAACCCTGACCTACCAGCCACCTGTCTTTGGTCCAGCCCATGCCTTCGCCTCCCGGTGAGCTGCCTGCACCCGTCCGGTGGCCATCGGCAGTCACCTCCCAAGGGTGGTGGGGGTAGAGGAAGTGGCCGAAACGAAGGGCGGGCTCTCCTCCATTGAAGTGGAAGGTGTCGAGGAGTCGATCCACCTCGAGTCTTCGATCGTCGTCGACGTTGGCCAGGAAGCGGTCGATGATGTCGAATTCCGAGCTCTCGCCCGTGGTGAAATTGCCCCACGTCTGGTTGATCGGCGGCAGGTCACCTGATACTTCACGCGGTGTCGTGAGATGGCCATACACCACCGCGAGGTCTACGCCGAGCCCGGTCCATCGCTCGAGCCAGGGGGCGATCCGCCTGCTCGAGTTGCTGCAGGCGAAGTCCGGGCAGAGGTCGGTGACGGTCTCTACTGCTGCGATGTCGTAGGCGTCCGAAAACAGGGTGAACAGGTTGAGCGGATGGTCCGAGGAGATGGGAATGCTCCCTTCGTCGGCCCCTATGCCGCTGAGAATGCTGGGCAGGGCTTCCTCGGTTTGTTGCCGCACTCCAACGGCATTCCGGTACCAGACGCCGTCACCCGCCAACTCGGCGAGGTTGGGGAAGAGGTCGCCAAGGAGGTTGCCCTGCGAATCGATCAACGTGGCCACCGGGAACTCGTCGAATACCAGCAGCACGATTGGCACAGGGTTCTGGATCTCACCGGCCTCGGGCAGATCGCCGGATCGGGCCATTGCCACATCGCCTGACGGGGTCATGAAGAGGAACCAGGCGGCGAAGATGGGGACGGCCCAAGCGGCGTAGACGGTCCCGGTCTGCACGACCGGGAAGGCGAGGAACACACAGCCGAAGAGGATCCCGGCACCGGCGACGGTCGCCCCGAAGACAAGCGTGGAGGTATCGCTCCCGAACAAGGCGACCCAGGCATTGGCGACGAAGAGGGAGAAGAGCGCCCCGATGACGATGGCGTGCCCGATGCCCGCCGTCCGCGGCCCGATCCAACGAAGCGCGAGGACGGGGAAGGAGAGCAGTGCGGGCACGATGAGCAGCAGGGCCGGGAACAGGATGACGTCGATCGCGGTGAAGCCACGGGCGATGAAGAACTCCGGATTCCTCCCGAGGAGGTCGAGCACGGGCTGAGCCAGGGCAAACGCACCCACCGCCGCCAGGGACAATGGCACCGTCAACCAGGGCGACGAGCCCAGCCGCCCCGGCTTCATCGCGGCTCGAGTGCGAAAAGAGTCCTCGTACCCGAGGAGAGACCCATCTCGTCAACCGTGACGAAGGACCCGTCGAGTATCGCCCGGAACTCCGACTCCTCGCCTCCGGGGTGAAGCTCGTGAGGGAGTTTGTTGCCGACGAGCTTGATCACCATCTCGTCCGAAGGTGAGACGAACTCGACGACAACCGGGCACCTGAACGAAGCCAGCCATCTCACTACCTCGCGGGGAGGGATGCTCGCACCGTAGATCAGATGATGGATCACCCCGTAGGCGATGATCAGGTCGGGACGGGCGCGCTCCATCAACGAGCCTCTCTCCTGCCCCGCCCAACCCTGGGAGGGTGACGGGTTGGCCAGGTCGGTGAGGGCGACGGCCAGGCCCGTGCCGGCACTGCCCCGATAGACCTCGTCGAGCACGGGCTCATAGCTGTCGATGGCGATCGCCAGTGCCCCGTTTTCAGCGGCTATGCGAGAGAAATGGCCATCGTTGGCCCCCAGGTCCACCACGCGGCCCGGCACGAACTTCTTCAGCGCGGAATCGAGGAATTCGCTCTTCGCCGTCCGGTCACGGGTGACGTGGCTGCATTCGACGTAGGTGGACCATCCCTGCTCGCCCTCGTCCACCGTGAGGGTCTCGACCAACGACCGCAGCTTTTTCACGTTGGCCAGGATCATCTCGGCGCTGAAGCCGGCCTCGCTCAACTCTTGACGCATCGCGCGATCGGCCATCCGGGACTCCATCCGGGCCTGTAGCCGGACATGGAGCAGAGCACTGGTGTTGAAGCGCTTCCTCCCCGCGAGGAGCTTCGACATCTGGTCGGGGGTGGGGCCCTCCAGGTCTCCGCGGAGCCAAGGCTGGAAGGGAACGCCAACCCAGGCCCGAAGCATCAGTGGGAAGAGGAATTGACGGGTGAACTGTCGATAGCCGATCCAGGGCTCGCCTTTGCGATAAGTCTCGAATGAGCCGATGTCGATGAACATCGGCCGCCCATCGACGAACTGGATGTTGTACGGCGTGGCGTCCTTGATCGTGAGTCCCGCCGAAAGCGCTCCCTCGAGCAGGTCGAGCTGGAGCAAAGCGGCATCCCGCAGCATCGAGAAGGTCCACTCGTAGGGATATGTGATCAGATCGAGTCGTGGGTGCCTCAATGCACCGGCGCTGCCGTCAGGTGGTTCGATCTCCACTGAATCGATGAGCCGGCCCTCGGCCACCGCATTGCGAAAGAAATCCGTCGCGGAGAGGGCGCGCCACCCCTCGAGCCCTAGCTCGTCGAGGAGACGCATCACAATGTCGCCGTCGATGACGACGCGGGAGGCCGGGTCTCGGAACGACCCTGGGTCGGGCGTGCTCATGGAGGTATGTCAGGACTCGGCGGGAAGCGCCGCGTCTCCAGCGTTCTCCTCGTCACCGTCGTGCTCGGAATCAGGGTCGACCTTGCCGAGGCCGCGTCTGGCGCGGTAGGCCTTGTATGCGACACCGATACCGGTGAGGCCCCCGATGACGGCCTGCAGGATCAAGCTGCCTGAGCCCGGATCCAGATAACCAAAGATCATTCTTCAACTCCTATGAGGGCACAGGTTGCCTGTGCCGGGCCATTGTTATCCAGATCGAGAATCAAGCAAACCAATCTGACATGTCCGGTTAACCCGGATGTGGTGATCCGTTCCCCATGAGGCGCGGTAGAGGCGTCCTCCTCAGACGTCCCGCAACCTGCGCAGCTCATCTCTCTCCTCGCGCCGCCGCCGCCGTCGTCTGCGATAGCTCACACCGATGAGCTCGGTCAGCAGGATCACGACGCCGACGGTGATGAGGATCACGATGGCCAGCGGGTGCTCTCCCTCCATCCAGAGGAACCTGACCGGCACCGGATCGGTGTTCTGGACGGCGAAGACGATGATCAAGGCGATCCCGGCGAAGGCGAAGATGGCACCCCATGCGATCCCGGTGGCTTCCGGGCTGCGAGTTGGCGCCTCGACCGCGTCGGGCTTGGCCGGAGGCTCTTCCTCGGCCTGGAAAGGGTCCTGATTCTCGTCGGTCATCCGGGTCGATCCTATGTCATGGTCGCCGGGGTTCGCAGCGCACCTCGATTGCGTCGACCGTCGTCGATGTCGACCGACTTGAACAGGATCCCGCCCGCAATGAAGAAGACGGCGATCGAGAGAATCGCCAGCCGGGCCGAGCCGGTGACCTGGCGAACGAAGGCGAACATCCAGGGGCCCCAGATCGCGCTGAACTTGGAGAACACCGAGTAGAAGCCATAGAACTCCGCCGATTGATCCTCGGGGATCATCGATCCGTACAGACTCCTGGACAACGCCTGGGTGCCGCCGAGGACGAAGCCGATCACCGCAGCGAGGGCCAAGAAGGGCCCAGCCTCGCCGGCCGGAAGGAAGAAAGCAGCAAGGGTCACCGCAGACCAGACCGCGATGCTGGCCAGGAGTGCGGGCTTGGTGCCGACCCTGTCGGCGAGGCGCCCGAATCCCATCGCGCCGAAGAAGGCGATGAACTGCACGAGGAGCACTCCGACGATCACGATCGTGATGCCCAGATCCAAGGTCTCGGTGGCGTAGATCGCCGCAAGCGCGATCGTTGTCTGGACCCCATCGTTGAACAGCATGAAGGCGATGATGAACACGAGCAGCGGCCGGTTGTGCACCACCTTCTTCAAGGTGGCAAACGTTCGGCTGAACCCGAACCGCGTGTATGCCCTCCAGGTCGGCGTGACACCACCGGGGAGCTCCTGAGCGATGCCGACCCGGGGCAGGTTCTTGAATGCCGCCATCCCGAATCCCAGCCACCAGAGCCCGGCCGAACCGATGGCGATCCTGGTGGCCAGGGCGGTGTCGATCGGGATGGGGCCGTCGCTGAGCTGGATCAGCGCCAGGGACAGGAGAAGATGGAGCCCACCGCCGAGGTACCCCCAGGCGAACCCCCTCGAGCTGACCATGTCGATGGTGTCATCGTTGGTGAGGTCGGGGAGAAAAGCGTCGTAGAAGACGTTGGCCCCGACGAACCCGAGGTGAGCGAGGAGGAAGAGACCGAGTGTGAGCAGCACGTCGCCGGTAGCGGCAAAGAAGAGGAGTGAAGTGAAGATGGCCCCCCACGTGGCGAACACCACGAGGAAGAGCCGTTTCGATCCCGAGAAATCCGCGATGGCCCCGAGCACCGGTGTCGCCAGGAACATGATCAGGGGCCCAGCACCGACGGCGAGGGCCCACAGGTCCTGACCGGTCCAATTGCGACCGATGATGTCGACGCCACCGTCGCCCACGACCTCGGCGGCGAAGTAGGCGGGGAGCACGGCGGCCAGGATCGTCGTGGCATACGCCGAGTTGGCCCAGTCATATGTGATCCAGGCCCGGATGCTGCCGGGATCGTTCTGATGCTCGGCCACGATTGGCGGAACATATACCTAGCGTTTCCAGCATGCGCCGCCTTCTCATCCCTGTTCTATGTCTCGTGGCCGCATGCACCGTGGAGCCCGAGCCGGAGCCGAAGCCGACCACTTCGACCACCCCGGCCGTTACGACGTCGACGAGTGCCGAAACCACCCTTCCCGAGACCACGTCCACGTCTGCTCCGGCAGAAGCTGCCACGACGAGTGCGCCGGCCATCACCTCCACGCTCGCTCTGGACGAGACGGTTCTCGCCTATCAGCTCGTGGCGGATCTCAACTTCCCGGTCCAGCTCACCGCCCGGGCCGGAGAGGCGCATTCCTTCGTCATAACGAAGGAAGGGCGCGTCTGGCTCTACGACGGGAGTGCCATCGCAGAGGCGCCTGTGCTCGACATCCTGGAAAGGGTCCGCAACGACGGGGAGCAGGGTTTGCTCTCGATGGCGCTTCACCCGACGGATCCGGCACGGTTCTATCTCCACTATTCGGATACTTCGGGTGACACCGTCGTCTCCGAGTTCACTTTCTCCACCCCGGAGCAGGCAGACCCGGCCAGCGAACGTGTGCTGCTCGAGGTCGATCAGCCCGCAGGCAATCACAACGGCGGGATGATCCAGTTCGCTCCCGATGGCTCCCTGATCCTCGGTCTCGGCGACGGCGGCGGGGCGGGGGATAGTTTCCAAAACGGCCAGAAGCCGGACACCCTCCTCGGCGGGTTGGTGAGCATCGACGTCGAGGGTGCCGACCCGAACCCGACCAAGTACGCGATGGGACTGCGCAACCCGTGGAGGTTCTGGATCGACGGAGAGACGATCTACATCGCCGATGTCGGCCAGAACACCTACGAGGAGGTCTCGGTCGTTCCACTGCAGCCGGGCCACAATTTCGGATGGCCCATTCTCGAAGGCATGAATTGCTTCACCTCATCGGACTGTGATGGGACCGGGATGGTGACGCCCGTCCTGGAGGTCGAGCACGGCGACGCCGGCACTTGCTCCATCACAGGTGGGCCTGTCTACGGCGGAGCGTCTCTTCCCCAGTTGTTCGGTCATTACTTCTACTCCGACTACTGCGGCGGGTATCTGCGCAGCTTTCGCTTCGCAGATGGTGCCGCCACCGAGCTTCGGGACTGGACCGAGCAGGTCGGCGTGCCCGGGCAGGTGACCGGTTTCGGCGTCGACGGAGCGGGCGAGGTATATATCACCACGAGCAACCAGCTTTTGAAGGTGGTTGCCGGCCGCTGAACCGGGGGCAGATATTCTCGGCGCGATGCCGACACTGTTCACCCGGATAATCGAGGGAGAGATACCCGGCACATTCGTGTGGCGGGATGATCTATGTGTTGCGTTTCTCTCCATCAACCCCTTGCGGCGGGGGCACACCCTCGTGGTGCCGAAGTTGGAAATCGACCATTGGATCGATTGTCCGCCGGAGCTGTCGAATCATTTGTTCACCGTCGCCGGTCACATCGGCATGGCGCTTCACAACGTCTTTCAGCCCACGCGGGTCGGTCTGATGATCGCCGGTCTCGAGGTCCCGCACATGCACATCCACGTGGTCCCGATGGATGGGATGCACGACCTCGATTTCTCCAATGCGGCCTCCTCAGTCGAGCGTGAGGATCTCGACGACGCCGCCCGGGCGATTCGCAAAGAGCTCGAGGTCATGGGTCTGCCCGGGGCCAGCGGCTAGGTGGAGGTAATCCTCGGGGGCATCAGCTCCCTCCTATACGGAGTCGCCGATTTCCTGGGTGGAGAGGGAGCCAAGCGCGCTCCGGCCGCGGCCATCGTCCTTTGGGCAGGGGTGATCAGCTTTCCGATGATCCTCGTGGTCGCTTTGGTCGTAGGTGGCGACACGGGACCTGTCGACCTCCTGCTCGGGGCAGCAGCAGGGATCGCCGGCGCCGTGGGTCTCGTGTCCTTGTTCGCCGGGCTCAGTCGGGGCAACGCCGCGGCCGTAGCCCCAACAGCTGCCGCCGTGGCCGCGGTGCTACCGGTGATAGTGGCAGTCGTCGGTGGCGAGCGTCCCAGCACCCTCGCCTGGGTCGGGGTCGCGGTGGCGGTCCCGGCGATCGTTCTCAGCTCATGGGTAGCGGACCCGGGCGAGACACCAAGAGGCAGATTCGGATATGGGCTGGCCGCCGGGCTCGGGTTCGGTGGCTTCACCTCGATCATCGGGTTCACCGATCCAGAGTCGAATCTGCTTCCCCTCATCACTTCCCGGGCGGCGACCATGCTGGCGGTTCTGGCGCTGACCGGCCTCGGCGTCTGGAAGCTCGTCGGATTTGGCTCGGTGCCACGGCGCGTGGTCCTGGGGAATGCAGTCCTCGACGTGAGCGGCAACGTCGCCCTCCTGCTCGCTGTGCGAGCCGGCTCGCTCGCCCTGGCCGCGGTCGCCGCCTCCTTCTACCCGGCCGTAACCGTGCTGCTCGCCCGGCTGGTGAACGCCGAGCACCTTCGCTCACGGCAGGTCGTCGGCCTCGTTCTCACGATCGTGGCCATGGCAGCCATCGCCTTGGGCTGAGCACGATCAGCCTCGGACCACCAGCCAGGTCCCCCCGATGACGAGAGCCACGCCGACAACACGCATCGCGTCCAGAGAGCGCCCATCCCCGAACCAGCCGAAATGCTCGATCAGGGCGCCGAGGATGAGTGTGGCCGCGGTGAACAATGTCAGTCCGGCTCCGAGCCCCAAGTTGGCCACGCTGACCCCCAACGAGGCGACGACTACGAGCCCCATGAGACCGGCCCCGAACACCCACCAAGGCAGTTCCCTCAGCTCCGATAGCCGGTTCCCCTGAAAGACCACCATGAGGATGGTCACGGCCAATCCACCCCCGGCATAGGTGACGAAGGTCGAGGCGAGCGTTCCCACTCTCTCCTCCATCACACCGAGGAACTGTGACTGAAGGGCCCCGGCCAAGCCTCCGAGGACTGCGATCAGCACTACGACTATGAGTGTCATCTCACCCGCCAGGATGGTCGCTTCCGATCCGTGGGAGGCGGATCTGCCCGAACCTACGATGGGGTCATAGCCGAGTCACCAGTCCGAGCACGGCCGTTCCGCCCCGCCGTCGCCACACTTCTCTTCCTGAAGCTGGTGGCCAACATCGGCTTCCGCTTCGTGTATCCCTTCTTGCCGGCCATCGCCCGAGGGCTGGGAATCGACCTGACGCAGGCCGGTGCGCTCGTATCGGTTCGCTGGGCCGGTGCCCTGACCACGCCCGCCTTCATGTCGTTTTCCGGAACACGAGGGCGAAGCCGTCGTCTTCTCGTCGCAGGACTGGCACTGTTCTCAATCGGTTCGATCGTCACCGCATGGACCGGGGTGTATGTCGGAGCGGTGATCGGCTTTGCCCTGGTCGGCCTGGCCAAACCGATGATCGACGTCAGCTCTCAGGTGTATGTCTCCGAACGGGTGGCCTACGGGGAGCGTGCTCGGTTCCTGGGGATCCTGGAGATCGCATGGGCCGGCGGGCTGCTGATCGGCGCCCCACTGGCCGGATGGCTGATCGAGAACTGGAGTTGGAAGGCCCCGTTCTGGGTGGTTGGCTCCGTCGGGCTCCTCGGCATCGGGCTGGCCTTGTACTTCCTGGACCGGAGAGACGACTCCGTCCCCGGCGTGATGGCGGCGGACAGCCCCGGTCGTCAGGTGGTGCTGGTCCTGGTGACGGTGACATTGTTCGGTTTCACCCATGAGTCGCTCCTGGTTGTGCTCGGCGGGTGGCTCGAAGGCAGCTTCGGGTTGAGTCTCATCGCATTAGGTGGCGTCGGCACTCTCATCGGGGTCTCCGAGCTGGCCGGCGAGGTATCGATGGCAGCCTTCACCGATCGCATCGGGAAACGGAACTCACTGGCCCTCGGGTTGGCCGTCGCCGCGGTCGCCCTTCTTGTGCTCTCGGCGGTCTCCGAGCAGCTACTGGCGGCGATGGCGGTCCTCGTCGTCGTCAGTGTCGCCATCGAGTTCGGGATCAGCTCAGCCATCCCCTTGACCACCGAGCTACGGCCACGAGCCCGGGCGCGCCTCCTCTCGCTTCTCATTGTCGCCAGCGGGCTCGGGCGGATCGTCGGGGACCTCGTCGCCCCGCGTGTGTTCGCAGCCGGCGGTATGCAGTCGGTCACGTTGATGACGGCGATCGGGGCGCTGGCCGCATTGATCGTGGTTCTCACTGGTGTGCGAGAGGTCACGGCCGGCTCCGGGGATCAAGAGGATCCGGCGGCGATCACCTCGTAGCGCCGGATCGTGGATTCGAGATACTCCATGGCGGCATCGAACCCCTGCCGGGCCTGATTCGTCGTGTAGGACAGCACCCTGGTCAGCCAGAGGCGAAAGGCCAGCGACTCCCATGCCGGATCGCCGAGAGCGAAGTTCTCCATCAAAAGACCGTGCGCCATGTGCCAACGGTCGGCGTCCATCAGCTCGAATCTCGGCCGGGTCGGAGGGTCGAGGACGAGATAGGAAAGATCCGGGGGCAGGCTCTCGGCGAGATGGATCTCGTCGGCGCTCCATTCCGCGTCGAGCAGACGGACCGTGGCTTCCACGTCATAAGCCGTGGTTTGTTTCAGATCCTCCGGGACCGGGGCGGGCGGGTCGGTGGCATGTCTGGCGCCAGGCCTGGGCCCCGGTCGGCCCGACAGTGATGCAACCGCATCCAGGCACTCGATCAGCATCTCCCGCAATTCGTCGAGCGACCCATAGAGGGCGTGTCGCTTCCCGTCGGCAACGTGGTGCTCATAGAAGCCCAGGTCCATCACCGAGGTGGCATACGTCAAAACGGTGTCTATCCCCCAGTCGGAGCGACTTCGCACGAGATCGGAGGCGGCCAGGGTCTCCACCGCGGGCCGGGTGAGGAGGACCTCGCCTCCGAGCGGTTGGTCGAGCCTGGGAAGGAACGTCCCCGGGAATAGGCGGGCAAGGGCTGGTCTGGTGATCATCCAGGTGATCATTGCGTCGGTCGCTGCTCTGGGGAACCGGTGTCTCACCACGCCGAAGCCGCGGTCGGCCGCTCTCTCGGCCCCGTCGATCCACGACGCCTCGAAGTTGGTGATGTCGGCGTCGTAGAAATGGACCCGATCCCGGCCCTGTTCGGCGGCGAGCGTCAGGGCAGTGTTCATCGCGTCGCCCTTGCCCGACCGGTAAGTGCCCAGTCGCTCCTGAATGATCACCTCGACCGGCTTGGCATGGGCGCCGGACACTTCTGGCGCCATGGCTCGCACTGCCGCCTCCGCGCCGCCTACCTCCGGTGCCACGGCCCATACCTCGTCGATAGCGGGGTGAGCTGCCGCAGTAGCGAGATTGGAGACGACCAGGGAGGGCTCCTCCGTTTTGAAGGGGAACACCGCCAGGCTCACCGGGCGAGCCTACGTGGCCCTCGATCTGTCCCTCCCCGGGTCTACGCTCGGCCGGATGGAGGAGATGGTCGGTCGCGTGCTGGGGACTGTCGACGCCACACCACTCGAATTCTGGGTTGGAGTAGCCGAGGGCGAATACCTGGAGCTGGACGATGTCGTCGCCCTCGAGCGCGTCCTTCCGACCGGCGAGTTGGTGAAGATCTTCGGAACCATCAGCCAGGTCCGGGCCCGCCACGAAGGGGCCCGATTCGACTCCGACGTCTTCCTGATCGAGGACGGGGTCCTGCCGGCCGAGGTGATGGAAGCGGCACAGGTCACTGCGACTCGGGTCGAGCCCGAGATCTTCGTCCCACCCCGTCCCGGGCAGCCGGTGCGCAGGGCTCATGGCAAGGAGCGCGACCAGGCCTTGTTCTTCGACCGGATGGATCGCAGGTTCCCGGTCGGCGCTTCGCGTAACGGGGAGCCCCTCTACGCCAACTTCGAGTTCATCAACGGCCAGCGCGGCGCCCACGTCAACATCTCCGGGGTCTCAGGTGTCGCCACGAAGACCAGCTACGCCACCTTTCTCCTCCACTCGCTGTTCACGTCCGGTGTGCTCGGGGCGGCCGTGGTCAACACCCGGGCGCTGATCTTCAACGTGAAAGGCGAGGATCTCCTTCATCTCGACCGGCGGAACACCAGCCTCGACGAGGATGCCGAGCGTCTCTATCGGGCGTTGGAACTTCCGGCCCAGCCGTTCGGTTCGGTCGGTCTGTTCGCCCCGCCCCGGCCCGGGTCCGATCGGGCGGTGGCCGATGTGACCAGCCGCTCCGACCTGACGTCGTTCTTCTGGACGCTGGCCGAGTTCTGCCACGAAGACTTGATGGTGTTTCTCTTCGCCGACGCAGAGGATGAGCGTGCGCAGTACACGATGGTGGTCTACAACGTCATGGCTCAGCTCCGTCATGCCGAAGCTGCTGACGGAGGCTCGGTCCGCATCGAAGGGGACACAATGCGGACCTTCCGGGACCTGGTCGACCTGGTGACACGAAAGGTCCAGGAAGAGGAAACCCGCAACGATTGGGCCGGTCCCCACATCGGGGCCGGGACGGTCAACGCCTTCGTGCGAAGGCTCCAGGGAGCCGTCCGTCATGTTGAGCGACTGATACGGGGAGACATCGCCAACCCGGATCGGCACCGAATCGAGGTTCAGGGCCACCAGGTCACGGTGGTCGACCTGCACAATCTCAATGATCGGGCAAAACGGTTCGTCGTCGGTGTGGCAGTGCGTCGGGCTCTCGAGGACAAGGAGAAGGCGGGCCAATCCGACGAGCTGCTCTTCCTGGTCCTCGACGAGTTGAACAAATATGCCCCGAGAGAGGGGGCCAGCCCGATAAAGGAAGTGCTTCTCGACGTGGCCGAACGGGGCCGCTCACTGGGCGTGATCCTGATTGGCGCCCAACAGACGGCATCGGAGGTGGAGAGGCGGATCATCGCCAACTCCTCGATTCGGGTTGTGGGCAGGCTCGACTCGGCCGAGGCGTCCCGGGAGGAGTACGGCTTTCTCCCGGCCGCACAGAGACAGCGGGCCACCATCCTGAAACCGGGGACGATGCTCCTGGCGCAGCCGGAGATCCCGGTCCCACTCGTCCTCGAGTTCCCATTCCCGGCCTGGGCTACCCGCGCTTCCGAGGCAGGCAGGGACCCTGGCGAGATCGACGGCCCGGCCGATCCCTTCGAAGACCTCTAAGAGCCTCCCAGGAACTGTCCCCGCCCCGACCTACGATCGGGAGCGATGACCTGCTCGGTCCCACCATGAGATTGCTGCACACCTCGGATTGGCATGTGGGGAGGAAGATCCGTGGTCGATCCAGGGCCGACGAGCACCGGGCGGTCCTGACCGAGATCGTGGAAATTGCCCGGGACCGGCGTGTCGACATCACCCTGGTCGCCGGCGACCTCTTCGATATCTCCTCACCCTCCCCCGAGGACGAATTGATCATCTATCGGGCCCTGCTCGACCTCGCCGAGGTCGGTCCGGTCCTGGTGGTGGGGGGCAACCACGACAGCGCTGCCCGGCTGGATGCGGTGAAACCGCTCCTCGACCTGGGTCGGATCACGGTCGTCGCCCGTCCCACTCGGCCTATCGACGGTGGGGTGGCAGTCATCGAGTCGCTCGGCCTGAAGGTGGCTTGCCTCCCATTCGTCTCTCAGCGCGGCATCATCAAGGCGGCGGAGATCATGGATCTCGACCCTGATCAACACGCCCAGGGATACGAAGAGCGGCTGAGGCGGATCATCGGCGGTCTGACCGAGGACATGCGCACAGACACGGTCAACGTGCTCACCGGACATCTCACTGTGTACGGGGCACAGAGTGGCGGCGGCGAGCGTGAAGCCCATATCTTTGGCTACGCCATTCCCCCTCAGGCCTTCCCGGGAAGCCTCTCGTATGTCGCGCTCGGCCACCTCCACCGTCAGCAGAGGATTCCCGCCTCTGCCCCCGTCTGGTACAGCGGGTCACCGATGCAGCTCGACTTCGGGGAGGTCAGCGACAAAAAGGGCGTCCTCGTCGTGGAGGCCGAGCCGGGTAAGCCAGCGTCCGTCGATGCGGTCGTGCTCGAGAGCGGGATCGGGCTCGTCCAGATACGGGGCACTTTGGAGCAGGTCCTCAGCCGGGCTGCGGAGGTAGAAGGGTCTTACGTGAA
>JARDZU010000181.1 GCA_029240695.1 Acidimicrobiia bacterium | reverse complement strand
CTAGATCGACTCGACTTCTTCGTTGATTTCGATCCTCGGGGAGCCAACGACGCCGGCTTCGGTCATCTTGGTCTTGAGGGTCGGGTTGTTGAGGAATGTCTTCGCCAACTCGAGGGTATCGAAACCGGCGACAACGGTCACCGTGTTGGGATCCTCAACCGAGCGATTCACTCTCGCGTACTTCGCCCCTGCCGATGTCGGTAGGAACGTGTCGTACACGCTCTTCCACTTGCCATAGTCCGTCACTGAGTGGCGGATTGCAGTATTGATCATGAGTCCTCCTCATATAGCTGCTTGTGTGACACATACTCTAACACACATTTGGAGTTCTAAGTCATGCACAGAATTCTGAGACGATGGCATAGTTTTGAAGTAACTTGTCAGGTGCCGATGCAACTCAGTCTCAAACGAAAAGGCGACTACGCCGTCAGGGCCATGATCTCGGTCGGCCGCCACCACGGAACCGGTCTACGTCAGGCCCGTCAGATCTCCACCGAGATGAACATCCCCTACAAGACCTTGACCCTGATCCTGGCCGGACTGGTCGCCGAGGGACTGTTGGTGGCCGCTCACGGGCCCCGCGGCGGCTATCGCCTGGCCCGACCCCCCAGTGACATCAGCCTCCTCGCCATCGTGGAAGCCGCCGAAGGACCCGCCACATTCGACCATTGCGTTCTACGCGATGGTCCCTGTGACTGGGAACAAAACTGTCCCGTTCACGACACCTGGGCGCGCACCCAAGCTGCCCTTACCCGAGAGCTGGCTTCCACATCCCTTGCCGAGATGGCTGCAGTCGACGCCGCCATCGAGGCCGGCTCATACCAGCCGGAAGCCCCCTCCCATACCCGGCTCACGGATCGACACGGCACCCGCAACTAGCCGTCTTCCGCCCAGGTCGCTGTCTGCTCGGCTCCGGAAGCAGGAACAGCTGTGGCGTACCGATCGAACAGCGCAGCCAGGCCTGATGTGATCGGCTGATGCGCTGCCGTCGGGATGGCCGACTTATCAGGTTTGACCCCGGTCCTGACGGCAAACTCGAATTGCTGGCCCAATCAAGGGAAGTGAGGTATGAGCACCTCTCAGGTAGAGAGGTGCTCTGGACGCTGAATTCTGTGGCACGCCTGTGGAGCCGGATGTGGCGCGTGCGGCCGAAACCCCTCCTCAGGCTCGGACACTTCTCCAACTGCCACAAGGCTATATCGTGGAGCTGACGGGATTTGAACCCGTGGCCCCCTCGTTACGAACCAGATTCTGCCGACATCTGAATCCTCAACCCCCGCCTGATAAGTGGGCCATTTGGCTTTGTAGCAGTTGAGGATTCTCTCCTTACATGGCCTGACCTGAGAAGGCGTTAGATGGCGCGAGCTGACGAAGTTCGCTGCCGTATCGCTGCCGATTCTCCGACGTCGTATCGCTCTTACGAGCGGTGTGACCACAGCCCATCCCACCGGTACCCTTCACCCATGCCCACCAAGGCCAACGCCGGGAGCTACCGACGGCGCACTGGGGCCACCCGCAGCATCACCATCCCCACCGAGGTCTCCGTGCCTCCCCTCCCCGAAGGGCGAGCCTGGAGCCCGGAAGCCAAGGACTGGTGGGCGACGATCCACGGTTCCGCCATGGCCGCGGAGTGGACCGCGGACGAAGAAGAGCGGTCGATCCGGGCCAGGACGATCATCTCGGCCAGACCTGGTTGGAAGACGGAGCAGGGATCGAAGTGTAGGTTCAGCCCGAGTCCCCAGACGAGGAGGCGGGCGTTGCTGAGCAATTTTCCACTGACTCCAAGGCTGCCCGCCGTCGACATCGACCGGGCCCGCGAGTGGTACGAGACGAAACTCGGGCTAGTGCCCGACCACATGGAAGAGGTCGGTGGGGGCCTTGGGTACCAAACGGGAGGCGGTTGGTTTTATCTGTACCCGACGCCCTCGGCGGGGACGGCGCAGAACACAGCGGCCGGCTGGACGGTGACGGACCTGGAAGCCGTTGTAGAGGAGTTGCGGGGGCGGGGTGTCGCGTTTGAGGACTATGACTTTGGTGAGATGAAGACCGAAAATGGGGTACTGAGCGTGCCGGGAGGCTACAAGGCCGCCTGGTTCAAGGACAGCGAGGGCAACACACTCGAACTGAGCGAGACACCCTCTTCAGGGTCGCGAAAATCTGACTTACATTCCGCGCAGTGACCGAGCAACACCTCACCACCCATCGCCGGTCATGCCCCGCCGCTAGCGGCCGCTGCAGCTGTCAACGATCGCGTGAATCGCAGGGATCGCAGTGGAATCCCTGTGGCACGCGGTACCGGAGGCACCTTGCGCGAATGAGTGATCCGGGTTTCATCCTCGATTAGGGCGTTTGGTGGAGCTGGCGGGATTTGAACCCGCGGCCTTCTCGTTGCGAAAAATGCGGTCAAAACACTGTGCCCAGGGGTTTAGGGTCAAACGACGGTCTTGTGGCGCGGCTGTGGCACGAGCCATGTGAGACGTCGTGAGACTTGACAGCCCCCAAATATGACACTCATCGCCTCCGCCCACTGGTCCCAAGCCACGGAGCTATCTGTCAACCCCTTTGGACACTTCCTTAGGAATGCTCGCGGGGCTTACTCCTGTGTCAGCGAGTTGGCCGGTCTTGCAGAGGTGATCGGATCGGCGTGACGGTGCACGATCTTCCACCGACCGTCCTCCTTCCGATAGATAGTGGTCACACGTAAAGAGAACTCGGTCGCCTCGTCGGCGCCGCCAATTTTCGATCGGAACCGTTCCATCTCCACGGTGTAGGCCAGATCGACTGTCTCGTAGTGGACGATCTGGTCGAATGCGATGGCCTCGCCCTCCCTGAAGTTGGCGGCAGCACGGTCCATCGTTTCCGCTGCCTGTTCCCACCCCTTGGCCGGCGGTCCGAAAGGGTTGGCGATGATCACATCGTCACTCCTCGAGTACAGGTCTTTGAGCGGCTCCGGGTCGCCTCTGACGAAGGCGTCCACAGCCGAATGGCTGTCCTCGAGGAGTTGGTCTAGCTCGGACATTTCGACCCTCCCGGATCAGGACCTGCATTTCGGAAAAGTGTTCCACCTGGCCGGCATCGTCGCCAATTGGAGTGGACACCGACCGAACGTCAACACGTCGCCGCTGCCGTCAATCACCCCACTCGGGCCATAGGTTGCTCAAAGCCCATGCCGGCGCAGGCTGTCTTGAAGGCCCCACTCATTGCCGAGACCGTTCCTGTCGTTTTGTATCCGCGGGCCGGAGCCACTTCCCATTTCGACGTTCGATTTCGATCACTCGCCCGAGCTGATGAGGCGTCTTATGAGGTGGCCCGGCCGCTCCTCAAGCAAGTCGAAATCACCGGTCCAGGTCTGTACGGGTCACCTTCGGTGTAGTGGAAAGCATCCATATGGTCCCAACATGAGTGAGCCCAGCGCCGCGGACGGGCCCCGTCGTTCCCGCCTCGGATGAGGTGGTTGCGGCCGCAGCCGAACGAAATAGGTGACATGCAGCGAACGACCTATTGGAGTCGAACGAACGGTCTGGAGGGCACCACCCCAACATGGCGCAACAGCCAACATGAAGGTCGATGCCTCCCCGACCCCCATCCGGCCGAGTGAGCTGGGCGGTTGCTGTCAGAGCACCTCGCCGGTTGCGAGGTGCTCCAGCCGCTCATCCTGTGGCGGCCTTGTGGCGCGGCGCATGACAGATCGTGGACCAGTAACGGACTTTACGGACGTGCCCATAGCGCCCTGACCAAGGCGTTTAGTGGAGCTGGCGGGATTTGAACCCGCGCCTTCCTCGTTGCGAAGGATGCGGTCAAAACGCTCTGACCAGGGGTTTTGGCCCGACTCGGAGGTCTTGTGGCGCGGCTGTGGGACGAGCGAAGTGAGACTCGACAGGTTGATCCCGGTTCTCGATGCGTGGTTAGACATTGCGTCTGCCGGGTAGGGCTGGGACCGAAGCGTCGAGCCTGGGTTGTTCCTGCGGACTACCCCAAGAGGAGTCGAAATGCACGTCACATACGCAGGGCTTGCCCGTGCGGCTGCTGTCGCTGCCATCGTTTCAGGGGCTCTCTACGTCGGCATCCAGTTCATTCACCCCGAGGAGACTCTCGAGACTGTGTCAACGGATGCTTGGACGATGGTGGCGTGGCTCACCGTCGCCATGGCGCTTCTTGCCCTAGTGGGCATAACCGGGATCTATCTGCGACAGGTCGAGCCCATCGGGGTCCTCGGGCTGCTGGGCTTTGTCCTGTTCGGTGCCTTCTACCTTCTGCCCATCGTCTTCAGTTTCGGGGAGGCGGCCATATTGCCGCTGATTGCTGATGATGCCCCGAACTTCGTTGAGAACTACCTCGGCCTTTTCAACGGTGAAGGTACCGACGGCAGCCTCGGCGCCCTGGAGTTGGTCCCAACACTGTCCGCTCTTCTCTACGTGCTCGGCGGGGTCTTGTTCGGTATCGGGATCTTTCGCGCCCGTGTTCTCTCCCGTGGGGCAGGAATGCTTCTCGCCATCGGCGCGGCAGCTGCCCTACTCGCCGGACTTGTTCCGCACAACGTCGGCCGCTTCGCCGCCGTCCCGGTGGGCCTGGCGTTCATCTGGCTGGGTTACTCGCTCTGGACCAATCCAGGGACGGACTCATCGGCATTGAGTGAACGGCCGCATTCAGAAATAAGTGGATCGGCGGGGACATGACGCTCGAACACGCCCCAGAGTCACACATTCGCCAAGCAAACACGATGGATGCTGATCAGAGGAACGCCCGGATCTTCGGGGTGCTGTTCATCATCACGTTCCTCACATCGATCCCTGCTGCGCTTCTTTTCCAGCCCGTTCTCGACGACCCGGCCGGTTACCTCGCCGGTGACGGGCAGGACAACCAAATCCGCTTGGGTGCATTCCTGGAATTCCTCCTCATCATCGCGAACGTCGGAACAGCCGTCGTGCTCTACCCGATCGCTAGGCGGCAGAACGAGATCCTCGCCATCGGCTACGTCGCCGCTCGGATCATCGAGTGCGTCTTCATCGCGGCGGGGATCATCTTCGTGCTCGGCCTCGTCAGCCTGCGTCAGGACTCGCCGGACGCGGCAGACCTCGCCGTCTCCCTCGCTGCGCTCAAGGATTGGACGGCTCTGTTCGGCCCCGGACTGCTCCTCGGCTACCTGATGTACACGTCCGGCCTCGTCCCGCGCCGCATGACCTGGCTCGGTCTGATCGGAGGGCCACTGCTCCTGGTGGGGAACCTAGGCGTGCTCTTCGACTTCTGGGAGCAAACCGGCGCGGTGGGTCTTCTTGTAGCCCCCGAGTTCCTGTGGGAGTTGCTGCTGGGGATCTACGCGGCCATTTGGGGATTCCGGCGGGCTGCACCCATCCTTTCGGCGCGCGAACAATGACATCAGCATCCGAGCCGGGTGCACGCCCACCTGCGAACTCCTCGCGGGCCCTCTCCCACGTGGCAGCGGCTCCTAAACTCTGTCCGGCGTCGCGTTTGCCGTGCTCCTGGTCTTCGGCTGGTTCCTGAGCGGTGGAGACGCGCCGGACTACACCGCGACCGACGAGAACTGGACGGACTGGGCCGACGACAACCGCGTGAGGAGCGGCATCGGTGCGTTCCTGGTCCTGCTCGCAGGCTTCGCGATGCTGCACTTCGCGGCAACGATCCGAAGCGTGCTGGGAAGTGCTGAGACAACCAGTCCTCGGCTCCGTGCAGCT
>JARDZU010000180.1 GCA_029240695.1 Acidimicrobiia bacterium | reverse complement strand
CCAGCGTGTTGGCGATATCGCTCGGCGCCGGCATGAGCCGAGTGGAGATCAGCCCCGTTCTGGCGCCGATCTCCCACAGGACCAATGCGACGACGGGGACGATCAGGCCAAGCACCCAGCCTGGTGCCCGGTTCTTGCCCTTCCCGTTCGGGGCAGATGCCCCGGGATCGAGTTGATCCCGGGGCTCCAGCGTCGTTGTCTGTGTCATCCACCATCACCGAGATCTGAGGTGAAGGTCTCGTCGAGCAGCTCCTCGACAATCGCCTCGACATCCACGCCTGGCTCGATGACCCCAGCCTCTTGGAGGACCACTCCGGCGCCGAGGATCGACGCTCGCTGGACCTCCCCAATGGCGGGCGTGGTCAGATCGGTCCGCTCCAACTGGCGTTCCGCTACCTGTGCGCTGAGACCCGCCGCCTCGGCGAGGATGGCTTGCAGCTCGTCGGGGTTCTCCAACGACCAGAGCCGGCCCTTTTCGTAGGCGGCGATCACCGCTTCCACGATCTCGGGATTCTCGGCCGCGAAAGTCTCGTCGACATTGAGCACGCCCCAGGTGTTCAGATCGGGCGCCCGATAAAACAATGTGGCGCCCTGCTCGAGCTCGGCCTCCGCCATCATCGGGTCCAGGCCCGCCCATGCGTCCACATCACCGTTGATCAGGGCGTTCCGCCCGTCGGCGTGCTGGAGGAGGACCTGCTCGATGTCGGCCTCGGTCAGCCCGTGGTCGGCCAACGCCCGGACCAGGAAGATGTACGGGTCGGTGCCGCGGGTCACGGCGACCGTTTTCCCGGCCAGGTCCTCGACTTTGCTGATCCCGCTGTCGGCCTTGGTGACGAGTGCAGTCCACTCGGGTTGGGAGTAGGCGTACACGGAGTTGATCGAGGTCCCGTTGATCTTGGCCAACAGGGCTGCGGCTCCGGCCGACGAGCCGAAGTCGATGCTCCTGGCCGCCAGGAACTCGAGCGCCTTGTTGCTGCCTGCCGACTGGACCCAGTTGACCGTGGTCCCCTCCAACTCCTCCTCGAGCCAGCCTTTCTCCTTGAGCACGAGGCTGACCGGGTTGTAGTAGGCCCAGTCGACGGTGATCTCCTCTACGGAGCCGGCGTCGGTTCCGCCACCGCAGGCGACGCCGACAATGAGAGAAGCGAGCAAGGTGGCACCGAATCTGGCCCTTTGCCGATGACGGGGGGTGGGTCTGGTGGTGCCGGCGCGGCGGCCGGGCAAGTGGGGTCTCATTGATTGCACTCCTGAAATAGAGAGGTGTCGGGGATGACGCCGGAGGACAGCTCTCGGGTGGTGGCGTCTCAGGAGTGCGAACGACGAGCGTCGGCACCCGGGCGGATCACCCGAGAGTTCCGACACACAGCACAGGGCCAGTAGCTCGTCATGAAGGGCGCAACCGTAGTCATAGGGGGGCGGCACCTCCAACCCGGTGGGCTCGGGAAGTCACGCAGGCGTGATGCAGTCGTCCATCGAGCGAGGTGGCGCCTCGACCTCGTAGAGCTCGGGCTCGGGCGCGGGGATGGGGTTGTCGTCGGTCACCACGAATCGGACCAATGCCCGGTACACCCCTTCGGCATAGGCCTGGCGGAAGGCGTCGGTCATGATGAGCGCTTCCTCGGATGGGTTGGAGATGTAAGCCCCCTCGATGATCGCGGCCGGGACCTCAGAAATGGCCAGGAGCGTGTAATAGTCGTCGCCGTCTTCCTCGACTCGGGCGGTGAGGCTCGACTCGCCGCCTACCCAGTCTGCGTCGAAGCCCTCGAAGGAGCGACGGAGCTCGTCGACGAGGAGGCCGCCGAGTCGCGGCGACTGCTCGTTGTTCGCCGACACGAACGCCCCCGTGCCGGGCCCCTCTGTGTCGGCGGTGGGCTCGGTGTTGTGATGGATGGATACGAGTGCCGTCGCCTCCACCGCGTTCCCGAGCTCCGCCCGGAAGGTGAGACCGAGCTCGTAGTCGCCCGCATTGGGGCCGTCCAGGGAACGGGTTGGGATCGCTGCCGCTGCGGCCTGATAGGTGCTGCCGGCGGTGACCGCGCCGGACACCCAGTCGACGTCACGGGCCGAATAGAGCAATTCGATGACGCGTGACGAGACATCGATGTTGACTTCGGCCTCGGTCAGCCCACTCGGGCCGACGGCTCCCAGGTCGGGCGCGCCATGGCCGGCGTCGATGACGAAAACCGAGCCTTCCATGTCCTGGCTTCTCGAAGACGGGACGAAGCCCGGGTCCACCTGATCGACCGCGATCCAGCCCGCCCGGTTGCAGTTATCGAGCACCTCGTAACCTCCGGCCGCCTCCCCGGTCACGGGGAAGATCAGGTTCGCTGCGATCTCCTGCCCGGTGTCACCTGGCGAGGGCGAAAGAGTCGCCCCGGCGCCGGTGACCACATAGCCGACACGGCCATTCTCCCCGTGCGCGATGGTGCTCGTCGCCCCGCGTGAGGGGAATGGGATCAAACGCCAGGCGAGCACGCCTGCGAACACGCCGAGGACGATGACGAGGACCGCGACCAGTCGGGCAGATCTCAAAACAGGTAAGCCAGCAGGGTGCGTAGGACACCACAACCTTCGACCAACGCAAAACCCGTGTTCGGGACCCGACGAACTGCCTACGGTTTAGGCATGGCGACACTCGATGCCAGGAAGCGAGCCAGCTTGCCCGATAGCGCCTTTGCCTATGTCGACTCCAAGGGCAATCGGCGGCTGCCGATCAACGACGAGTCGCATGTCCGTAACGCTCTGTCCCGCTTCAACCAGGTCAAATTCGAGAGCGAGGAGGCGAGGGAGCGAGCCTTTCGCCGCCTGCTCAAGGCCGCCACCAACTACGGGATCGCCCCGATCGGGTTCATCACACGCCAGCTGCGCCAGGCCCGCGGAGCAGATTCCTCCGACCTGCCCTCGGGAGCCGTCACCTTGCTACTCAGCGACATCGAAGGCTCGACCACGCTGGTCCAGGATCTCGGTGAGGGCTATCCCTCGGTCCTCGAACAGGTACGGGCCATCATCCGGGAGACAGTCGGTCGTCACGCTGGATATGAGGTCGATTCGAGGGCCGACGAGTTCTTCGCCGTGTTTGCCGAGGCTGCCAGCGGCGTCGCCGCGGCCATCGAGATCCAGAGAGGTCTGCAGGATGCGAAGTGGCCCGGCGGACATCAGGTTCGTGTCAGGATCGGGCTCAACAGCGGGAGCCCGGCGGTCACAGACACCGGGTACGTCGGTCTTCCGGTACATGTGATGGCCCGCGTGTGCAACGCGGGCCACGGTGGCCAGGTCTTGCTGACCGAAGCGACCCGGTCCGAGTTGGGAGCACTCCCAGACGGCATCGAGCTCGATTCCCTCGGCGAATTCGCACTGGCGGGGCTCCCCGAGCCCGAGACCCTGTTTCAGGTCAAGACGCACGGACTGATCGAGCAGTTTCCGCCACTGCGGGTCGCGGACTCGGCCTGAACAGTCACCGGGTCTACAGAGCCTTCATCCGGTTGTTGCGGGCGTTGTGCTCCACCTCGGCCAGACCCAAAGCCTCGAGGACCGGCGGGACATAGTGCCTACCCGCCCCCTGAGACCTTTTTCAGCCCGTACCAGCCTCCGATCGGGTTGTCGGAGGAGCGGGCCCAGGCCTCGACGGTGCCCTCAGCGGCCGGCTTTTGCTCGTCCGCGTTTCCCAACTGGACCCAATCGCCTTTCTCCTTAAGCATGGCGTGCAAGTCCTCGATGATGCGCAGGTCGTAGTGGAGGACGGTGGTCCCGACCGTGCACACCAGGACAGGCGGGTCGTGGTCCTCGTCGCGGTGCATCAGGATCTCCGAGCCGAGGCTCGGCGTCTTCAACACCCAGGGATCGTCGGCGGTCCCGATGCCGGTAAAGGGCGCCGCAGTCATACCAGCTCCTGTCAGTCGTCGCGAGGCTACCGGACAGCATCCAGACCCGCATGGTCGAAGGCCCGCGGGCGGAGACGACTCGTGGAGGGGACGACGGGTCTCCCGTCCATGCTGTTGCTCATGAGACGTGATCCTTCCAGGAGTGCTTTGGCTCGTATTCGAGCATCTCGCGGGCTCGATCGATGGCGAGGAGGGTCTCCCTGCCCTCGACTTGCCGCTTCATCGGAACATCGGGATAGACCTCGGCCATGAGATCAGCGGAATCACGGGTCATGACCGTGTCCGCGGCGGCGACGACGAAGACCTCGGCGCCCTCGATATCGGACTCGAACCCGAGATGGATCGCATCGGCGACGTCGCGGACGTCGACATACCCCCACAGGTTCCATTTTCTGAGGAGAGGATCGTCCCAGAACCCCGGGAACTGCTCGTAGTCGTCGGGCTCCATGATGTTGGAGAAGCGAAGCCCTACGAACGGCACGTTGGTTCGCCTGGAGAACTGGGCGGCCATCTCTTCGCCCACCAGTTTGGACAGGGCATACGAGCTCTCGGGACGTGGGTCGATCGTCTCGTCGATCGGAGCGAACAGGGGCGGCCTGTCGAATGGCAGCCCGAGGACGGTCTCGCTCGAGGCCCATACGACCCGCTCCACCGACGCTGCCACCGCAGCGGCGAAGACGTTGAAGGTCGAGACTGTGTTGATCCGAAACGTCTCGGCCTCGGACCTGATCCCTGGAGCCGGTATCGCGGCCAGATGGACTACCACGTCGGCACCCGTGGTGAGCTCCTGCGTCTGACCGGGATCAGTCAGGTCCGCGACGAGACAGAGGCCGTGGCCGCTTCCGTCGTGCGTCCAATCGATGTTGCGCACGTCGTGACCACGCTCCCGCAGGTCCCGGACCACCCAACGACCCGTCTTCCCGCTACCACCGGTCACCACGATCTTCATCGCATGCTCCGTCCAGGAATGGTCATGAAATCGTATGCTACATTGCCTTTTTCGCCTTCCAACCGCCGAGAGTGGAGCCGTATATGACGCCATTGAGAATGGGCGCCGTGCTGTGGAGCCAGGGAACCGATTGGGCCGGCTTCCTCGCCGCAGCCCAGCGTGCCGACGAGTTGGGATATGACTCGATCTGGACTTGGGATCACCTGTACGCCATTTTCGGGGATCCCGATCAGCCGATCGTGGAGGGCTACACGGCACTCGCCGGCATGGCCATGGGAACCGAGCGCGCCGATATCGGGCTACTGGTCGGTGCCAACACGTTTCGCAACCCGGGCATCGTCGCCAAGTCGGTGGTCACTGTCGACGAAATGAGCGGCGGACGGGCCATCCTCGGCCTCGGGGGTGCCTGGTTCGGGTTGGAGCACACCGCATTCGGGATCGACTTCGGCACCGGGTTCGGCCAGCGCCTGGACTGGATGCATGAGGCGACAGCCGCGATCCGATCCCTCCTCGACGGCACGACTGTGACCAGCAACGGCGATGGGCGATACGACTTCGCCGATCTCCATCTCAATCCGCTGCCGGTCCAGGAGCACCTGCCGATCATGATCGGAGGGTCGGGGGAGAAGAAGACCCTCCGCACCGTCGCTGCCTATGCCGACCAGTGGAACGCGTTCGGCAGCCCGGAGACCCTGGCCCACAAGGACGAGGTCCTACGCGGCCACTGCGCGGATGTCGGCCGCAATCCCGGCGAGATCGAACGCACGGTCGGAGCCAAGATCGTCATCCGTGAGACGGAGGCCGAGGCACGGCGGGTGCTCGAGGATTTGATGGAGCACAACCGGACGCCGATGGCGAACATCGAGGA
>JARDZU010000179.1 GCA_029240695.1 Acidimicrobiia bacterium | reverse complement strand
GCCCCAGGCAGAAAAGGCCTGGCCACGAGTCGCCGTGGATCGGGACGTAGCGTCTGCTCGCTTCGCTCCAAATCGATCATTTGCAGCCTTCATTCTCGCCGACTGCGGCTGCTTTTCCAGGGATCAGTTGGAGATAGTCATCTTGTCCGGGACGAGGCTTCGGATGAACTCGGCGTAGCGAAGTGCGCCGGAGGTCCATGAGAGATCGGAACCCCTGGCTGCGGCCGATTTCGCGGCGCGGTCATAGACCTCGGGCGACTCCACCAACGTCCTCACTCCGTCGGCCAGTGCCGCGCTGTCGTGGTCGACGACGATGCCTGAACCGGACCCGACCAGCTCCTCGGCGTGGGGGAAACGGGTCGCGACCACCGGTCTGCCGGCAGCGATGGCGTCGGTGACGACACCTGATGTCACCTGGTCGGTGTTGTCGTACGGGATCACGACTACATGTGACTTCCGTACCATCTCGTACAGCTCGTCGTCGGCTACGTAGCGGTCGACGAATTTGACCAAGTCATCGATGCCCAGGTCTCTCACCATGCTCTCGATACGTCGCCTGTACGCGACGCCCTCATTTCGGGCGACCACGGGATGAGTCCGGCCGACGATCGTGTATTGGGGACTGGGATCGAGGTCGCGCAACTCGACCATCGCTTCGAGGGATCTCTCCAGACCCTTGCCAGGGCCGAGAAGGCCCCATGTGATCAGATGCCGGGCCGGGCCGCCTGGTGGCGGTGTCGCCGACCACTGTGAACCGTGGGGTATTACCACGACTTCGCTTCTCGGGATCGAGTGCGAGGAAACGAGAGCCGAACGCGCTGACTCGGAGAGCACGACCAGTCGGGAAGCGTGATGGAGGCGTTCCATGATCCGACGCTGGCGATCGCTCGGCGAGGCAACGACGGTGTGGGCCACCGTGATCAGAGGGCTGTCGATTGAATCGACCAGCTCCAGGACCGACTCCCCGTCATTCTCGCCGAAGATCCCGTACTCATGCTGGAGGATGACGACATCGCAGCGGTCCAGATGACGGGCGGCGGCCCGGATGCTCACCGAGCTGTTCGGGTCGATCTCCATTCCCACTTGCCCCAGGGCCGAGGTTGGAGGGCGCCCGTCGATGAGACGCACGAGATCCACGTCGATTTCCGGGGAAACCTCGCCGAGCGAAGAGACGAGAGCCGAAGAGAACCTGGCGATGCCGCACCGTGTAGGCGGGAAAGTTGAAACAATGCCGACACGAGGACCTTTCTGGTCCCGGGCCGAGCGATGAACTGTGTTGAACATGGGCTGGAGCCCCGTTTCGCTTTAATGAAGTGAAGCCCTCTATTACCCGTTTGCAGCAACACGCAAAAACAAGCGCGGGGTCAGGTTTTTGCGACCGAGGCCGGGGGTAAAGCTCGTTCATGGTCGAACATGGACTCACCCTCTCCAGCGAGGAGCACACGCCGAGCAAGCTGGTCGAGATCGCGATCGCCGCCGAAAAGGCTGGATTCGATTTCGTGTCGATCTCGGATCATTTCCATCCGTGGATCAGCGAGCAAGGGCACAGCCCGTTTGTCTGGTCGGTCCTCGGCGCCCTGTCGCAAGCAACCTCGGACTTGAAGGTTGGCGTCGGGGTGACCTGCCCCACCGTTCGCATGCACCCGGCGATCAGCGCCCATGCCGCCGCCACCGCTGCGTGTCTCCTCGAGGGCCGGTTCACCTGGGGACTCGGCACCGGCGAGGCTTTGAACGAGCACGTGCTGGGGGATGCATGGCCGCCTGCGGACATCCGTCTCGAGTTGCTCGAGGAGGCCGTCGAGATCATCCGGGGGCTATGGAAAGGCGAAAGCTTCACTCATCGCGGCCGTCACTACACGGTGGAGGATGCTCGCATCTTCGATCTCCCTGAAGAGCTGCCACCGATCGTGATATCGGCATTTGGTGATGAGGCGGTGGAGCTGGCGGCACGCGTCGGAGATGGGCTCTGGATCACCGGCCTCGAGGAAAAGGTGATCAAGAAGTATCGCGATCAGGGAGGAAAGGGCCCGGTGTGGAGCCAGCTCTCACTCTGCTGGGATCCCGACCGGGAAAGAGCGGTCGACAGGGCATTTAGGGTCTGGCCAAACACGGCCCTGACCGGCCAGCTGGCGCAAGACCTGCGCACGGTTGATCACATGGAACAGGCCGTTCAGATGGTGGACCGTTCCGATATCGAAGAAGCTCTCCCCTGTGGGCCAGACGCGAGCCCCATCATCGAGTCGATCGAGAAGGCGGCAGACATGGGGATCGACCACATCTACCTCCACCAGATCGGCGACCCCCTGGACGGGTTCATCGAGTTCTGGCGGGATGAGATAAGGCCCAAGGTCGAAGGGCTCTGATGGAGCCTTCGATCTTGGGCCCCAAAAGCAGGCGGACCCCCTGAGGTTCCGCCTGCGGCTTGGCCGGCTAGCTCCGCTGCGGGACGCTCAACTGATCGTTGACCGAGGCCACACCGGGGACGCCCTTGACCAATCGGATCAACCGATCCACTTTCTCGGCGTCGATGTTGCCTTTGAGCGTGACTACGCCGTTGTCGACGTCGACTTCTACGTCGTTCTTCGGTCCGTCCCATCGCCCGATCGCCTCGCTTTTCACCTTCTGGCGGAGCGTCTCGTCGTCGAACTCGGGCTCGGAGCGGAAAGGCTCGGTCAGATCGTGGGCAAGACCCTGGACCACGCCCTTTTGGTACTCCGCCTGGGCCCGAGTCTTCTCCTCGGCCTTCCGCGCGAGTGCGGCGGCCTGGTCCGACAACTTCGCCCTACGCGAGCGCCCGCGATCGGGGTCGAGAAGATACATCGCAGCAGCGGCCGCGGCTCCGACCCCAACAATGCGCACAAACTTGCTCATTCGTCCCTCCGTGACTGGGTTATGTCTGTTGATTACCCGCGCCCCGGTCCCGCAAAACGACTCGGGACATTGAATTGAGCACTCCACGCCAGGACTTGGGGGACGCTCTCTGGCGACTCTCCGACCTGGTGCGGGCGGACGAGCGGAGCCGGTCGTTCCGCGCCAAGGCCTACCGCAGGGCGGTTTGGTCATTGGATGATCTAGCACCCGATCTGTCCGACTCATCGGAGAAGGCACTGTCTATCCCTGGCATCGGGACAGGGGTATGGCGGCTCATCGAGGAGTTCCGGGAAAATGGGACACTCGAGCTCCTCGAACGGCTCGAGCAGCTCTACCCCGCCGAGTCGGCCAGGATCAGACGTCTGCCCCGAATGACGCCGGCAATCTTGCGCGCTCTCAAGGGCGAGCTCGGGGTCGACACGTCCGCCGATCTGATCAGAGCCATCGAAGCGGAAGGTGTCGAGGCCCTGAGGGGCGTCGGTCCTGCTACTGCAGAGCGATGGGCTTCGACGCTCCAACTGGCACCGTCGACGGCGTCGATCCCGTCATTTCAGGCCTATGTGCTGGCGGATGCCCTCGGCAAGCACCTGATCCGTCACCTCGGTGGGACCGTGCATGCGGCCGGAGCCGTGCGGCGTGGGGAGGAGTGGGTAGAGACCGTCGATCTGGTCTGCGGCATCGACGATGTCGCCGCCGGGCGCGACTTCCTCGAAGGCACCGCGGTTGCCCGCATTGTCGGTGAGGGGTTCGCGGGGGAGACGGTGCTCCGAACCCACGAGGACGTGGAGGCCCGCGTTCACCTAATCCCGCCCTCCCACGTAGGACGGCGATTGCTCGAGGTGACTGGGCCCGATCGGCATGCCCGCCCCCTTCTGGTGGACATAAACGCGGACGGGCTCTCTGAATCCGAGATCTACGAGCGCAACGGTCGCGTGTGGGTCCCGCCGGCGGCGCGAGCCCTCGATCGTGAGATTGCCGAGAGCGTCATACGGAACGGTCAGCTCAGGGGAGACCTTCACCTGCACACCGAACTATCTCCCGACGGGCGAATGAGCCTCTTCGAGATCGCGGCTGAAGCGACGGATCGCGAATACGAGTACATCCTGATCACCGACCACACGACTGGCCTGCGGTTCGGAGGGCTGGACAGCGCCGGCCTCGACCGTCAGCGTGTGATGATCGAGGAGGCCAGAGCAGGATTCCCCGACCTGCTCGTGCTCCAAGGAGCAGAGTTGAACATCGATAGGGACGGCAGCCTCGACATCGACGACGAAGCACTGAGCCGGCTCGACTTCGCCGTTGCGGGTGTGCATTCGCATTTCGACCTCGATCGTTTCGAGCAGACCGCCCGGATGTTGAAGGCCCTCAGCCACCCCGTGATCCGGGTCCTGGCCCATCCCACCGGCCGTCGGATCGGCAACCGACCGGCCCTCAACCTCGACATCGACGCCGTTATCGCCGCAGCCATCGACAACCACGTGGCGCTGGAAGTCAACGGACATCGGGATCGTCTCGACCTCTCCGCCGAGCTCGCGGACATGGCGGTCGCGGCCGGAGCTGTCCTGGCGGCCAACTCTGACTCACATCGGATTGGCGAGATGGGCAACGTCGCCAACTCGGTGACAACCATGCAGCGCGCCGGCATCGCCCCCTCGTCGGTGGTGAACACAATGTCCGTCGGTGCTTTCCGGGAATGGGCCGGCGTTATCGGTTGAGCGGGGCGGGGTAGGGATTGGTGTGGCCACGCCGCGTGAAACCAACCCCGCCCCCGAGATGGTGTCCGAGGGGGCCTCCCTCGAGGAGTTGGCTCGAGCCGCGGAGACATGTATGGCCTGTGAGCTCTACCGAGAAGCCACGCAGGTGGTGTTTGGGGTTGGGCCGAAGTCGGCTCCCATGATGCTGATCGGCGAGCAGCCCGGTGATGCCGAAGACCAGGAGGGAGAGCCCTTCGTCGGCCCGGCCGGCTCGGTTCTCGCCGAAGCCCTGGAGGAAGCCGGGATCCGGGCCGAGGACGTGTACCTGACCAATGTGGTCAAGCATTTCAGGTGGAAGGCGAAGGGAAAGAGGCGTCTCCATCAGACGCCGGCGACGAGACATGTGCGAGCCTGTCTTCCCTGGCTCGAGGCGGAGCTGGCGTTGGTCGGGCCGCAGGTCCTGGTGTGTCTTGGGGCCATTGCCTCACAGGCACTGCTGGGCCGATCGTTCCGCGTCACCAAAGACCGCGGCAAGAAGCTGGCGTGGGGCGACCACACGGTTGTGGCGACGATTCACCCCTCGGCAGTGCTCCGTGCCACCGAGCCCGACGATCGTGAGCGATTGCGAAGTTCCCTGGTCGAAGACCTCGTCACGGCCCAGCGCCTGATCGGCAAGAAGCGCCGGGAATAAGAGGGAGGCCCAATCGCCCTCGGTCGATTGGGCCCCGCTCAAAACCGACTCCAGAGCCCCGGAGCTGGCCCGGCGTCGTGACGGGATTTTTACCCACTGCGGGTCGGCGCGAAACGAGACTCAGGCCTCGGGGCGGACCTTCACACAGCAGTACGTCTCGGATGGCTCGAGATAGGCCTTGCGCTTGTCGCCGGAGGCCTCGAGCATCCCTTCCACGAGACCAAGGTTCAGGTTGCACACGGTGCGCTGGTCCTGGGTCTTGAGGATGTGAAAGGGGCAATTTCGGAACCGGATCTCCCCCTCTTCCATGACCGGGTCGTAACCAGTCTGACGCAGTGCCTGATCCAGACCTACCTCTGCCAGCTCGGCGCCGATCCGGTGGGCAGCTGCAGCAAGATCCTTTCGCTTGATCGCCCC
>JARDZU010000178.1 GCA_029240695.1 Acidimicrobiia bacterium | reverse complement strand
TCGTATCGGAACATGTTCCACGACCCGGCTGCTCTCGATGCGGTGCGTCTCCTCCTCCGGACGGTTGTCGGCGAGTACCGGGAGCACCCGGGGGTCTGGATGTGGAACCTGGGGAATGAGCCCGATTTGTTTGCCCACCCCCACGACGCTGCTGCGGGCCGATCCTGGGTCAGGGAGATGACTGAGCTGGTCAAAGAGAGCGACCCCCACCACCCGGTCACCACCGGGCTGCACACGGCCAGTCTCTTCACCGACAACGGGCTTCGTGTCGACCAGGTGTTCAGCGAGAGCGATGTCGCCGTGATGCACGGCTACCCCATGTATGTCGACTGGGCACGTGACCCACTCGACCCGGACTTCGTCCCCTATCTCTGTGCGCTGGTCACCGCGCTCACCGGGAAACCTTGTCTGGCCGAAGAGTGGGGTGGCTGCACGTCTCCCGACACAACTGGCTCCACGACCTGGTCCTGGACTGCTTACGGGTCGCCGAGGACCCAGTTCATGGCCGGGGAGGAGGCGTTGGCCGACTATGTCGGATCGGTGCTGCCCCGGTTGGTCGATGTCGGGGCGAGTGGCGCGTTCATGTGGTGCTTCGCCGATTATCACCCCGACCTCTGGGACCGGCCCCCGTGCGACGACGGCGGGGCCAAGCACGAGCGCCACTTCGGCCTGGTGCGACCCGATGGCAGTCTCAAGCCGCACGCCGATGTGATTCGGAGATTCGCCGCCACCGACCCCACCGTCGCTGCCCCGGTGAAGACCGTGACGCTCGACGTCACCCCCGACGAGTATTACGAGGACGCGGTGACCCACGCCCGACGTCATTACCAGACCTGGAAACACCCGCTCTGAAAGCGCTTTCCAAACTTCTGGAAAATTGATCCCTGGTTTTGATTGACAGCGCCTAATGGTGGCCGGTATGTTTGAGAGCGCTCTCAGAGGGAGGAGCCCGAACGAATGGCGCGGACGCTCGACGATTTGGCCGAACTGAGCGGTGTTTCGCGTGCCACCGTTTCCCGGGTAATCAACGGCGGATCGGTCTCAGAAGAGACCAGGCGACGGGTCCTCGAAGTGATCGAGGGCACCAACTATCGACCGAACCTCGCCGCACGGTCCTTGGCGTCGGGGCGTACCGGGGTGGTGGGCGTTGTCATGCATGTCGCCCCACCTGTCCTCTTCGAAGATTCCTATTTCGTGGCTCTGCTCCACGGAGTGAGTGACGTGCTCGCCGATCGGGCGAGCGGGATGATGTTGTGGCTGGGCAACCGGAGCAAGGAAGAGACCCTGGACCGGATCCTGGGCACCGGTCTCATGGATGGAGTCATCGTGTCTGCAGACAACCTCGATGATCCCCTGGTCGATGGCCTGCTCGCCTCGGACCTTCCCACCGTCCTCATCGGTCATCGGCGCTCTGATCTGACTGCCAGCTATGTCGATATCGACAACATTGGTGCCGCCGACACGGTCACGACCCACCTCATCGACCTTGGGCGGACCCGTGTCGGCCACATCACAGGCCGTCTGGGCAGTGTGGCCGGCGAGGACCGGCTGACCGGGTACCGACGGGCGATGCAGCGTGCCGGCCTCGAGCCCGAACTCTTTGTGGTGGAGGGTGACTTCACCCGCCCTACCGGTGTCGCGGCCGCAGCGAAGCTGCTCGAACTGGGAGTCGATGCCATCTTTTGCGCGAACGACGCCACGGCAAGCGGCGCCCTGGAGAGGATCAATGCGGCGGGTCTGGATGTGCCCAAGGACGTGGCGCTGGCCGGGTTCGACGATCTCCCGGTCGCATCCGAGCTCAGCCCTCCACTGACCACCATGCGTCAGGGGGTGCACGCCCAGGGCATCGAGTCGGCCTCCGCCCTCCTCAGCCTCCTGGAGAGCCCCGAAGGTGGGCCGCGGCGAGTGCTTCTTCCAACCGAGTTGGTCATCAGGCAATCGACGGTTGGAGGTCTATCGGGATAGCCCGAAAGAAGGGTCCTGTCTGTCCCCGGTGCAGGACCGCAAGCGGCCACGGGGCCGTTGAAATAGCCGGGGCAGAAGGAGGAGAAGGAGAACAATGAAGAAGACCAAGAGCACCGCCCTCGTGGTGGTCCTCCTCTTGATCCTCGGCGCGTGTGGTGACTCCGGTGGCACCGGTGGTTCCAGCACCACGGCGGCGAGCAGCGAGGAGTCCACTACCACGGCCGCTGCTGCGGCCACGACCGCGGCACCATCGGGTGACAAAGTGGAGGTCCGATGGTTCGTCGGGCTTGGTGCCGGTGACCAGCCGGAGCAGAAGGCAGCCCAAGAGGCAGTGGTCGCCGAATTCAACGAGTCGCAGGATGAGATCGAGCTCGTGCTCGAGATCGTCGACTACGACGTCGCATACACGACCCTGGCCAACCAGATCGCTACGGGCGACGCCCCGGACATCATCGGTCCGGTAGGCCGCGACGGCTCGAATGGGTTCGCCGGGCTCTACCTGGACATCGAGCCGTTGATCGAGTCGACCGGGGTGGAGACCTCACAATGGGCGACCGCCGCCGTGGACAACCAGCGGGAAGCCGACGGGACCCTGGTCGGTCTCCCGTTCGGGTCCTTCCCGTCGGCCATCTATTTCAACCGGGACCTCTTCGCGGAGGCCGGTCTGCCCGAACCGCCACAGGAGTATGGGCCGGATGGCGTGACTGTCTACGGTGAGGGCACGGAATACGAGGGAACCTGGGACTGGGCCAAGGTCCAGGAGATCGCCGAGATCCTCACCGTTGACGGCAACGGGGTGGACGCTACGGATCCCGCCTTCGACCGAACAACCGCCACGCAGTGGGGCTTCCACTGGCAGTTCACCACCGGTCTCTTCCAGAACGGGTCGTTCTGGGGCGCCGGTTACCCGATGGCGGAAGACGGCACAGCCGACATCCCGGCGATCTGGGAAGAGGAGTGGAAGTGGTTCCACGCCAACGTGTGGGAGCGAGGCATCTCACCAGACCAGACCGTATTGGATGCGGGCGACAACCTGTTCCAGGGCGGGAACATCGCAATGGCGGCGACACACCTGTGGTACACGTGCTGTATTCAGAGCGACGAGATAGCCGGAGACTTCTGGGACTACGGGGTCATGCCTTCCAACAACGGGACGGTCACGGCCAACCTGCATGCGGACACCTTCCGCATCCTGGACTCGACCGAGCATCCTGACGAGGCCTTCACGGCCATGTACTACCTCCTCACCGAGGCGGCTCTGGACCTGCTGACGGCCTACGGTGCAGCGCCGGCGGACCCAGCGCTGATGGACGCTTACCTGGCAGCCCAAGATGAGAGGTACCCGCAAGGGGTCAACTGGCAGACCATCCTCGATGGCGCCAACTATGCGGACAACCCGAGCCACGAGACCTTCCTCCCCGGATGGTCGGAGTACAAGATCCGGCTCAAGGAGCTCGAAACCGGGCTCCTGTCCAATCCAGATCTCGATCTGGATGCTGAGATCGCCCAGGTGGAAAGCGACCTGAGTGCGATCTTCGCCGAGAACGCCGAAGGCTGACGGTTAGGGTCGATCGCATGACTGTGATCGTCGAAGAGGGAGCGGCCGAGCACCCGGTCGCTCCCTCCCGGCCCGCGAGATCGTCCCTGGCAAGGAGACGGGGACGGGCCGGAATTTGGTTCGTCATGCCCTGGATACTCGGGTTCTTCCTCTGGTACGCGATCCCGATGGCGGCCTCCCTCTGGTTCTCGTTCACCGACTACGACCTGGTGAGTGACGAGCCAATGCAATTCATCGGGCTGGAGAACTGGGTCAGGTTGTTCAACGACGCCGACGTTCACCAGTCGGTCTTGGTAACCCTCAAGTTCGGGGCGATCGCCCTCCCCGTCGCGATTCTGTTCCCGATGGCAATCGCATATTTGTTGGTCGCCAAGGCCCTCAAGGGGCGGGAGGGTTTTCGCGCCCTGTTCTACCTGCCCTCGATCATCCCCTTCGTGGCCGCGGTCCTCATCTTCAACGGGGTCTTCAACGGGCAAATAGGCTGGGTGAACAAGATCCTCGCCATTTTCGGCATCGACGGGCCCGATTGGTTCCACGATGAGTTCTGGATCTACCCATCCCTCGTGTTCATCGGTCTCTGGGCGGTGGGCAACGCCATACTCATCTTCATCGCCGCGATGAAGGGGGTGCCGGCTGATCTGTATGCGGCAGCGCGCATCGACGGCGCCGGGGAATGGAGCTCTTTCCGGCACATCACCATCCCATTCATCAGCCCGATCATCTTCTACAACCTGGTCATCACACTGATCGGGATCTTCGGATACTTCCTGGTCCCCTTCGTCCTCAACAATGGCAGCGGCGCCCCCAACGGGGCTACCCAGTTCTTTGCCCTCTATTTCTTCAGGACCGGGTTTCAGTTCTTCGACATGGGATACGCGGCGACATTGGCTTGGGCCCTGTTCATCGTCGCGGTGGTGACGACGGGGGCCCTTTTCTGGTCGGCCAAGTACTGGGTCCACTACGAGTTCGAGGGATGAGACGATGACCGTCACGGTGGACCGGGTGGAGGTCGAGAAGGTCACCTCCGGTGGCCGGACGAAGCGGCGCCGGCGCGGCGGATGGGTGGTCACCGGGATCACCGGGTTGGTCCTATTCGTGTTCCTTCTCCCCCTCGGATACATGGCAGTCACTTCGCTCAAGTCCGAGCAGATGCTCTCCGACTTCGAGGGTCCGATCCTTCCCCAGTCGGCGGCCACCTTCGAGTACGAGGGCGAGCAGCTCGACATCTACACCGTTCCCATGCCCGATGGCACGGAACGAGAGCTGGCGATGCTCCAGCCGGGGCGGCAGACCTCGCAATTCATCGACCCCGCCGATCCGTCGGCTGGGCCCATCGAATGGGAGGGCAACTGGAGGTTGCTCGAGCCCGGCTACGCGCTCGACCCGCAATGGCAGAACTACAGCCAGGCCTGGGACTTGATGGACTTCCCGCTCCTGCTGAGGAACACGCTGGTCATCGCAGGACTTGGGACGATCGGGGCGGTCGGGTCCTCCATCCTGGTCGCCTATGGGTTGGCCCGCTTCCACGTGCCTTTTGGCAGGTCGATCATGGTGGTGCTCATCGCCACGATCATCCTCCCTCGTTACGCCACGCTTGTCCCCACCTACACGATCTTCCTCCGCATCGGGTGGGTGGGCACTTGGCTGCCGTTGATCGTTCCCCACTTCTTTGCCAACGCCTTCAACGTGTTCCTGCTCAGACAGTATTTCCTCACCATCCCCAAGGAGCTCGACGAAGCAGCCACCATCGATGGCGCCGGCCCGTTCCGCACGATGTGGTCGGTCCTCCTCCCCCAGATGAAAGCCCCGATCGTGGCTGTATCCCTTTTTCACTTCTACTTCGCCTGGAATGATTTCTTTGAGCCCTTGATCTACCTATCGGCACGACCCGAATTGCAGCCGATCGCAGTGGGCTTGCGCACTTTCAACACGCTGTACGACGACACGCCGAGCCTCATCCAGTCGGGGGCCATGCTGGCGCTGATCATCCCGGTCATGGTTTTCCTCTTCGCTCAACGGGGCAACTTTGTCGCAATTCCCCCCTGGATTCCTTTGGGGCGTGGCCACCGCTTCCTATCAGGTCGAGGGCGCCGTGGCCGAAGATGGGCGGGCTCCGTCCATCTGGGACACCTTCGCCCACACCCCGGGCAAGACAGCCGATGGCCATACCGGCGATCAAGCGGTGGACCACTACCACCGTTATGCCGAGGACGTCGCACTGATGTCCGAGATCGGGGTCAATGCCTACAGGTTCTCGATCGCATGGTCCCGTCTTCTGCCCGAGGGCACGGGCCGAGTCAATCAGGCCGGCGTGGACTTCTACCGCCGGCTTTGCAAGGAGTTGGCCGGGGCCGGGATCACTCCGGTTGCCAC
>JARDZU010000177.1 GCA_029240695.1 Acidimicrobiia bacterium | reverse complement strand
AACGCCAGGATGGAGATCGTCATGACCGCTGCTTACTACGAAGGGATCGGCGTGGAGGTGTGGGAGTACGGAGATGGAGGGCCGGCACTCAGGATCTCATCCGGTTGTGGCGCCTGATGGAGAATCCGTTCCTCGATCGCCCCACCTATGTCGGTCACACCGGCATCGAGCTCACCGATGCCTCCCCGGACTCATGTGAGGGCCGCTTGGTGATCGAGGACATACACCATCAGCCCTACGGTGTGGTCCACGGCGGGGTCTATTGCACCTTTATCGAGACCCTTGCTTCATCCGGGGCCGCCTTGTGGGCGATTCAGAACGGCATGGCCGGATGTGTGGGGGTGTCCAATCAGACCGATTTCATCCGAGCGACCACCGAGGGCGTTCTGATCGGCTCGGCGACACCCATTCACCGGGGCCGCACCCAGCAGCTTTGGCAGGTGGCCGTCACGCGCGAGGACGACGGGAAGCTCGTCGCCCGGGGCCAGGTCCGCCTGCAAAACATCAACTCCACCGAGTTCTAGAATCTGCTGCGATGCTCCGCATCGGCCCCCTCACCGTCGATCCACCTGTCGTGCTCGCCCCGATGGCCGGGATCACCAATGCCCCATTCCGGCGTCTGTGCCGCGAGTACGGGGCAGGTCTCTATGTGTCCGAGATGATCGGCGCCCGCGGACTCGTCGAAGGAGACGAGAAGACACGCCAGTTGGCCAGCTTCGCCCCGGACGAGACCCCCCGCTCGATCCAGCTCTACGGGACTGACCCCGGGTCCCTCGGCGAAGCGGTTTCCTACTTGGTCGAAGTCGAGCAGGTCGACCACATCGACATGAACTTCGGCTGCCCGATGGGGAAGGTCACGCGGCACGGCGGCGGCGCAGCCCTTCCGTGGAAGCGCGATTTGTTCCGATCGATCGTGGCCGCTGCGGTGTCCAGCGCCGGGTCGGTCCCGGTGACGGTGAAATTTCGCAAGGGAATCGACGACGACCACCTCACATATCTCGAGACCGGGCTCACGGCCGAAGAGGAGGGGGCGTCGGCAGTGGCGCTCCATGCGAGGACGGCCCGTCAGCTCTATTCAGGCAGTGCCGATTGGGAGGCCATAGGCAGGCTGAAAGAGGCAGTTACCTCCATCCCGGTGCTGGGCAATGGCGACATCTGGACCGCCGCTGATGCGATCGACATGATGACGCGGACCCGATGTGATGGGGTGGTGGTGGGCAGGGGGTGCCTGGGGCGGCCCTGGTTGTTCCGGGATCTGGTCGACGCCATGACCGGCCGCCCGGATCAGACTCCACCCGACTCGGGGGAGGTGGCCCGGGTCATGGTCTGGCACGCACGTCTGCTGGTCGACCACTTCGGCGAGCGGGTCGGGATCGCACTGTTTCGTAAGCACCCCTCGTGGTACCTCAAGGGTTTCCCAGCCGGACCGCAGATGCGCGATGCCCTGGCCAGAGTGGAGTCGTTGGACCAACTCGAGAGTCTTCTGGCCGATTGGGACCAGGACATTCCCTTCCCCGAGGAGGCAAACCACATGGTGCGCGGCCATTCCCACGGCCCCCGACCTGTGCGCCTCCCCCACGGCTTCCTCGAGCACCGCGAAGGCGATCGTCTGGGCCGAGATGCGGAACAGGTGATCAGCGGGGGCTGATCCCTGTCGCACTCGACCAGCACCTCACTCTCTGCCGTTATATGCGTGGGTCTTGGGGCGGGCCATCGAGCACAATCAGGGTCATGAAGTACGTGGCGGTGCTTGTCCTAGCTGTCGCGGCATGTACGCCGACGACTGACCCATCACCGTCGACCGAGCTCACGACTGTGTCCACGCGGGTCGAATTCCCGTGCGTATCCGCTTCTGGTGATGTGGCTTCCGACACGAGCGTGACGGTCCAAGCCAATGATCATGAAGTCGCTGCCGTGTTGGGGTGGGTATCCGCTGGGCCTTGTTCGGGTGACGGCGATGGGGTTGTAAGTGACGGCTTCTTTGAAGGGCTCGAGGACGCTGTCGTGACCATGGATGCCGGGAGGCCTCTCCGGGTCCTTGCTCGTGGTTTCGATGCAGCGCAATTCGAAGCAGTCTGGAACGTGGCCGATGGCGCGGATCGATTTGTCGCTGATGCGAGCAAGGTCGCGCCTGGACGCTGGGAGATAGTCGAGGCCCCGTCAGAGGGCGGCTCGTACGTACTGAATCTCAGATTCGAGTATGGCGAAGACCACAACGCGGCATTCGCCGTCACTGTTGATGTGCAGACTTAGGACCGATCGATCACCGACAATCGAGCTTTGCTCTTGCGCGCAATACGGGGGTCGGGGTAGAGCCAAATGCGGCATTGCGTACCCCCCCGGTTCGCGCTACTCGCGCTCGGCGTAGCCGGCGACCGCCGAGAGCATGAGGTGGGCCATGGCGTCGAGAGTGAGCCCGTCCTGATCGGCCTCCGGGTCGACCTCGACGAAATCGATCGAGGCCACTTTGGGGTTGCGGGCACATCGGCGTACCCCCTCGGCCAGATCGCGCACCGTGAGCCCTCCCGGCCTCGCCCCGGGGCAGCCGGGCGCATAGGCGCGGTCGAGTACGTCGATGTCTACGTCGACATGGACCGCGTCGGTCTTCACGGCCACCACCGTCAGGGCGTCCTCCACCACCGATCCGATGCCGCGTTGTGAGACATCGTCGACGGTCAGAACCGTGATCCCCTGCTCGTCGCAATAGGCGCGGTACTCGGCGGAGTTGGCAAACGAGTGGATCCCGATCTGCGCCACGTTCTCACCTGGCAGACCGTCCTCGTCGATGAGCCCGCGAACCGGGGTCCCGTTGGTTGGACCGAGATCGAGGGTGCGGACGTCGTGATGAGCATCGAACGTGATCAGCCCGATCCGGCTCCGGTCGCCGGACAAAGACCTGGCCAGAGGGCGGGTAATGGCATTGTCCCCACCGAGGTAGATGCTCAACGGGCCCCGATCCAGCTTGGCGGCCAGATTCTCGACCACCTCCGGCATGCGATGCATGTCGAGGTCGGAGACCGCCCAATTGCCCTCGTCACGGACGGCGACACCACTGAAATCGACTCCCCATTCGCCGTGAAAGGTGGAGAAACGGCTAAGTCGATCACGGACCTCGAGCGGGCTCAGGTCGGCCCGCGATGGCGACAACGAGGCGCGGGACGAAGGCACCCCGACCACCAGGATCTCCGGGTCGGGATGCTCCTGGGCGAGCCAGACATCGGCGCGCGGCCAGTGTGGGTCATTGATCGGCATTGGGGATCAGCGTATAGGTGCTCCGGTTGCGATCCCTAAACGGTTTCAGAGCATCGGGATGTCGACGCCCCTCTCACGTGCCACGCGGCGAGCGATGTCGTAGCCGGCATCAGCATGACGCATGACTCCGGTGCCGGGGTCGTTGGTGAGCACCCGCTCCACTCTCAGAGCGCCCTGCTCAGTGCCGTCGGCGACGACTTGAGCCCCGGCGTGGATCGAGTTCCCGATTCCCACGCCGCCGCCATGATGGACGGCCACCCACGCCGCCCCAGAGGAGACGTTGAGCATCGCGTTGAGGATGGGCCAGTCGGCGATGGCGTCCGACCCGTCGGCCATCGCCTCCGTTTCCCGGTAGGGGGAAGCGACGGATCCCGAGTCGAGATGATCCCGGCCGATGACGATCGGAGCGGAGATATCGTCCGCGGCGACGAGATCGTTGAACCGGAGACCGGCCAGATGGCGCTCGCCGTAGGAGAGCCAGCAGATCCGGGCAGGGAGACCTTGAAAATGGACCTTCTCCGACGCCATCCGCATCCAGCGATGGAGTGAGTCGTTGTCGGGGAATAGTTCGGCGATCGCCCGGTCGGTGACCGCGATGTCGGCCGGATCGCCGCTGAGGGCCACCCAGCGGAACGGCCCCGAACCCTCGCAGAAAAGGGGTCGGATGTAGGCCGGGACGAATCCGGGATAGGAGAAAGCGTCGGCGAAGCCGGCGGTGGCTGCCTCACCCCTCAGATTGTTGCCGTAGTCGAATGTCTCGACACCTGACGACTGGAACCCGACCATCGCCTCGCAGTGAGTCGCCATCGACTCCCGGGCCGACTTGATATAGGTGTCGGGGTCGTCTTCGCGGAGCCGGCGGGCTTCGTCCACGTCGTATCCGACCGGGATGTACCCGTACAGCGGGTCATGTGCCGAGGTCTGGTCTGTCACGATGTCGACGTCGAGGCTCATTTCGAGCAATCGGGGAAACAGATCTGCAGCATTGCCGAGCAGGCCGATCGAAACCGCCTCGCGATTTCGCTTCGCCTCGAGGGCGCGGCTAACCCCTTCCTCGGTCTCCTCGTAGCTCTCGTCGAGGTAGCCGGTCTCCAACCGGCGTTCGATCCGCTGAGGGTCGACCTCGACACAAAGTGCGACGCCGCCGTTCATGGTGATCGCCAGCGGCTGAGCGCCGCCCATGCCTCCGAGTCCAGCGGTGAGGGTGAGTGTGCCGGCCAAGGTGCCGCCGAACCGCTGCTCGGCGATTGCGGCGAAGGTCTGATAGGTCCCCTGGAGGATGCCCTGGGTCCCGATGTAGATCCAGGACCCGGCAGTCATCTGCCCATACATGGTCAGACCTGCCGCCTCCAGCTCCCAGAACTGCTCAAGGGTCGCCCACCGTGGGACGAGGAGGCTGTTAGCGATGAGCACCCGCGGAGCCATCTCATGGGTACGGAACACCCCGACTGGCTTGCCCGATTGCACCAGGAGCGTCTCATCGTTTCCTAAGCGCTCGAGTGTCCGAACGATGGCTTGCAGCGCCCCCAGGTCGCGGGCTGCCTTGCCCCGGCCGCCGTAGACGATCAGCTGCTCCGGGTCCTCGGCGACGTCAGGGTCGAGGTTGTTGAGGAGACAGCGCAGTGCTGCCTCCTGGAGCCAGCCGTTGGTGTTGAGCTTGGCCCCCCGGGGGGAATGGAGGGGGAAAGACAGGTCGAGCATGAGCGGCCCGAGCCTATCGGCGACCGCCTGCGATCACCCCGCCGACGCAATGGCCGCTACTTGCGCAACAACCCGTCGAGACGACGGGAGGCGATACGAGCTCTGATCAGGCCCATCACCAATAGGTAGATGACGTGGCCGGCCACAGACCAGTCCACGATGCCCAGCGAGAAGGCTCGGAGCAACTCGTTGCCTTGATAGAGCGGCGACAATCGGACGAGCTGTTGCAGGGCAGGTGGATAGGTATCGAGTGGATAGAAGGTCGCGGAGAACAGGAACAGCGGCATCGTCACGAGGGACACCAGGTCGAAGTCCTGCCATGAGCGCATAAAGGTGGTGGCTGCGAGACCGACCGATCCGAAGGCGAATCCGATGAGAACCGCCCCGGGGATGGTGAGGATCGCCCACCAGTTGGTGGTGAGACCCATGATCACCATCACGACGAGGAAGGCGACGGCGTACAAGGCGCCGCGGAGTAACGCCCATCCGATCTCGCCGATGGCGATATCGCGCGGTCCCATCGGGGTGGTCAGGATCCCGTCGTAGACCTTGTCGAACTTGAGGCGGAAAAAGATGTTGAATGTGGTCTCGAGCACCGTCCCGTTCATCGCCGACGCCGCCATCAATGCCGGAGCGACGAAAGCCGTGTAGTCGACGGTGACGCCACCCGGCATGGTCACCTCGCCGACGAGGGATCCGATGCCGATCCCGATCGAGAAGAGATAGAAGACGGGCTCGAAGAAGCCGGTGATCACGACCTTCCACACCCG
>JARDZU010000037.1 GCA_029240695.1 Acidimicrobiia bacterium | reverse complement strand
TCTGATGGCGCAGGGCCTGACCAATGCCGAGATCGCCGACCGCCTGTTCATCTCGTCACGAACCGCCGAGCATCATGTCGCCGCGGTCCTCTCCAAGCTGAATGCTTCCTCGCGTGACGATGCGGTCGCCATTGCTCGCGGTCTCGGAGCAGTGTCGGGATCACCAACTAGCTAGGTACTGCCACGCACTAATTGGGTGGTACCCACCGATTTCCTCTGATCCTTCGCGCCGTACGTTCGACCTGCGTCCTCATCCCTGCCCGAGCACGGGAGACCAAGAACGCGGAGAGCAACGAAAGAGGAACCAGTGCGAATAAGAACAGCGATTGTGAGCTTGGTCATCGGCCTTCTCTCTGTCACCTCCCTGACGGCAGCGGCAGAGGTTCTGGAAGGCGACGGTGCCCCGTCCTCGACGGTCCGAGCAGAGTGCGAGACACCAACCGAGGTGCTTCCGAAGGAGATATCACCGGAGGACCTCGGACCACCCCCCACACCCAAAGGCAGCCGGGGTGGGTTCATCGAAGGCACTCAGTAATCACGAGTCGGTGGGAGATGGGCCTTGGGTGCCGGGGTCCATCTCGCCACCCCTCCGCCCTCAGTCAGCGTGGCTCGGGTCCGGTGGTGTAGGTGTGGCCTAGTGGGCTGGTCCACTGGTAGATGCCGGATCTGATCTGTTTCAGTTTCCATCGGTGAAGATGATGGTTGATGTGATCATGTCGACACAGAGGTTCGAGCTCCCGGGCCGTCGTTCGGTGCGCTTCTGCCCAAGGAACCTCATGGTTGAGATCACATTCTGCGGCGGGCATCCGGCAGCCCGGGAAGACACAGGTCGGATTGCGGCTTTCCACGATCCGTTTCTGAGAAGTGGTGGGTCGTCTCTTGGTGGTGACCACTCCTACCGGCTGTCCGTTCCCGTCGACGGGGATGATCCGCCATTCCGCATCAGATGCTTCGTCGACCATCTGTCGGGCTACATCGGCTAGGACCGGTCCAAATCCGGGGATCTCGGCCGGATCATCGTCGATCCCGGCCAGGGTGGTCAGATCGACCCGAATCTCGACAACGCCTTTGTCACAGGATCCGTTGGGTTGACCCTTCCCGGTGAGCAGGTCGAGAAGGATGTCGGCCCGGATCTGATCGATCCGACGCCGGTCACCTTTCGCTTTGAGAGCTCGGGCCAAACGGTTGATCCGTCGCATCGCCCGATTTGCCTCGTCCGGAGGCAGGTTGAGACCGTGAAGATTGGCCGTACCGTCCTCGCCCTGTTCGGAGAACACTCTCCGCTCTTCCAGCTTCTGCTCATACCGTTCCTGGGCAGCAGCCGGGTCGACTGAAATGATGAGCCGTCCCAAATGTGCTCGAAGCTGACCCGTGGTCATCGATGGTGCCCGCACCAGGGCAGTCTCGGTGACTTCTCGGGCCAATTCTCGGGGAAGAGGCATGGTCAGATCCGACAGGATCCGAGCCCGAGCCAGGTCGATCAACCCGGCATGGAGCGCTGCCCAGACCCGGGGAAGCCGTTCACAGAGTAGAGAAGCCAGCTCCACATGGATATCCGCGGACCGTCGGGTCAGCGACAACGATGCCTGGACCTCAGAAGAAGCCGTCTCAAAAATGTCCTGAGGGTTGGGAGCCTCCGGATAGTGCAACTCGGTTACCGACTCGGAGACCGAATGGATGTCGGAATAAACCCGTGCCTGAAAATGAGCCACCATCCGAGCATCAGCCTTCAAGAGACGCACCCGGTCGTACCCCGACAACTGATCCCGATCCACTGAAGACAAGATCACTCCTAGCTGTAGACCCGGCGGGATCGACTCCAGATCCGCCGGCAAACCATGATCGTTGCCGGAATCCGGATCGAGAAGATCTAGATCCGAAGGGAGAATCTCAATATCGAACATATGTTCGCTACCGTACAAGACCCCAAGGACAGAATCCATACCCTCGTCAGCAGATCCGAGAATCTCTTCGGTCGACAGCTATCCCGTCGCTCAGACCACCCGGGCTGCCCGCAGGCCGTCGATCTCGTCGACCGAATAGCCCAGCTCCCCCAGCACCGCGTCGGTGTCCGCCCCCAGCATTGGCGGCTCGAGACGAACCGAGGACGGTGTTTCCGACATCTCGATGGGCAAGCCCAGGGTGCTGACCATTCCGGCGACACGGTGCTCGGTCGACATCACCATCTCCCGGGCCAGGGCTTGCGGGCTCGATAGCGCTTCGGAGACTCGATTGATGGGGCCGGACGGGACTCCGATGCGATCGAAGGTCTCGACCCACTCTGCCCGACTCCTGGTCACCATGACCATTTCAACCATCTCATCGACTATGTCCCGGTTTCGTACCCGTTCCGGGTTGGTGGCGAAGCGCGGGTCCTCTGCCCACTCCGGGTGACCAAGCTCATCGGCGAGGACTGCGAACTGACGGTCGTTGCCGACGGCCAGGGCCAGGTCCCCGTCCGAAGCCTCATAAGTCCGGTAGGGGACGATGTTCGGATGACCGTTGCCGTAGCGGGCCGCTTCATCCCCGGAGACGAGGTGGTTTGAGGCGACGTTGGCGAGGAGGTGGAGACCGGTGTCGTGAAGATTCACCTCACAACGCTGTCCCCGACCGCTGCGTCGTCGCGCCTCGAGGGCGGCGAGGATCGCGATCGTCGCCTGCATGCCGGTGCAGAGATCCACGATGGCCACCCCCAACTTCATCGGCGTCCCGTCCTGCTCACCGGTTATCGCCATGAGGCCAGTTTCAGCCTGGAGGATGAAGTCGTAGCCGGGCATCTCCGACTTAGGCCCGGTCGAGCCATAGCCGGTGATCGAGCAACGGATCACGGCAGGGGCGTTCGCATCGAACCAAGCGTCGTCGAAACCCCAACGGGCCAGTGTCCCTTGCCTGAAATTGTCGACCAACACATCCCCGCTGCGAATCAGCCGGTCGAGCACCGCCCGCCCCTCGGGCCGGGACAGGTCGACGGCGAGGCTCCTCTTGTTGCGATTGACGCCAATGAAGTAGGCGGAGAGTGGCCCGGCGTATGGGGGTCCCCAGTTGCGGGTGTCGTCGCCCTCTCCTGGCCGCTCCACCTTGATCACCTCCGCCCCCAGGTCACCGAGCGTCTGAGTGCAAAGGGGGCCGGCCAGCACGCGGGAGAGATCGATCACCCTGAGACCGGTCAGGGCGCCCTCGGCCGTCATTTCCGGGCGGCCTGCGAAGCCTCGCTCTGGTTGCGACCCTCATCGAAGTCGTCGAGATATGTATCGAGGGCGTTCTTGTTCCGGACACGGAACTGATGGAAGTCGGCAGGTCGCTTCTCCAGGAAGGCGTTCATGCCCTCGAGGCTCTCCTCCGTGCCCCAGATGTTGGCCAACAGCTCCATGCCGTGTTGCCAGGACGGGTAGAGGGCGTCGGAATCGAAGTTCAGCGACACTTTGGTGGCCCGGAGGGTCTGTGACGAATAACCCTTCATCTGCTGGACGATCTCTTCGACCCGTCCTTGCAACTCGGCGGCAGGCAACGCCTCATTGGCCAGACCGATCTCCGCTGCCTCCGCTCCCGAGTACCGCTTGCAGAGGAAGATCATCTCCTTGGCCCGGCGCTCTCCGATCAGCTTGGCTATGTACTGAGTTGCCCCAACGGTCGGGCAGGCGCCCACGCGGGCACCGGTCTGGCCGAAGGTTGCGTCATCGGCCGTGATCACCAGATCGCACCACAGCATCAACTCATGGCCGCCTCCGACACAGGCGCCCTCCACCATGGCGATCACCGGGATGGGCAGGTTGCGGCAGGTCATCGCCACTTTGAGCATGCGGTCGTTCCACATGTAGGAGTTGGCCTTGTTCAGCTTCATCATGGCGTGAAAGTCACCGCCGGCCGAGAAATGGCCCCCGACGCCGTAGACCACGGCCGCCACGATCGTGGGATCGTGTCGGGTCGATTCGAGCGCATGGGCCAGCTCGTCGAGCGTCTGCTCGCGGAAGGCGTTGCGCACCTCCGGCCTGTTGATCCCGATCCAGGCGGCGTCGTCACGCTTCTCGTACAGGATCTCGGCGTACTCCATGGCTTCTCCTTTCAGGTCCCGGCCATGACCGAGGCGACATCGACAGCCCGACCCGACTCAGCGGACTCCACCGCAGCCTCCATGACTGCGATGACGGCAAGGCCGGCCTCACCATCGACCTCGACCGGAGCCTCACCACGCACTGCGGCAGCGAAAGCGGCCATCTGATCGGCGAGCTCGTCGATCGGCTCCAACTCGACCTCGACCGGCTCCGGGTCGTCCCGGCCCTGGATCTTCAGTTTCGCCCCGCCCTTGGTGCTCCAGGCGGCCGCGTCGGTGCCGAAAACAGTGGTGTCGTTGACTACCGGCGTGAAGAACGAAGTGGTCAGAGTACCGAGGGCGCCGCTCTCCAACTCCAAAGCCAGGACCGTGGCCTCGTCGATGGGCTTGACGCGGCCCGGACGGGTGAAGGCGAAGACGCGGCGAACCGGGCCGACCAGATAGTTGATCGTGTCGATCTTGTGCACCCCAAGCGAGGTCATCGAGCCCAATGGGCTCTGCTCCGGGTCCCAGCGCCACGCAGTTTCGGGCATCTTGAACCCGTTTGGGATCGATTGGTTGGTGACCACGGTCTCCACGTCGCCCAGCTCACCGGCTTCGAGCATCGACTTGATCTTTCGCTTGGCCGGGGTGCGTCGGCGCTGATGCCCGACCTGGAGCAGCACACCCGCGTCCCGGGCGGCGGCGATGGCAGCCAGACCGTCCTCGACCGTGTTGGTGAACGGTTTGTCGACGAACACATGCTTGCCCGCGGCCGCCGCCTGCTCGATCATCTCCCGGTGACTCTGATGGGAAGTAGTGATGATCACTCCCTGCACCTCGGGATCGGCCAGCAGCTCCTCGAGCGATCCGGCGGGCCGACATCCGAACTTCTCGCCGAACGCCTCCCGGCCCTCGGGGCGACGAGCCCAACCCGAGACCACCTCGGCCTGCCCGCTCCGGGCTACAGCGTCAGCCAGCTCCCCGGCCCAGCGGCCGGTTCCGATGCTGGCCAACCTCACCTTGTCAGTCATCGATCCTCCTAGTTCTCAACACGCCTCACAAGCATTCATGAACAGCGCCAGCATCGTGTAGTAACCGATGATGGCCGTCAGCTCGACCGTCCCTTCCTCATCGAGACGCGACCATGCCCGCTCGAAGACAGCCTGCCCTACCTTCCCGGTGCGGCACAACTCACGGGTGAACTCGACCAACACCGCGTCGTTCGCATCTTCGACCTCCTGCCCGTCCTCGATCGACTGGAGTGTGGCCTCCGAGACGCCGGCCCGTTGGGCGATCGGCGTGTGTGACTCCCACTCGAAAGGACAATCCCGCTCGATTGCGGTGGTGCAGATCGCCACCTCACGATCGTGATCGGACAGAGTGGATTCGAACCGGATCACAGCACCGAGGTCTGCGGCGGCACGGGCTATTTGGGGCCGGTGGATCATTGCCGCAAAGGGGCGGATCATCTGACCACCCCGGCTGGCCGCGATGTGGTCGAAAGCCTCGACCTGGGAGGGAGATGTGTCTTCCCTCTCCTCGATCATTCGGACACGCGGCATCTGCTCCTCCACGGTGTTTCTGGGTCGATCGTGCATGATATAGGATCAGCCCGGTGCCCATTCTCGCCGAGAACATGGTCGAAACCTCCCGGGGAATAGTGTCCTACTCGGACACGGGTTCGGGACCCGTGCACTTGGTTCTCCACTCCCTTCTCACCGACCGAAATGCCTTCGACCAGGTGGTGGGACCACTCGGCGGACGGTTCATCGCCATGGATCTGCCCGGTTTTGGAGCCACCGAACCGGCCCTACCGGACATCGACGACTACGCCGACTGGGTCGCTGCATTAATCGAGACACTGGAGCTGGATCGCCCTGCCTTGATCGGAAACGGGCTAGGCGCCTTTGTTGCACTCGGGACCGCCATTCACCACGGCGATCTGGCGGGCAGGATTCTCCTGGTGGGTTGTGGCGCCGCGTTCCCGGAGTCCGCCAAGGATGCCTTCATCAAGATGATCGAAACAGTCGAAGCCGGTGGGATCGAAGCCGTCATCCCTATCGCCCTGCGGCGCATCTTCACCGAGAGCTACGTCGAGCAACATCCCGACATGGCCCACCAGAGGTCGGAAGTCCTTCTCAAGACCGATCCCGACGCGTTCATCACCGCTTGTCGAGCTTTGCACGCACTCGACTACCGGTCCTCGGCCCACCGGGTGGCGAACCCGACGATGATCCTCGTCGGTGAAGAGGACCAGGCCACGCCCCCTCAGCTCGCCGAGGAGCTGCACGAATTGATCCCCGGCTCGACCCTCACGAGGCTCCCCGGTCTGGCCCATGCCCCCCAGATCCAGGATCCGGCCGGTTTCGTCAGTGCGGCCAGAGCGTTCCTGGAGGTTCGATGAGCAGGTACAAGGTGGTGGTCAGCGACCAGGTGTTCCCCTCGATCGAGGTGGAGCGGGAGCTTCTGGCCGGGATCGACGCCGAGCTCACCGTTGCGACCGGCGACGTCGAGTCGGTCCTCGGCACCGCGGCCGACGCCGACGCCATCCTCAACACATACCTCCCCTGGACGGCCGACTCGATCGCCCGTCTCGAGAAGTGCCGGATCATCGCCCGCTACGGGATCGGATTCGACAACGTCGACCTGAAGGCCGCCGCGGACGCCGGGATCGTGGTCACCAACGTTCCCGACTACTCGGTGGAGGAGGTGGCCACCCACGCCCTCGCCCTGATCCTCGCCTCGTTGCGCAAGGTCGTGATCGCCGACGGGTCAGTTCGGTCCGGGACGTGGAGCATCGACAACTTCCGACCCATCCGCCGGCTCTCCACCCTCACCGTCGGGTTGGTCGGGTACGGGCGAATCGCTCGTCGGATTGCCGCCCCCTTGGAGGCACTTGGGGCCAGGATGATCGCCCACGATCCCTACCTGCAGCCCGGACCTGACCTCCCGCCATTGCTCGAGTTGCACACCGTTCTCGCCCGATCGGACATCGTCTCGCTGCATCTCCCCCTCAACGACGAGACGAGAGGGATCATCGGCACCGACGCCCTGGCCCGGATGAAACCGACGGCGATCCTGATCAACACGTCGCGCGGGCCATTGGTCGACCTCGATGCCCTGGCCACGGCATTGAAGGACGGAACCATCGGCGCCGCCGGGCTGGACGTATTCGACGTCGAGCCCCTCGATGCCGGCCGGCTGGAAAGCGTGCCGAATCTCATCGTCACGCCGCACATGGCCTACTACTCCGAGGAGGCCCTCGCCGAGTCGCAGCGAAAGGCGGCGACCCAGGTCATCAAGGTTCTCACCGGTGAAAAGCCCGACTATCAGGTGAATTGATGGAAGCCAGACCAGACGTCATCGAAGAGGGCGTCTTCGATCCCGACGACTACGCCGGCGAGCTCGAGGCGGCGCCGGACAACGTGGAGGTGGGGACAACGATCTGGTACGAGAACGACCGGATTCGGGTGTGGGAGATACTCCTCCAACCCGGAGAGCGAGGCGCCTTCCACTCCCACGTCACCAACTACTTCTGGACAGTTGTGGAGGGAAGCCGAGGGCTGCAGCGATTCGCCGATGGCACCTTCGTCGTGCGCGACTATCTGGTCGGGGAGACCAAGTACTTGGAGCACACCCCCGAGACTGCTCTCATCCACGACCTGGAGAACGTCGGCAACTCCACCCTTCGTTTCGTGACCGTCGAGCTTCTGGACTGACCGGGCCGGTATGGGGTGGCCGCGGGTCCTCGTCGCCGGTGGGTCGATCGGCGGGCTGACCGCGGCAGTTCTACTTCGTGATCTGGGATGCGAGGTCGATGTGCTCGAGCGGAGCCAAGCCGCTCTCGAGGACCGTGGAGCCGGGATAGTCGTCCTCCCCATCACTGAGCGCTATTTCACAGAACGGGGCGGTGAGGACGATCGGGTCAGCCTCGAGCTGACCTATTGGACCTATATGGATCGGGAAGGAAATGTGCTCAGCGCCGACCCCGACCACTTTCGATTCAGCGGATGGAGCACCATCTACCGATCCCTCTTGCAGGCCTTCGGGCCTGATCGCTATCACCTCGGCAAGGAGATGGTTGGCTTCGACAACCGAACCGACCAGGTGACGCTTCATCTTGCGGACGGCTCGTCGGTGGAAGGCGACCTCCTAGTCTGTGCCGACGGGCTGCTCTCCACCGCGCGTTCGATACTCATGCCCGAGGCGACGCCGCGGTACGCCGGCTACGTCGCCTGGCGGGGAACAACCCCGGAGGCCGCCCTGTCCGAGCAGGCCCGGGCCGATCTGGCCGATTCGATGATCTATCAGGTGCTCGACCACGGCCACATCCTGGTCTACGCCATTCCCGATCATGAAGGTCGGACCACCCCGCCCCATCGGGTCATCAACTTCGTCTGGTATCGCAACTACCCGCTCGGGGGTGCGTTCGAGGACCTGATGCGAGACGAGCACGGACTGCAACGCACCGGGACCATGCCACCGGGCACGGTCCGGCAGGAGCATCTGACCGAGATGCGGTCCACCGCCACGGAGGTCCTGGCGCCGACGCTGCTCGAGGTCGTGATGGGTTGTGATGAGACCTTGATCCAGGCGGTGTTCGATCTGGAAAGCCCTCAGATGGCGTTCGGCAGGCTGTGTCTGATCGGGGACGCGGCCATCGGTCTCCGTCCTCACGTCGCCGCCGGTCAGGCCAAAGCTTGCGCCGACGGTTGGGCGCTGCGGGATGCCCTGCTCGCCGCCAATGGCGATGTGTCCTCCGCCTTGGCCGCCTGGGAGCCGGGACAACTGGCTCTCGGCAATCGTGCCCTGGCCCGAACACGGGAGATGGGCGTGGCCAGCCAGTTCGAAGGGACCATGGTTCCCGGCGACCCCAATTGGAAATTCGGTCTGTGGGAGCCGGGAAATTGATCGTCGAGGTGATCTCCGTAGGGACCGAGCTCTTGATCGGGCAGATCGCCAACACGAACGCTGCCTTCATCGGTGCCCGGCTCGCCGAGGAGGGATTCGATGCTCACTTCCAGGTAACCGTGGGTGACAACCTGGACCGACTCATCTCGGCGATCGGGGAAGGGCTCGCCCGCGCCGACGTCATCGTCCTCACCGGTGGCATAGGGCCCACCCAGGATGACCTGACCCGGGAGGCGATGGCCCAAGTCGCCGGCCGATCCATGGTCCGAGACCCCGAGCACGCCGCCTGGATCGAATCCAGGGTCCGCAATCAATCCGGATCGGTCAACCCAAGTGTGTTGAGGATGGCAGATCTGCCGGAAGGTGCCGAAGGTTTGCCCAACACCAACGGTGTGGCCCTCGGTGTGGCCCTGAAGCATGAGGGAAAGTGGTTGTTGGCCGTCCCCGGCGTCCCGGTGGAGATGCGGGCCATGGTCGACGGAGAGGTCATTCCCCGGCTCCGTCGCATGTCCGGCGAGATGAGCATCCTGCGCAGCCGTCTTCTTCGCACGTGGGGTGTCGGCGAGTCGCGGATCGCCGAAGCCCTCGATGACCTTTTCGAGTCGGCCAACCCGACTGTGGCCTTCCTGATCAGCGACATGGAGGTCAAGATCCGCATCAGCGCCAAGGCTGCCGACGCGGCCTCAGCGGCGGAGCTCATCGCCCCTGTCGAGCACAAGATCAGGGACACGCTGGGCGAAGCTGTGTTCGCGGCGGACGATGAGACGGTGGAAAACATCGTGGTCGAGCGTCTGGCGGCCCGAGGATGGACAGTCGCGACCCGGGAAGAGGCGACCCTGGGCCAGGTAGGCAGTCGCATCGCCATTTCAGGGGCGGAGCTCTTCGCAGGTGCGGTGATCGGCGCCGGCCGGCCGCCTCCGGCCGACGTCATACTCACCGTCGGTCCAATTGGCCCTGATCTCGACGAGGGACCACGAACCACCCGTCGGGTCGAGATGGAAGTGACCACCCCGGCCGGGGAGACAACTCGTGTTTTCGACTTCGGTGGCGACGACGAGAGGGTGCGCAGCTTTGCCACCATCGCCGCGTTACACGTGATCCGACTCGCTCTAGAGACAGCGAGATGACCAACCCACTCAGCTCGACGCTGGCACAGCGCCCGCTGCTCACCGCGGTGGTCTACACGGGAACTTGCCTGTTGCCCCTAGCCCTGGTCAGTGCCCAGGTCCTCCAGTTGGAAGAGGACATTGGATTTCGAGTGGGCCAGCTAGGCCTCGCCACCGCCGCCTACTTTGGCGCAGCCGCTCTCAGCGCCAACCCGGCCGGGCGGGTGGTGGCCCGGCTCGGCCCGGGACGGAGTCTCCGCTTCGGGGCATTGCTCACCCTGGCGGCCTGTCTCATAGCCGGCACAGCCTTCATCTGGTGGGTCATCCCCCTCGCCACCGCCATCGGTGGCATGGGCAACGGGCTCACCCAGGTTGCTTCGAATCTGGCCATCTTCGACGGGGTGGCCAGGGAGCGGCAGGGTGTCGGGTTCGGGGCCAAGCAGGCCGCGGTCCCATTGGCGAGTGTCCTGGCCGGTATCTCGCTCCCTGTCATCGGTCTCGTCTTCGGGTGGAGGTGGGCGTTTGTGCTGGCCGCCTTGATCGCACTCACCTTGGCCGTATCGGCTCCCCACCTCGACATGGCCCGGGCCGCGGCGAGAAACGAAGGGCCCATCGGCCGGCCTCCGAGATCGCTGGTCTTCCTCGCCATTGGCGGCATCGCCGGTGCGATGGGCGGCAATGGGCTCTCTCTGTTCGTGGTCCCTTCTGCGGTGGACATCGGGATCGGTGAGGCGGCAGCCGGGGCGGTGCTCGCCGGATGCTCACTGCTGGTGGTCCTGGTCCGTTTGGGTGCCGGGTGGCTGGTGGACCGCAACGAGAGCATTGGGTTCACCGAGATGGCCTGGATGACAGCGGCCGGAGCGATCGGCGCCTTCGTCCTCTTCATCTCATCTACTCCGGGCCCTTATCTGGTGGCCATGCCGATCGCCCTGCTCGGGGCATGGGGTTGGCCAGGGATCATCTTCTTCACGGTGGTCCACAGCTACCCCCACCTGCCCGCCCGGGCCTCGGGTGTGGTGCTCTCGGGAAACCTGACCGGGACAGTGATCGGCCCGCTGGTGGTGGGGTGGCTGGCCGGGCGTGGCAACTATCCGGGGGCCTGGCTGTTCGTCACCGTGATGTGTGTCATCGCATGTCTGGCCTTCGTGGCCAGCCACCGGTTGCGCAGTCGCGCCGAGCTCAGCTTGTGATCACGCTGAGCAAGCTGGGTTGGCTCTCGTCGACCGGGACGGGCAACTCGACGACCTGACCGGTTTCCACCGAAAGATCCGCCGCCAGATAGACCTCCATCGTGAGACGGGCCAGCCGCGGCTCGACCATCACCGGTCGGTCATAGGCAACGGCCTCGAAGAAGTGGATCGTCTCTCTCTCCATCGGGCCGGCGTACACATGGTCCACGTACTCACCGGGCATGGTGGAGAGAGGGAACTGGACCCCATCCTTGATCGTGTTCAGGACGATGTCCTTGTGGCTGGCGTCCATGATCAGGGCCCCCTCGGTGCCGAGGAACTCGATCCAGGTGGTGGAGAAATTGGGATAGCCAGGGGGCAGGGACCATCCGGCGCCGATGGTCACGGTCACACCGTCGTCCATGGTGATGACGATGACCTGGGTGTCCGGAACTCCTTGATCCTGACGCGCCCCCCACGCCACCTGGGAGTAGACCCGCACCGGTAGGCGGGGCTCGAGGCACCACAGCGAGAAGTCGATGTCGTGTGTTGCCTCCATCGCAGCCGGAGAGAGCTTGGTACGAGAGCCGATCTTCGCCCCAAGCGAGCGGGTGATGTGACGGCTAACCAACACGCTCACAGGATCGCCCAGCGTGCCGTCGTTCAGGCTTCGCTTGACCAGGGCCTGCTTGGGGTTGAACCGCTGCGAGTAGCCAATCGTGAACTTGAGGTTGTTGGCCTCGGCGATGCGGATCAACTCGTCGGCCTCTTCGAGCTTGATCGATATCGGCTTCTCCAAGAGAACGTGCTTGCCCGCCTCGAGCGCGGCTTTGGCCATCGGGTAGTGGAGTGTCTCGGGGGTGGCCGAAATGATCATGGCCTGGATCCCGGAGTCGGCGACGAGCTCCTCCCAGTCGGTCGTGGCAGTCACCGCCCCGGTCTGGGCCGCAACCTCTGAGAGACGCTCCTCGTTGATCTCGGCCAGGTGGAGCGATCCGACCAGAGCGCTGTTGCCGGCAGCAACTGCCCTGATCTCGCCACACCATCCGGTGCCGATGATCCCGACGCTGATCGGTTCCATGCTGAGTCCTTTCAGATGAGGGCTTGGGGGGCGATAGGCAGCTCGACCGGGCGCCCGGTCCGGGCAGAGAGGTCCATCGCCATGGTGAGGATCAGGTTTCTGTGTCCGTCTCGGGCAGTGGCATGAGGAGTGGCGATGCCGTTGGAGAGATGGTTGAACCATGTCATCGTCTCTTCGCGCATCGGCCCCCACAACAACCCGTCGGAGACGTCCCCTGGTGGGTAACTACCGAGGAAGTCGACATACCGCTGTGAGTCCGGCTCGTATCCCTTGGATGTGTAACCGGCGGGCTGCGGGATCTGCGTCGCCAGCACGACGTCACGATGCGTGTCCTCGATGTCGATCACCCCTCTGGTCCCGACGATCCCGATCTCCAGACCGTAGACCGCACCGGGCCAGACAGTGGGCAGGGCCCAACTGATGTTCATACTCCAGATGACCCCGTCGTCCATGGTGAAGAGACCGAAAGTTGCGTCTTTCGTTCCCATCTCCCCCAGCGTGGTGTCGATCGACCGGGCGTAGACCTCCACTGGCTCACGGGGCTCCATCAGCCACATGCACATGTCGAGACTGTGGGTGCCAGAGACGACCATCGGAGTCAAGTTGGAACGCTCGCTGGTCTTGCGGAGCGTGGCATCGGGGACCATCCGGTTCATGAAGGCCCGGGTGACGACGCTGGTCACCTCACCGATCTGACCGTCTCGCAGCCGCTGCTTCACCGTTTGGAAGCGACGGCGAAACCGCTGGGTGTAACCCATGACTGCATCGATCCCCGCCGCCTCGATGGCCTCGAGCACACTGGCCGAATCCACCGGGTCGGTGGCAAGGGGCTTTTCGATGAACAATGACAATTTCTTCTGGGGCTTGCCCAACTCGACGGCGGAGAGGATCGGCGTCACGTGCTCGTTCTCGGCCGTAGCGATGATCACGGCCGTGACCTCGGGTCGGCCCAGCAGCTCATCCAGGTCGGTAGTGACCAGATCGGCCTCGACGTCCTCCCCCAAGCTCTTGGCAACGTCGGCGTCGATGTCGCAGAGCCCGATCCAGTCAACCGCCGGATGCTCCCGGGCCAGGACGGCGCGGATGCGGCCCACTGTGCCGCAGCCGATTACAGCGAGACCGATGCCCTCCCCACTCATCGCTCGACCCAGAGGAGACGAGCCGCATTTCCCCCGACGATCAGGTCGACATCGTGGGGGTCGAGACCGCTCACCTTGTTGATGAGGCCGAGCGGGTCTGTCTCACCCATATCGTATGGGTAATCCGTACCGAGGAGGACGTGATCCGCTCCGTACTTGTCGATGAGGAACCCCAGCTGGTCGGCTTCGAACACCATTGTGTCGAAATAGAAGCTGGACAGGTATTCGCTGGGGGGCCGGGGCAGGCCGTGCCGGACATCGGCCCGGGCGTGGTAGGCGTGGTCGAAACGTCCGGCATAGGCGGGCAGGTATCCGCCGCCGTGGGCGAAGACGAACTTGAGACCCGGATGCCGCTCCATCACCCCATCGAAGATGAGACGCCCGGCGCAGATCGTCTCTTCTAGCGGGTGCCCGATGGTGTTGAAGAAGAAGTGGTCGGTGAACCTGGTCGGGTCGGTGAACCCGGTGGGGTGGATGAATACGACTATCCCAAGCTCCTCCACCACCCTCCAGAAATCCTCGAAGCGAGGGCTGGACAGCTCCTCGCCCTCGATGTGGGTCGCCATCTCGATGCCCCGGAACCCGAGTTCCACTGAGCATCGCCGCACCTCGGCGATCGCCGCCGCCGGGTCCTGGAGGGGGATCGCCCCGAGACCGAGGAAGCGGTCGGGATGCCCGGAAACGAGCTCAGCGAGGTCGTCGTTGATCGTCTTGAACGCCTTGACGCCCAGCTCGCTCCCGGCCCAGTGGAACAGCTGGTAAGGGGAGAGACTGATGGCCTGGACATCCACACCCATGGCGTCCATATCCGCCAGCCGGACCTCGACATCTTCCATCTTGGGGCGGAGGTCCTCGAGTTGCCGGCGGTTGACCTCCTTGGTGAGCTCGTTGCCAAAATGCAGTGGCTTTCGACCCATGCGGTCGGCTTCTGGCTTGACCAATGCCGCCGCGGGGCCGCATTCCCGATGGCAGTGGATGTCGATCACGGAACCGAGGCTCACGCCGTCCTCCTCATATCATGCACAATATAGGATCACTCCACCCGACCAATACCCGCCCGGCGCCGGACCACCTCCATGACCGACGAGTTGTCCATGTCGGCCAGACCGGTTTCCTCGCCCTCGGCCAGCGCTTCGCGGGCCACGCGGGCCAGATCCATGGTTGCCCCTAACTCGACGCCGTGATCGACGATGAGCCGGGCGTCCTTGTGGCTCTGCCGGAGCCGGGCGTAAGGAAACTCGTGGTCGCCGGCGACCATTCGGTCTCCCCAGACGTCCATGACCTTGGAGTAGGCCAGGGAGTCTTTCAACACATCGAGAGCCGAGTCGAGGTCCATCCCGGAGAGCTCGGCAACGACTAGCGCCTCGGCCAGCGCCATCCTCTGAACTGTGAGGGCGTGGTTCACGATCAGTTTCATCCGGGAGGCGGAGCCGACAGGCCCGACATGATGATGGGAGCGACCGATCGCCTCGAAGATCGGCCTACCTCGCAGATAGGCGTCCTCCGAGCCGCCCAACATCACCACCAACTCGCCCTTCTCGGCGACCTCGCTGTTCCCGCTGACGGTTGTGTCGGAGTAGACGACGCCGATTGCGGCCAAGGCGTCGCCGATCTCGACGGCATCGTTCGGCCGGCCCGTCGTGGTGTCGTATACAAAGAGAGGCGATACGCCCGAACGGGCGATGCCGTCCTCTCCGAGACAAACCTGTCGCGATATGTCGGAGGTGGGTAGCGAGAGCAGCGCGGCCCAGCAGCCCTCCACCGCCTCAGCCGGCGACGCGGCGACCAGCCCGCCCTTCTCCTCGAACACCGCCAATCGCGCCGGGTCGGGGTCGTAGCCCCGCACCACGTGCCCGGCGGCGAGAAGGTGGCCGGACATGCGAGAGCCCATCAGCCCCAAGCCCATGAAGGCGATGGCACCGCTCATGAGAACCCGTACAGGGCCGTGGGATTGTCGACCAGGATGCGTCGCCGCTGGTCTTCGTCGGGAGCCCACAGCTTTAGTTGCTCCAGCAAGTCGGCGTCATTGGGCTGGACCACGAACTTGTTGGGATGGGGCCAGTCGGTGGCCCAGAGCATTCGATCGGGATTGGCATCGATCAATGCTCGGGCGAGAGGGACCACGTCCGGCCACGGCGGCAGGTCACCAACCCCCAGCCGATTCGGGGCCGACAGCTTCACCCACGTGTTTCCCTCGGCGGCCAGGTCGAGGAGAGCCTGGAACGGTCCATAACCCACTCCCTCCGCCGCCGGCATGTATGCGAAATGGCCAATCGACACCGGGGCATCGAGCGAGCGAAGCAGCGGGAGGAGACCGGGCAGCTCATCTCCCTGGAAGAGGAACTCGACGTGCCAGTCCAGTGCGGCAATCCTCTTGACCAGACCAGGGACCTCGTCCAGCTCGACCGGCATTCCACCCACGTTGTCGAGATTGAGCCGGATACCTCGTGCCCCCCGGGCATGAAGCGATTCCAACTCGCCGTCGGACGTGTCGCCTGCAACGGCGACGACGGCACGGGCTCGATCAGGGATGCGGGCGACCGCGTCGAGCATCGCCGAGTTGTCGGTCCCATAGACCGAGGGCTGAGTCAGGACCACGCGGTCGATCCCGAGCATCGAGTGCATATCCAACATGTCCTCGAGTGTCGACTGCGGAGGGTCGTATCCGCGTCCGGAGATCATCGGGTAGCCATCGACGAACACGTGGGTATGACAGTCCACCGAGCCCGGGGGCACGGCCAGGTTGGACCGTCGCGTGTCGCGAACCGGGGGAAGACTGGTCGGGATCTCGGGCATCTGTTAGTCCCGGATCGGGATCGTCAGATGTTGCAGGGTGATCTCGATCAGACGGTCGACATCGCCCGCCACGATGGCCGCGATCATGTCGTTGTGATCCCTGGTCGCGGTCTCCTTGAGCATCGGGCTCTTCCTCAGGGTGGCGCTGACGAAAACGACTTGGGTGTCCTGGAGGCTCTTGATGAGGGAAACAAGTCTCCGCGACGAGGAGGCGTCATAGATCTTCCGGTGAAACGCCCGGTTGCCCTGAACCCAAACATCCCAGGAGTCGGAGGCGGCCATCTCGTCGAGGATGACCCGGGCGTCGTCCAAGATCTCCGGTGTCATCCCCTCCACCGCTTCCCGCGCCGCCATGGGCTCCAGCACCTGGCGAATCCTCACGATCTCCTCGACCTCGGCCTTGGTCACAGCAGTGACCACCCCACCCCGGTAGCTGTCGATCTTGACCAGACCTTCGAACGAGAGCTCGCGCAGAGCCTCACGCGCCGGAGTGGTGCTCACGTCGTATGTCGAGGCGATCTCGGCAAGGCTCAATCTCGTGCCGCCGACCAGGTCCCCATTGAGGATCGACTGGCGAAGAGAGTCCGACACGAAGGCGGTCGCCGTGCGAGGGCGCGCTGTCCGGCGAAGCACGGTCGTGGGCGAAACAGCCTCTGGTGTCTCGATGGCGTCCATTCTGTCCTCTCAGCTCACCGTGTTTCGCAAGGTCCCGATCCCGTCGATTGATATCTCCACCAAGTCGCCCGCCGTCAGGTACCTCGGTGGATCGAATCCGATGCCGACACCCTGACCGGTTCCGGTGGCGATCAGGTCGCCGGGCTCGAGCGTCATAACCGAACTGAGCGTGGCGATCAGCGCCGGCACGTCGAAGATGAGGTCGCTGATCGGGGCCTCCTGGCGGACCTCACCATTGACCTTGGTGCGCAGCCACGAGGCACCGATGTCCGGCAATTCGTCGATGGTCGTTATCACGGGTCCGATCGGGCAGAAGGTGTCCGGGCTCTTTCCGACGAACCACTGGATGTGTCTCTTCTGGAGCTCGCGGGCAGTGACATCGTTGACAATCGTCCAACCGAAGACGTGGTCCAATGCCTCCTCCGGCGAGATGTTGCGAGCGGTTCGGCCGATCACCACGGCCATCTCGCCTTCGTAGTCGGTCGTGCCCGTTGGATCGTTGGCAAGGACGATCGACTCGTCGGGCCCGATCACGGCTGTCGGCGCCTTGGTGAATATCACCGGGTGCTCAGGGATCATCTGCTTCTCGGAGGCGTCGAATCCCGAATCGGAGAACTCCCGGGCGTGGTCTCGGTAGTTGCGGCCGACGGCGATGATGTTCTTGCGGGGCAAGATCGGCGCCAGCAACCGCACCCCGGCGAGGGGCATTCTCGATCCTTGGCCAACGGCGTGCTCCGCCTTGGCCAGGTCCCATTGCGCGATCAGGTCGATCGTGTCGTTGGGCAGCCCCGAATCAGAGAGATCGACGACGGTTTCGCCGTGGAGGGCACCGAGACAGCGCTCACCTTTCCGCTCGAAATTGACCAATCGCATCGGCAGAGATGGTACATAGTGCATCATGCAGGGTGTATCCGGTGATTACGCGCAGTGGTGGCAGGAGTTGGGGCCGAAATGGGAGCCTTCTACCGCAACCAAACCGCCCTATCTCACAGTGGATATCCACACCCACGTCGAGGTGCCGGCCGCCGCCGAGGTGGCGGCACCGCTCTTCCGGATCGAATACGACCCGAGGCTGCAATTCCAGACCGAAGAGAGCACCCGCTACAACCGGGAGTTGAGAGCCACCCAGACCGCTCAATTCGTCGACCCAGGGGCGAGGATCGCCGACATGGACCTCCAGGGGGTCGATGTACAGGTGCTGGCGATCGCCCCACCCCAGTACTTCCACTGGCTCGACGGAGAGACGGGCCCCCGGGTCAACGCGATGCAGAACGACGCGATCTTCGAGATGACCCGGGAGGCGCCCGATCGATTCGTTGGGGTTGCCAACCTGCCCATGGACCACCCCGAGGCGGCGGTGACCGAGATGAGACGGGTGAATGCGGACCTGGGCTTCAACGGATTCGAGGTCAACGCCGATGTGAAGGGTGGTGACCTCGACGACCGGCGGTTCGACCCGATCTGGGCTGCCGCCGAGGAGTTGGAGATGCTGGTGATCCTCCATCCCCATGGTTGGACCGAGCCGAGCCGGATGGACGACTACTACCTGATCAACGTGGTCTGCATGCCGCTCGCCTCAACCGTGGCGGTCTCCAGGATGATCCTGGGGGGTGTCTTCGAGAGGTTCCCCGACCTGCGCATGCTGGTGGTGCATGGGGGCGGCTACCTGCCGTTCTACTTCGCCCGCACCGACCACGCCTACAAG
>JARDZU010000176.1 GCA_029240695.1 Acidimicrobiia bacterium | reverse complement strand
TAACCACCTGACGGACATGTGGGGACGGGTGCCGGGCCACAGATGGATCCAGGAGCCATCCCGGCGACCAGTTGGGCCCGCTCATGTGACCGGTGAAGAAGGTCACATCCAGACCCAGCCCGCGCTCGGCAGCGAGGTCGAGGACAACGCCGAGGTCGCGAAGGCGCTCGGGTGAGACCGTGTCGGCTGAAGGCTGCCAATCGTCCCAAAGCAGGAATATCCGCACCACGGACATGCCCAGCGACTCGATCACATCGAACTCTTCTGCCACTTCGCCCCGGTCGAAATCAGACCACCAGTACATCGCCTTGGCCCGCGGCCAGTAGTTGACGCCCAGGGGGAAAGGGTCGCCCTCTGCGCCGCTCACTTGTCTTCGTCCTGCAACACATCGAGGACCAATGCCACCGACTCTTCCACCGATCGATCACCCGTGTCTACCACGACATCAGCGACCTCCCTGAACAGACGGTCTCGATTCTCCAGATGCTCCGATTGCCGGACCGCTCGGCGATGCGATCCGCGTGCCGATCGCTCCGCCAGGATCCGAGGGTCGGCTGTCACCCAGACACAGAAGGCCCCGGCGAGGTCGTCGCGCACGTCGGGCTCTTCGATCACAGAAGCTGCCGCAGCGATCACTGCCGGCTGCTCAACGGAGAGCGAATCGATAAGGACTTCCGTCTCGAGCCGGTGCAATGCATCGACACCATCGGTCTCGGCGATCTCACGACCTGACCGCCCGGTTCGGCTCTCGATCGATCGGTCGGAGTCGTGGAAGGGGCGGCTCAAGGCCCCTGCGAGCCCCTCACCTAGCGTGGTCTTGCCAGAGCCCATGGCCCCAATGACCACGATGTGCTCAGCCTCGGGCAAGGGCGCTCTCGATCCACTCGACGAGGGACTCCTCGCCGGCAACAGAGGCACCGTCGACCATCACCCAGCCCGGCACGGGCAGGTCGGCGAAGAGAAGCGGGCGGACTCCGTCTCCGGCCAGGAATTCCTCCCACTCATCCCTGCCCACGTTTACACAGAGATCGTCGTCTATCACCGCGACTACGAGCTGGCCGTCGACGAAGTAGCCGTCACCGTCGAGCACTCTGCCCTCGGTCAATTCCCCGCGCCCGCGTAGGTGCGTCTCAATCCGGAGGAGGAGGTCGTCGTGCGTGCTCAACCGACGGCTGGGACCTCGGTCACCTCGATCCCGACCTGCTTGCGTGGTGGCGCCGACGCCGAGATAACCCAGAATGCGCCTTGCTGGCGATTCCAGTCGTCGAGGATCTGCTCGGCGACCGGGCTGGCCGTGTAGCGGAGGTAGGTATCGATGAGCGTGCGGATGTCGGCCAGATCCACGTCCAGCGGCCGTCGGGCGGAGGGAGCAGTGTCGGCCAACAGGGCCTTGAGGCTGAGATCCGGGTCCCAGACATACGCCACCCCCCCGGTCATCCCGGCGGCGAAGTTGCGCCCGACGTCGCCGATCACCAGCACCTTGCCCCCGGTCATGTACTCACAACCGTGATCGGAGCAACCCTCGATCACCGCGGTCGCGCCGGAGTTGCGAACGGCGAAGCGCTGCCCGACCCGTCCGGCCAGGAAGGCACGGCCACCCGTGGCCCCGTAGAGGACCGCGTTGCCGGCGGCGTGGGGCACCGAGCCCCCGGGTCGGCGAGGCGAGACTGATATCAGACCGCCACCCATCCCTTTGCCCAGATAGTCGTTGGAGGTTCCCTCGAGATGGAATTCCACCCCGTTGCACAGCCAGGCACCGAAGCTCTGCCCGGCGGTTCCGGCGAACTTGACCACGACAGTGCTTTCGGGAAGTGCCGAGCTCCCATGGCGGGCGGTGATCTCACCCGACAGCCGGGCCCCGATGGCCCGGTCGACATTGCGGATCGGGTAGGAGAGCTCGACAGGTTGCTGAGTAGCGATTGCCTCCTGGCTGTCCGCCACCAGGCGGACAGAGAGGCTCGATAGCGGGAGTGGGCGGTAGCCCTCGTGGACCTTTCCACCCTTGGATGCGATCAGCATCGCAGATAGATCGGCGGAAAGCGGATGTTGCGGATCGATCGGGCGCAACAAGTCGGCCCGACCCACCAGGTCGGCGATCGAGCGGGCCCCGAGTGAAGCCATGTGGCGGCGTGCCTCTTCGGCCAGGCGGCGGAAAAGGAGGACGACCTGATCGGCCGAGCCGGTGAACTTCGCCCTCAGGTCCTCCTGTTGGGTGGCGATGCCGACCGGGCAGGTGTTGAGGTGGCACTGGCGGACCATCTTGCAACCCATGGCGAGCAGGGGGAGGGTCCCGAAGCCGAAGCGCTCCGCCCCGAGCAGCGCGGCAACGATGATGTCGCGCCCGGTACGCAACCCGCCGTCGGTCTCCAGCAGCACCCGCGACCGAAGGCCGTTGGCAGTGAGCACCTGGTGCGCCTCGGCCAAACCTAGCTCCCATGGCGAGCCGGCATGCTTGATCGAGACGAGCGGAGAGGCACCAGTGCCTCCCTCTGACCCAGAGATGGTGATCACATCGGCGTCCGCCTTGGCGACTCCAACAGCGATCGTGCCCACCCCGGGCTCGCTCACCAGCTTCACCGAAACGAGGGCGGTGGGCTTGAACGCCTTCAGGTCATAGATGAGCTCGGCGAGGTCTTCGATCGAGTAGATGTCGTGATGCGGAGGCGGCGAGATGAGGGTGACACCCGGCTCGGTATAACGGAGACGGGCGATCTCGGGAGACACCTTGTGGCCGGGCAGCTGGCCCCCTTCGCCGGGCTTGGAGCCCTGGGCCATCTTGATCTGCAGCTCGTCGGCGGAATGCAGATAGGAGGGAGTGACCCCGAATCGGCCCGATGCGACCTGTTTGATCGCCGAGTTCATCGGGGTGCCGAACCGGGCCGGGTCCTCGCCTCCCTCACCGGAGTTCGAATGCCCGCCGATCAGATTCATCGCCTCGGCCAGGGCGACGTGGGCTTCGGCCGAAAGAGCCCCGTGCGACATCGCAGCCGTCGTGAAGCGGCGCATGATCGCCTCGACCGGCTCCACCTCCTCCAACGGGACCGGGTCCCGCTGCACGAAGGCGAGGAGATCGCGCACCAACGCAGGATCGCGATCCGAGATCATCTCGATGTACTTGTCCCAGTCCTCAGGGTCACCCGATCGAACCGCCTTCTGCACTCCGAGGACGACCATCGGGCTGGTGACGTGGGTGTCCGAGCCGCGGCGGTGCTTGTAGAACCCTCCCGGATCCGGGACGCTCGCGGTGTACCCCTCATGCCGCAGCAATGCCTGCCGTGCCAGTTCCTTGATCCCAACGCCCCGGAGACGGCGCGGAGCGTTGCGGAACGCCTTGCGACAGACTTGCTCGGAAAGTCCAATCGCCTCGAAGAGCTCAGAGCCGCGGTAGGCAGACAATGTGCAGATCCCCATCTTGGACATGATCTTGAGCAGTCCACCCTCCATCGCAGCCCGGAAATTCTCCTGCGCTGCCACCGGATCCACGTCGATTGCGCCCGATGCGGCGAGGTCGCGGGCGTGCTCGATGGCCAGGTACGGGTTCACGGCCGACGCTCCGAACCCAACCATGCAGGCCAGGTCGTGGGGGTCCCGTGGCTCCCCCGACACAACCACCAGCGACACCGAGCCCCGCACCCCCTCGTCGATCAGACAGTGATGGACTGCTCCCAGAGCCAGGAGCATCGGTATCGGCGCCCTGGTGGCCTCCGTCTCCCGATCGGAGAGCACGATGATCGTCGCCCCCAACTTCACCGCCTGGGTGGCTTCCTCACAGATCTCGTCGAGCCGGCGCTCCATGCCCTCGGGCCCGTCGGCCACAGCCCACGTGGTGGCGATCCAATGCGAGAAGAAGCGGGCGTCCCCGGAGCGGACGATCGACTCCAGCTCGGCATCGGACAGGATCGGACTGGACAGCTCGATGAGATGGGCTTGCTGCGGGCGATCCTCGAGGAGCGGACCGCGTCGCCCGAGCTGGATGCGGAGGGACATGACCAGCTTCTCCCGGATCGGGTCCATGGGCGGGTTGGTCACCTGGGCGAACTGCTCGTGGAAGAACTGGGTCAGCCGACGTGGTCTTGTGGCCAGAACGGCGAGCCCGGTGTCATCACCCATGGAGCCGAGCGGGTTGTCGCCCTGAGCCATGTCTGCAATGACGAGCCGACGCTCCTCTGCGGTGTAGCCGAACACCCGGCTCAGGGCAGCAGCATCGAAACGGTCGTCGGCCAAACTGTCGAAGGACGCCTGGATCCGCAGGGTCTCGGTATTGACCCAGTCGCCGTATGGCCGGGCCGTGGCCAGCTCTCGCCTGACCTCGTCGGTGTGGAGCACCTGGCCCGTCTCGCCATCGAAGAGAATCAGCTCGCCAGGCCCGAGTTGGCCCGTAGCGGTCGCCTTTGACTCCTCCTCGGGGCAGACACCTGCCTCGGACGCGACCAGGAGCACATCCGGCGTCACCGCCCACCGGGCGGGGCGAAGACCGTTGCGGTCCATCCCGGCCAGCAGAGATGACCCGTCGGTGGCTGCGATGGCGGCCGGACCATCCCATGGCTCTGTGAGAAATGCGTGATAGGCGTAGAACGAGGCCAGGTCTGGCTCCAGGTCAGGGACGTTCTCCCAAGCCGCCGGCATGAGCATCTCTTTGACGTGGGGAAGCGAGCGACCGCTCTGCATGAGCAGCTCGAACACATTGTCGAGGCTTCCCGAGTCAGAGATGCCGGGCTGGAGGAACGGGAAGACATCGGGGAGGCGGTCTCCCCAAACCCCCGGCGTCGCCGCCTTCTCCCTGGCCAGCATCCACGATCGGTTGGACTGGATGGTGTTGATCTCACCGTTGTGGGCGAGGGTGCGGAACGGCTGGGCGTTGTCCCACGACGGGAAGGTGTTGGTCGAATACCGCTGGTGGAATATGGCGAACGCCGTCTCGAAATCGGGGTCGCGCAGGTCCCAGTAGAAGTCCGAGATCTTGGAAGCGGTGAACAGCCCTTTGTAGACCACGGTGCGGCTCGAAGCGGACGGTATGGACAACCCCGGGACATCCGCCCTCTCGATGCGTTTCCGGGACAGATAAAGGGCGCGCTCGAAATCGGCGCCTTCGCTCTCGCTGGTGACGATGGCCTGCTCGATGAGGGGCAAGACGAGTCGAGCGTGATCGCCGAGGACCGAGGGGTCGGTGGGGACAGAGCGCCAGAACAAAAGGTGCATCCCCTCCGCCTCGATCGCCTCAGTGACCACCGATCGGGAGGCCGCGGCCTCGGTCGGCGACAGGAAGCACATCACCACTCCAAGACGCGCCGGCGACACCTCGAGCCCGTGGGTGGCCAACTCGCGGTTGATCAGTCGATGGGGCACCTGGGTCAGGAGCCCGGCGCCGTCACCCGTGCCATCTGCGGCCCGAGCCCCACGGTGGTCCAGGTTGACCAGGCACTCGACGGCGAGACGCGTCATCCGGAAGCTCGGTGCGAGATCCCGGGCCGCGATGAACCCGACGCCGCAGGCGTCACGGTCAGGGCCAGGATCGAAGAAGGGTGCCGTCATCACTCCATGCGTTCTCGGGGAGCGATGAAGTGTAAACCTCGTAAACCCAGGTCCAACCAGGTTTCGTTAGCCTCGCCTCATGAGATTCGGAGCATTCGTCCCACAGGGATGGCGTCTCGATCTGGTCGGGATCGATAAGAGTGAGCATTGGCAGACCATGTCCGGTGTGGCCCGGCGGATCGAGGAGACCGGGTTCGAGTCGCTCTGGGTCTACGACCACTTTCACACCACTCCCGCCCCGACGCAGGAGGCCACCTACGAGGCA
>JARDZU010000036.1 GCA_029240695.1 Acidimicrobiia bacterium | reverse complement strand
CCGAGCCCAGCGCAGTGGGCACCGGCTCATGGCCTACGGCCTGACCGATCACTACTGCCAGATCTTCTCGCTGACCCGTCTCGACGAGGCCATCGAGATCTTCGACGACGAGGCGGCGGCGCTGGCCGCCGTCTGATCCGGCGAACCTCCGGTTCTCGGGCCCGTATCCGGGCCAGATCGCATCAGCTTCGGGTGGGCCGTCTGAGGGTTCGTCACTGATCACGATGCTGTAGCGCTTTCGTAACGGTACCCGGGCAGAATGGCCCGATGGAACCTGTGACAGGATCGACCGAGGAGTCGGGCCCACCCAATCGGTGGGCCCGTTGGGCTCTGCTTGGCTTCCTCATAGCGGCCGGCCTTGGGCTCTCCGTCGTTCAGTTGACAATGGGAGATCGTGCTCTCGCGGACGACAGCCTCGCCAGCTTCGGTTTCCTCATCTACGCGGCGGTGGGAGGTTTGATCGTCATTCGCCGCGACGGCCATCTCACCGGCTGGTTGTTGATCTCGATCGGTTTGGCGGTGTTGTTCGCCGACGGCCTCGCTGGTCTCCCCGCTGTATCCCCGCTGTTGGCCGATTGGGTGTCGAGCTGGGGCTGGAGTCTGGTGTTCTGCTTGTTCGCCCTTCTGACTTTGACCTTCCCTTCCGGGCATCTGCCGGCTGGCGGCGGTTTGTGGGCCAGGGCGGGACATGCAGCGGCTTGGGCGCTTCCGATCCTCCTGGTGGCCACGGCCCTCACCGAGACGTTGGGCGGTGCCGAATCCTCGACCGAGACGGTAAATCCGATCGGCTTTCTCCCCGAATGGATGGGTTATGCCGGCCTCCTCGGCATCGTGGCCATCCTCCTCGGCGGCGCGGTGTCGCTTGTGATCAAGCGGCGCCAGGCATTCGGGACCGAGCGGGCCCAGTTCACTTTGGTGGTATTCGCATTCGTGCTGTTGAGCACCACAGTGCTCTTGACCTTCCTCTTCATCTTCATCTCGATCGGGGTCGGTGCGGGCGATCCCGGTGACGACGCTTGGGGCCCGGCATACCTGATGATGATCCTGTTTCCTCTCTCCTTCGGCGTGGCGGTCCTCCGCTACAGGCTCTATGAGATCGACCGGATCGTGTCCCGGACGGTGTCGTATGCGCTGGTCGTCGGATTGTTGGCAGGAGCGTTCCTGGGCATCGTCGCGTTGATGTCCTCTCTGCTGCCGACAGAGTCATCGGACCTTGCCGTGGCCGGCTCGACGCTCGTCGTGGCTGCGCTCTTCAACCCGCTGCGAAGGAGGGTCCAGGGTGGGGTGGACCGCCGATTCAATCGCCAGCGCTACGACGCCCAGCGGGTTATGGACGGCTTCGCCTCCTCCCTCCGCGACCGCGTCGACCCTGAAGAGGTTATGACCGGCTGGGTTGGTGTCGTGTCCTCGACGATGCAGCCTGACGCCATCGGGATGTGGATGCGGGACGACGATGGGGCGGATGCCGGGATCTAGCCCTTGAGCGCGGCGCGGGCGGCGTAGTAGCCGCACATGCCGTGGACACCCGCCCCAGGTGGGGTGGCCGAGGAGCAGAGAAAGAGGCCTTCGCCGATTCGATATGGCGCCGTCGCTCCGAGCTGGAAGACCTTCTTGACCCCGAACCCGCCCCCGGCGATGTCGCCCCTTATGTAGTTGGGGTTGTGGGCCTCGAACTGCCCGGCGTTCATGGTGTGCCGCTCGAGGATCAGGTCCTTGAAGCCGGGAGCGAACCGCTCGATTTGTGACTCGATCGCCTTGGTCATGTCCACATCGGAGCCCGACGGGACGTGGCAATAGCCCCAGGCGGTGTGTTTCCCCTCCGGGGCTCGGGAAGGGTCGAATCTCGACTGTTGCGAAACCAGGACCAGGGGTCGTTCCGGATGGCTCCCGGCATGGACCTGGTCTTCCGCTTCGACCACTTCTTCCCAGGATCCGCCGACATGGACCGTCCCGGCCAGCGGGCTCGATTCATCTGCCCATGGGATTGGGCCATCCAGGGCCCAGTCGACCTTGAAGACCGCCGGCCCGACCTTCCACCCCGTCAGCCTCCGCCGGTCCCGAGGGCTGACACGGTTGCCGCCGATTCGAACCGCCGCCCGTGGCATCACGTCCAGCACCACCGTGTGGCTGGTCGGAAGTTGGTCGAGGGAGCTGACCATGCGACCGGTCTCGATGCTGCCACCCCCGTCGACGATGATCTTGGCCAGCGCCTCGGCGATGCGTTGGGATCCACCGCGGGCCATCGGCCACCCATAAGCGTGTGCGGCAACTCCAAATAGCAGCGCCACCCCTCCGGTGAGCGGTGAGTTGAACGGGGCTATCGCATGGGCGGCGAGACCGGCGAAAACTCCCCGCGCCTCCTCTGAAGAGAACCCCGAGGCGATGATCGATGCCGGCAACGCCCCCCTGCTGGCCAGCTTGACGAAGCTCCCCGGATTGTCCGGGACCAACGTCATAGGCCCCAGGAAGTCCTCCATCACGGCATCTGCAGCCTCGACCAGGGGGCCGAGGATTCTCTTGTAGTGACGCGCGTCAGGGCCAAATCGATCGGCTGTGGCCTCGACGTCCCTCAGAATGGCACCGGCGCGGCCACCGCCCAGTGGATGGGCGAGGGGGATCGTGGGATGGACCCACTCCACCTCGAGGCCGAGGTCACGAAAGAACGGCGAGGCGACGCCCAGGGGGTGGATCGCCGAACAGACGTCATGGGCGAACCCGGGGAGGGTGAGCTCTTCGGTCCGCGTCCCACCACCGATCTCGTCGGCCTGCTCCACCACCAAGACCCGTCGCCCGCGTCGTGACAGCTCCGCCGCGGCGGAGAGCCCGTTGGGGCCGGAGCCGACCACAACTACGTCATATTCGATCATGTCCCCCTGATTCTGCCCGAGGGCCGTTACGACATGGTCACCAGAGACTCGAGCCGGGACGAATACTCCCGTAACGATGGCGGAACGCCCCTGTGGTCTATTGATGGAATCGGAGAAAGGACCGAGTTGACCGAGCCGAGGGACACTGAGAATTGGGCACAGCCGGTGGACGTCTTCCACGTTGGGGAAGTCGCCGAGGGTGCGCGCAAGGGCAACGTGGAGGGTCGCAAACCCACTGGGCCTCTGCAGGGCTTCGGCCAGCTTTGGCAGAAGACCTACGAGGTGCGGGTCCCCGGGCCTACCCCGGAAGAGGTGATCGCCACCTGGAAGGCGAGGTTCGGCGAGTTCTGGCCGTCCTACAACAAGTTCTATGCGCCCGCCGGTGGCATTGCCCCCGGCGAGGTGGCTGTGATCGGCGGAGGCAAAGGCCCGGCCAAGATCACGACCGGAGTCAGGGTGATCTACGCCGATGAGCGCTCATGGTCCTACATGACCCCCGAGGGTCACCCATGGGCGGCCATCATCACTTTCAGCGCCCACGAGGGCGAGGACGGGGCGACCGTTGCCAGGATCCATCTCCTGGTCCGGGCCAACGACCCGTTGTACGAGGTGAGCTTCAAGCTCTACACGTCCCGGATGGAGGACCAGATCTGGACCCACACATTGACCCAGGTCGCCGCCAATTTCGAGGTGGTGAGCCCGGTGGTCGAGACCAGCGTGCAACTCGTGGACAAGAAGCGCCAGTGGAATCAGTTTTCCAACATCTACAAGAACTCGGCGTTGCGCACACTCCTGCGCCAGGATCGGTAACACGCGGATCAGGCCCCCGGTGCGGCGGCCTGATCCTTCATCCGCGAGGCGTTGGTTCCTACAGGAGGACTGCCCTCTTGCGGATGTAGAGGAACACGTAGCCGGTGAACATCAGGGTCAACCCGATCACTACCGCGAAGGCGGACAGTGCGTAGGAGACGATTCCCAGCCCGAGAGTCGTGGTCAGGGTGGTGGCGGGGATCCAGGATGCCCTGGCCTCGTTGGGCCCCATGACCTGCTCGCCGTTCTCGTCGAGGACGGCTGCGCCGTTCTCATCGACCATCGGGACTTCCCGGGGCATCTGGGAGTAGTAGAGGCCCTCGGTGTTGTCGAGCTGGTGGTGGGTGATGATGTCGGCTTGTGCCCACATCGTGAATGGGCCTCTCACCGGTGTCTCCGGGATCACGGCGTCATCGGGTGTGGTCACATCCTGGGCCACTGCCTGGTCCCAGGTGTACCAGGCACCGAAGATGCCACCGGCCAACGAGCCGAGCCCGACGGCCAGGCTCAGGATGGCGGCGGTGAGAAGGACGAAAGGCTTGCGCGGAGGGCTGATCTCTTCCGTAGCGACCAGCTTCTCCCTGTCGATAGCAGTCATTTGGGTGCCTCCTTGTAGGACCAACTGCCTTACCTGTTCATCCTCGGTCCTTGTGAAGAAATGCACGAGGGCCATAAGACCCGAGGACAGGGCCGAAAGTCCTACCGACCTTCTCCACTCCGGGGTCAGACGCAGGCGCCGTCGTCGACACCCCGAGCGCAGATGACGGTTCCCTCGACGGATGCGAGCAAGAAGGCCTCGTCGATCGGCTGGCCGAATACGTGGAGCCTGCTTCCACGAACGGAGTCATCTTCGAAGCCTGTGACGTCCAATGTGACTTCCCCGAGATCCCCCACGGTGGGTGCCACGCTCATCACGATGTCAGCCGAAGAGTCGCCGGCAATGCCCTCCGCAACGAGCAATCCGAGTTCGAGCATCGTCTCCGCACCAGGAGTCCCGCCGAGTTGCTCGCTCACGGTATTGGTGATGTCGGTGGTGTCGCCCAGATACCCGATGAAGCTGAGGTTCACCCAGCCCTCGATGCCCTCGTAATCGACACCAATCCAGAGCGAGCCTGGCAACTCCCGAGTCTGGCCGAGGGCGGTCAGTGCCTCGTACGTTGGTGGGATCCCCTCCAGGATCTCCTGGTCCGCCCCTGGGGCTGCCCGCAGATTCAGAACATCATCGTGGGCAACACCGACCACCGCCAGGGTGTCGCCCGCGACCGGTCCGAAGACGGTCGGCTCGCCGGGCAATTCTGAACTGCCGCTGGTAGAGGTGGTCGCCGGTGTGGAGGTGGTCGTCGCAGCCGGGGTGCTGGTCGTGGTCGCCAGCGACGCTGTGGTCGTGGTGGCAAGTGACGAGGTCGTTGTCTCGAGGACCGTGGTCGTGGTCGTCGACGAGGCGGCATCCTCGCCGCAGGCACCCAGGACGAGCACGGAGACGGCGAGGACGGCGAGGGCGGGTCGTGACCTCAAATCGATCCTTTCATTGAATCAGATGAACGCCGGCGAATTGCCGGTTGGTTCCAATCAGGTGCCGGTGAAGCCCGGTTTCCGCTTCTCGACGAAGGCGGTGATCGCTTCGGTCAGATCGTTCGAGATCAAATAGGCGGCGTTCCACTGTGCCGCCTTGTCCAGAGCCTGCTCCACCGTTTGCCCCTCGTTGGCGGCGAGAGCTTGCTTGATGCCGCGGACGACGAGTGGCGAGTTATCGGCGATCTCGGCCGCAGTCTCTCTGGCAGCTTGGAGGGCGGTGTCTGCCGAAGGAAGCACAGCGTTGACCAGGCCGATCTTCAATGCCCGGGGAGCGTCGATGTCCTTGCCCGTGTAGGCGAGCTCGGCGGTGTGGCCCGGCCCGACGATGGCCGGCAGACGCTGCAAAGACCCCACATCGGCGACCAGCCCCATCCGGGTCTCGCGTACCGAGAAGGTTGCGTCCTCTGAGGCAACACGAATGTCACACGCGGTGATCAGGTCCATGCCGCCTCCTAGGCAATACCCATGGACCGCTGCGATGACCGGCTTGGGTGATTGGGCGAGGCAGCTAGCGGTGCGCTGCAGGTCCTTGATGGTGCGATAGACGTTCATGCTGATCTCGGCCCTTGAACCGGCTCCCGGTTGCAACGACGCGAGGAGCTCGATGTCGATACCGACCGTGAACGCCGGGCCACGACCCGCCAGGATCACTACCCGGGCCGAGTCGTCCGCATCGATCTCGGCCATGGCCGCAGGGATGTCCCTCCAAATGTCCGCCGACATCGCATTCAGCTTCTCGGGCCTGTTTATCCAGAGGGTGGCGAGATGACCGTCCCTCTCGATCTCGATGTGCTCGTAGCCCACCCGGTGAGCCTATTTGGGTGGGAGGGATCCGGCGAAGTCGAGCCCGGCCTCTACCCATCTCAGCAGGGCGGCGTCGTCTTCGGTGGCCTCGGGGGCGACCAGGATCCAGCCTTTCATGGGGCGCCCGGTCATGTCGAAGACGCGGACACCCGATTGCGCCAACGCCTCGTCCTGGTCGTCAGGGTCGATCCGGACCATGAGGTCGTCCTTGCTGACTCCGACCGCCATGTTGCCGGAGAGCATGAAGGCGATCCCCCCGAACATCTTCCGCTCAGTGATCTCGGGGTTCTCGCCCAAGGTCTCCCGAACCCGAGACGCCAGTGCCTCGTCGTAGGCCATGGACCGTCGACTCTAGGTCTCGGCCGAGCGCCAGGCCTCCCTGAGCTTGACCCTGCTTCCGAACCTGAGCAGGCCGCCGGCGTAGATCCGACCGGCTACCAGCACCAGACCGACGATCGTGGCGACCGTGATCACGACTGACGCGATGTATTGCCACGCCGGGATAGCCCCGAGAGAAGCCCTGACCGGGACTACGAAGGGCGCCGTGAAGGGGATGAAGGTGCCGACCACGGCAACTGTGCCATCAGGATCCCCGAGCGCCGCGATCGACACGAAGAAACCGGCCACAGCGATCATCGACATTGGGAAGGCAACGTTCTGGGCATCCTCCATACGACTGACCAAGGATCCTGCCGCGCCGTACATCACCGCGAAGAGGAGGAAGCCGAGGATGAACCAGAAGATGAGGTTGGCCACCACTACCACGTCGAGACTTGGCAATTCGATGGCACCGGTGAGATTGACGGCGAGGAAGGCCACCAGGATGGTCCCGGCGAACTGGGCGATGCCGAGTGAGCCGATCCCGATGATCTTCCCGGCGAGGATCTGCCAAGGCTTGACGCTCGACAGAAGAACCTCGACCACTCGATTGGACTTCTCCTCGGTCACGCCGGCGAGCATCCAGTTCCCGTAGAGCAAGACGGCGATATAGAGGAGGAGAAGCCCGGCGTACGCCACCGCTCCCCGGGTCTCGTCACCGGCTTCGGGACCCGTGAGAGTCGTGGTCTCCAGAGGATCCGACGTCATTACTTCGATGACGTCGGCCGCAGCCTGGCCACCTTCGGCGACGACGGCCTCCAACTCGACCGAAGCAGCTCCTTGCTGGAGGAGGCTGAGCAGGCTCGACTCGCCAAAGCCTCCAACACTTTCGACGACCACTTCCGACCCGTCGATGAGGATGGCGTCGATTTCGCCCTCATCGAGGGCGGTCTCGGCCGTCTCACGATCCTCGAATTCCTGCAGGTCTATCGAAACCGATGGCTCGGCATCGGGCTCGTCGGAGGCATTGCCGAGTTGCTCGGCAGCGGTAATTATCGGCTCGTTGCCCGTGCCGACGCCGCCCACGGTGGATTCCTCGGTGCCCCCGCCGATGAGCCCCGGGACCACGACCAGGGCGGCCACCAGGAGGAAAGTCACCGATGTCGTGACCAGAAACGATTTCGACCGTCCGTGCTCGCGGATCTCTCGCAGCGCGATACGCCACACGGTTCCCATCGAGCTCACTTGACGGCCTCCCGGAACAGGTCGGACAGCGACGGTGTCGTATACGCGAAGTGACGAAGCTGTCCGATCGCCTGAGCCCTGGACAGAAACCCCCTGACGTCGGTCCCGGAGTCGATGATGGCGGTGTGGATGTGATCATCCGATCGGATCTGGCGCACCCCTTCGAGACCATCGAATAGGTCCCCGATCTCCCCGTCGAGCTCGACTTCGAGGTGGCGGATCGGAGCGGCATCCTTCAGCTCACGCACGTCCCCCTCGACGACTATTTGCCCGGCGTTGATGATGGCCACCTCCTCGCAGATGTCCTCGACCAGGTCGAGCTGATGTGAGGAGAACACCACAGCCTTGCCGTGTTCCGCCTGCTCGCGGAGGATGTCGGCCATGGTCTCGGTTGCGATCGGATCGAGTCCGCTGAACGGCTCGTCCATGACCAAGAGCTCGGGATCATGTACCAGGGCCGCCGCTAGCTGCACGCGTTGCTGGTTGCCGTGGGAGAGCACCTCGACCCGGTCCATCCGACGGTCGGCCAGCCCGAGACGCTCCAGCCAAGCATCGGCGGAAGCGGAGGCTGCCTTCGCGTCCATCCCCCGGAGCCGTCCCAGATACGCCAGTTGCTCCTGTGCCCTCATCTTGGGGTACAGACCTCGCTGCTCCGGCATATAGCCGAATCGGCGTTTCTGCTCGATGCCTATTGGCCCGTCGTCCCATGTGACCTCACCGGAGTCGGGCGTGACCAAGCCGAAGATGGTGCGCATGGCAGTGGTTTTTCCGGCGCCGTTGGGACCGAGAAAACCGAGCATTCGGCCCCTGTCGACCTGCAAAGTGCACCCGGCGAGGGCCACGACGTCGTCGTAACGCTTGTGCAGGTCTTTCAGGGCGAGCACCGATCGGAGGATAGGGGTGGTCCCCCATGGGAGCTAAACCGCCCTCTCGTTACCATCTTTCGACCATGCAACTGTTGGAACGCGACGACGCCCTCCAGCGTCTTGAGAAGTTGCTAGCCACCGCAAGAGACGGCGGTGGGCGGGCGGTGTTGGTCCGCGGAGAGGCCGGTATCGGCAAGACGTCGGCGGTTCGCGTCTTCACCGATTCCCACTTGGAGGACGCCCACGTTCTCTGGGGCGGTTGCGACGATCTTCTCACCGCCCGGCCCCTGGGACCCATCTGGGACATGGCCCTCGACGAACCCTCACTGGGCGAAGCTCTCCGAGGTCAGGATCGCTACGAGGTGTTCGCGCTCGTCCTCGAGCTCATGTCCCGGTCGCTGCGGCCCACTGTTGTCGTCATCGAGGACATCCATTGGGCCGACGAGGCCACACTCGACATGATCAAGTTCCTTGGAAGGCGGATCGACCGGAGCCATGGCCTGCTGGTGCTCACCTATCGAGACGGGCAGGTACCAGGCGACCGTCCCCTGCGGGTGGCCCTGTCCGACATCGCTGCTTCAGCCCTGGAGCGGATCACCCTGACTCCTCTCTCTCCGGCAGCGGTGTCCGAGTTGGCATCGGAGGCAGGAGGGTCCACTGACGGTTTGTGGGAGCTGACCGGGGGCAACCCTTTCTTCTTGACCGAGGTCCTCGGCTCTGAGCACGAGTCGGTTCCGGGCTCGGTGCGGGACGCCGTCATGGGGAGGGTCTCTCGTCTCTCTCCGGCTTCCCGGGCTCTTGTGGATCTGGTCTCGGTCGTGCCAGGCCGGGCCGAGCTGGAGCTGGTGGACTCTGTTCTCGGGCCCTCGGAGGAGGCTGCAAGTGAGGCGGAGGCGGCGGGGGTGGTTGTTCTCAAGGAGAATGCCCTCACGTTTCGTCATGAGCTCGCCCGTCGCTCGGTCGAGACCGATCTTCCCCAGATCAGGAGACGGGAGATAAATCTCGAGGTTCTTCGGGCGGTGGAGGACCTCGGCTACGACGTGTCACGGGCCGCCCACCACGCCCGGGTCGGTGGCGATGTCGATGCTCTGGTGCGTCTGGCCCCACGTGCTGCCCGGCGAGCGGCGGCGATGGAGAGCCACAACGAGGCGGTCGCTCACCTGCGAGCCCTCGAGCCGTACCTCGACCAGCTGGAACCTGAGATGTGCGCCGACCACTACGACCTATGGGCCTTCGAGGAATACCTGGGCAGTGAGATTGGATGGGCCGAGGAGATAATCGAGATCGGGATAGGCATTCGACGAAGACTGGGCGATCCAGAGAAGCTGGGGAACTCGCTGCTGATCGGTAGCCGAATCGCTTGGGTGAGGAATCGTCGCGCTCTTGCCACAGAGATGGCCAACGAGGCGGCCTCGGTCCTCGAGTCGGTCGGTGGGCTCCCGCTAGCGACCGCATACTCAGCCATCTCACAGCTGGCGATGCTCGCCGGTGACGAGAAGCGGACGCTCTGGTACGGCGAGAAAGCCCTGGCGGTGGCCGGCGAGGGGCCGAGCCAGCCCCGGGCCCACGCCCTCAACAACATCGGAACTGCCAAGTCCATCCCCCGGTACCCGGAAGGCATGGAGGAGCTCGAAGAGAGCTACGCCATGTCTGCCGACATCCATTCCAGCCACGACCAGATCCGAGCGGCGGTGAACATCAGCTGGGGCGCGATCTATCACCGCGACCTCGCCACTGCCGAATTGTGGGCAGGGCGGGCCCACGAGCTCTCGATTGATCGAGAGATCGCCTCATTCGATGCCTATGTGACCGGGGAGCTGGCCCTGATAGACGAGATGAGGGGGAACTGGGCGGAAGCTGAAGCGAAGGTTTGCTTCGTGCTCGACACCCTTGCCGAGCTGGGCACGGCCAACATCGTCGCCAGCACCCTGCTTGGTCGCCTGCAGGCTCGCCGAGGCGAGCCGGATGCCAAGACGCACCTGATGGATGGTTGGGAACGCTCTCTTCAGGCCAACGAGGTCCAGCGGACCACCCCTGCAGCGATTTCATTGGCCGAGTACGTCTGGATCGGGGGCAAGCTCGATGAGTCGATCTTTCCCCAGCTGCGCGAGATCTTGGCCGAGTGCATCGACCGCGACTCTCCCTGGATGGCAGGGGAGCTCGCCTTCTGGCTCCGTTTGATCGGTGAGGTCGACCAGATGCCCGACATCGCACCTGAGCCATATCGTCTGTCCGGCGACGGGGACTGGGAGGGAGCCGCCTCATTCTGGAAGGAGCGCGGTATTCCTTATGACCGGGCCGTAGCCCTGAGTCATGGAGACACCGATGCTCGGATCGAGGCGCTGGGGATCTTCGACGATCTCGGCGCCCTTCCGGTGGCGGCCCGGCTTCGCTCAGAGCTTGCTGAGGCGGGAGTGAATCGAGTCCCCAGGGGACCAACAAGGACCACGCGGGACAACCCCTTCGGCCTGACATCGCGCCAGCTGGAAGTGCTTCGCCATCTGTCCGAGGGCATGACCAATGCCGAGATTGCCGACCGGCTCTTCGTCTCGAACCGAACGGTAGATCACCACGTTTCGGCCATCCTCGGCAAGCTAGGCGCCAACAGTCGTTCGGACGCGGCGTCAATGGCACGTGATGCCGGATTGGTCGATAGGTGACAGCGCTGCCCATATAGGCAGCCCCGCGCCCCACATCTAGGTAATCCCACCGATTCCATCAGATCGGGCTTGTCGTACCTTCGCGTTGTGCCACCACGGGCATCGACAAAGGGGAAAACACGATGACTTACTTGCTAAACGATCATGTGAATGCGGTGTTGGCGGAGCGTATGAGGGAGGCCGAGCACGCGAGGTTCGTGCGTGAGGTGAAGCAGGCCAACAAGGCGAACAAAGAGCCGAAGCCGAGACGGCGACGGCGTTTCTTCCGCCTCCGCGACCCGCTCAGGGCCTGAGCGTGGGGAATCCCTCAGTCGAGAAGTGTTGGCCGGAACAGCCGGTCGTGGGTATGAAGTGCGAAGCGATCGGTCATTCCGGCCACGTAATCCACCGCCCGGTCGAGCTCGCCGGCGTCTGGAACCGTGGCTGAATCGGGTACCTCGGCGGGATGGTCGGTGAAATAGCCGACGAGGTCCTGGATGACCGTTATCGCCTTCTGCTTCTGCATCTCGCTCTCGGGCGTCAGGTAGACCCGGGCGAACATGAACTCCCGTAGCTCGTCCATCACCTGCAGATGATGATCGCCCATCTCGACCTGGCCTGATTCGGCGCTGGCCTCGATGACCGAAGTGGCGAGGGACCCGATCCACTCTCGTGAGGTCGCTCCGAGAGTGGTCAGAGCCCGGGTGGGTATCTGGTGGTACTCGATGACGTTGGCCCGCAGCGCGTCGGCCACGTCGTGGGTGAGATAAGCGATCCGGTCTGCGAACCGACACAACATGCCCTCCGGTGTCGACGGGGGCGGGTCGATTCGCCAGGAATGTGCGCGGATCCCGTCGAGCACCTCTCCGGTGAGGTTCTGTGGCTCGATGAGCGTCAGCGTGCGCACCCCGTGCGCCGAGTGGAGCCAGCTTTCCCCGATCACCGGGCTCAGCGCGTCCTCGCCGGTGTGCCCGAATGGTGAATGGCCGACGTCGTGGCCGAGGCATATCGCCTCGGTGAGATCCTCGTTGAGGCCAAGGGCCCGGGCCATCGCGCGCCCCACCTGGTTCACCTGGATGGTGTGGGTCATCCGGGTGACGAAATGGTCACCGTCTGGGTTGAGGAAAACCTGGGTCTTGTGCTTGAGACGGCGGAAGGCCTTGGTGTGGACGACTCGGTCCCGGTCCCGCTCGAATGCAGTGCGGAACTCGTCGGGCTCCTCGTCCTCCTCCCGACCAACCGACTCGGACGCCTTGGTGGCCTCGGGGGCGAGCAGCTCGTGTTCCAGTCGCTCCCGGTCCAAACGGGTCTTTCTCAGCATGTATCTCCATTCTGGCGCGGAGATCTCGACCTATAACCGGAGATCTCCGCGCCAGATGGTTGGTCAGACCACCTGTACCCAGTTGAGCACTTCGGGCATCCGGCGGCGCAGAAGACGGCTGGAGACGAACAAGGAGACGCCATAGAGGACCAACCCCCAGGCGATGGCAGCCACGACCGCCACCCAGGGGTCTATGGCCTGACTGAAGTCAACCGTCAGGACGACGACCGCCGCCGGTGGGACCAGCAGGAGCCCGATGGCGAAGAATGAGACCGTTTGGCTGACGATTGCGAGGCAACCCTGCTCGGTCGATTGGGCGAACACGTCCGTTCCCTCCCGTGGGAGGCGAAGTGGGGTCAGCACGGAGACCAGATTCCCCACGGCGAGCTGGCATCCGATGGCTGCCACGGTCAGTGGGACCACGAGCCAGACCCAGGTCCACTGGCCCGTGAAGAAGGCGAGGCCGAGCGTGAGCACGGTGGTCTCTACGGCGAGCCCTCCAGCGACCGCCAGGTTCTTCCCGAGAAGGATTTGATGGGGCTTGGGCGGGAGAACGAACAGATAGCTGGCGGCATTTCGCTCCCACCCGAACAGGTTGAGGGCAATGGGAAGCCCAACGAACAGGACGAGGATCGGGGCTATCAGCGGGGCCCAAGCGCGATCTCTCAGATCGAAGAACCCGGTGGCGTTCATGACTGCCCCGCCGATGGCGAGGCCGACGAAGATGACTGTGCCGGTCCACACCAGACGCTGTCGGGGATCACGTATGTAGAAGCGCAGCTCCTTGCGGGCCATGGTCGGGACCACACCCCACGGGCCGATGGTCATGCCTCCCCGGCGAGCACGCGCAGCTGGTTTGCTCTGCTGGACCGGTGTCGACAGCAGCCATCCGAGCAGACGGCGCCAGGTCGCCGCGAGGACGATGAGACCGGCCGATGCAGCGGCGAGCGCCAGGAGGCCCGACCCGACATCGCCAGTCGATACGTCGAAGATTGCCTTCTGAGCCGCTACCGGTGGGAGCAGGGCCCACCAGCCACTGATCGGCGTCGAAGTCACCGCTCCGGCCAGACCTAGTTCCGCCACGGTGTCGCCAACGACGCGATACGCGAAGAACGACCCGGCGGCCAGACCGAGGATCAAGAAGGTGGCGATATCCCGTCCGCGGCGGGTACGGAGAACGGCCGAGACGGAGGCCGAGAACAACTGGCCCCCGACGGCGAGCAACGCGAGGAAGACGAGGGAGGCGGGTATGGACATCCACCAGGCTCCGCCGATGGCGACGGCATTGGCGGCGAGGAGAGCTAGCGGAACGATCGTCGATGGGGCGACGAGGCTGGAAGCCGCGAGCCCGGTGACCAACTGAGTCGGGGTGAGGGGAAGGATGGCAAGCTGCTGTGGGTCGAGGTTCTCATCGAGCGGGAAGATGATGACGGGGAGGGTCACCCACACGATGAACGCGATGAGAGCGGTCCAGGCCAGATAGTGGGGGAGAGCCGCTGGATCGGACTGCTGAAGTAGGACGATGTTTCGATAGTGGGCCTGGGCCAACCAGAGCCCGAGCCACCCGAGGAGGATCGTTGCAACCGGGAGGCCGATCCGCCGCTGTCGGTCGTGGCGAAATCCGTTCCAGGTGAGACGAGCCTTGAGCTCTACGAGTTTGAATACCACGACGAGTCCGGTGTCCGCCCGCCCACCGCGGCGATGAAGGCGTCTTCTACGTTGTCGACACCCATCCTTCGGCACAGTCCCTCGGGCGTCTCTTCGACGGTGAGTTTGCCCGCCACCATGATCCCGATCCTGGTGCACAGCTTCTCCACCAGATGCATCTCGTGTGAGGAGAAGACGATGGTCGTGCCGCCCTGGGCAGCCTGTTGGAGGAGACGACGGATCAGCCGGGCCGACACCGCGTCGACGCCCTCGAACGGCTCATCGAGGAACAGCACCGGCGGCCGATGGATGATGGCGGCACCGAGGGCGATCTTCTTCCGCATTCCCCGCGAGTAGTCGCCCACCATCTTCGAACCCGCTTCGAGCAGGTCGAGGAGATCGAGCAGCTCGTTTCGCCTCCTTGCCGCCTCCTCGCGGTCGAGGCCATGCATCGCTGCGGTGAAATCGAGCAGTTCGGCACCGGTCAACCGCTCGTAGAGGTTGAACTCCTCGGGCAAGACCCCGATCCGGGACTTGACCTCGGTCGGGTTCCTCCATGTGTCGAATTGCCCTATTCCGACAGTGCCCTCGTCCGGTCGCAGCAGTCCGACGATGGTCTTGATGGTTGTCGTCTTACCTGCACCGTTCTGACCGAGAAGCCCGTAGAACTCGCCCGGTTTGATCGACAGATCGACGTGATCGACTGCCACCGTCTTGCCGAATCGGCGAACGAGACCCTTGGCCCACACGGCTGGAAGCGCCCCGTGAGTGTCAGTCGAGGCGTCGTCGATCAGCGGTTGGGTCACGTGGGCAAGTATCGACGGTTCGACGGAGCAAGTGAACACGAAACCTCACGGCGCATCCGCATCCGAGACTTCCATCTCCCTGTCCCGTGTCCCACGCCTCGGTTACCGTAGGAGTCGGTGGAGTACCAGGCCCTTTATCGCAAGTACCGGCCCCAGACCTTCGATGACGTCATCGGTCAGGGCCACGTCACCACCACGCTGGCACGAGAGGTGGCCGACGGGCGCGTGGCCCATGCCTATTTGTTCACGGGGCCCCGTGGCACAGGCAAGACGACCACTGCGCGAATCCTGGCCAAGGCACTCAACTGTGTGAACCGAGGGCCAGACGGCGCCCCCTGCAACGTGTGCCCCAGCTGTGTCGCCATCACCGAGGGCTCCTCCCTCGACGTTCTCGAGTTGGACGCCGCTTCGCACAATTCGGTCGATGACATCCGGGACATCAAGGTGAGCGTGACGACGGTGGCCTCATCGGCGACGTCGAAGCGGGTGTTCGTCCTCGACGAGGCCCACATGCTGTCGAAGGCTGCCGGTAACGCGCTGCTCAAGACTCTCGAGGAGCCACCCGAGCACGTCCATTTCGTTCTGGCCACAACCGAGCCCTACAAGCTGCTCGACACGATTCGCTCCCGCAGCCAGCGCTTCGACTTCCACCCTGTCCCGATCGAGGAGCTGGCGGGTCACCTCAGCCTCATTTCCGATCGGGAGAGTTACAAGACCGACCCCGCGGCCCTGATCGCCATCTCACGTCATGCCGGCGGGTCTGTGCGTGACTCACTGTCACTACTGGAGCAGGTGGCCGCTCTCGGGGCCGGCTCGGTGGATGTCGCCGGGGTGAGACGGGCCCTCGGGCTGGCCGATTCCGAGGCGTTCATGCGCCTGGTCGAAGCAGTCGCCGAGCAGGACGCCAAAGCCGCGCTGGAGCTGGTGGCCGAGCTCGCCGCCGACGGTGTCGACCTCAGAAGGTTCGTCGCCGAGTCGGTCTCCTTCTTCCGAGGCGCGTTCCTGGCCCACTACGCGCCAAACCTCGCCGAGATCTCGGACGAACCCGCCGATGTCTATGAGTCGTGGCGCAAGGCAGCACAGCTGGTGTCGGCCGCCGACGTGCTGCGGGCAGTGGATCTCCTCGGTGACGCCCTGGTCAGACTGCGCGAGGGGCGCGAGGAGAGGCTGATGACGGAATTGGCCCTGATCAAACTCACCCGTCCGGAGACGTCGAGCGATGCCGAGGCCTTGCTCTCACGGGTAGAGCGAATCGAGCGGCGTCTGGGCAAGCCCGACCCGGTTCCGGCGCCTAGTGCAGCGGGCCCAACGCCCGAGCCTCCGACCAAAGCGGCAGCCCCGCCAGCGGTCGTGGAGGCGCCGGACGCTGTGCCTCCGGCTACGGTCGAGAGCGGCAATGGTGAGGTGGAGAAAGCGTCAGAGCCGGCGGCACCGGATGCCCCTGCCATCGATGTTTCCTTCGAGCAACTTCAGAAGGTCTGGCCCGGTCTCTTTGGATCCTTGCGAGACGTGTTGGGGGCCAGACGGTGGGCTTTCTTCAGAGAGGCTGTACCCGCCGCGGTCGAAGGCAATGTCATCGTCCTCGGGGTGCCCCACGGATTTCATCTCCAGTCATTGCAGGAGGACGACGCGGTCGCAGCCATCGTCGCCACCCGAGCCGGCGACCTGCTTGGCGGGACCGTCAGGGTCAGATTCGGGCTCAGGGAAAGCGTTGCCGACGGTACGGCCGAGCAGACGATCGACATGGACCAGCTCGAGGAGCGGCCAGCGGGGTCGACCGACCCGACCTCACTCCTTGCCTCCGAGCTCGGCGCCGAGGTAGTGGACGAATAGCCCACTACCGTTTGTGGGGATGAACCGTCAACCCGACATGCGTCAAATCATGGCGCAGGCACAAAAGATGCAAGAGCAGCTCGCCGCGGCCCAGAAGGATCTGGCCGGGAGGACCTTCGAAGGATCGGCCGGCGGCGGGATGGTGGTGGCCACGGTCACCGGGTCTCAGGAGCTGGTGGACATAACTATCTCGGCTGAGGTGGTCGACCCCGACGACGTGGAGATGCTTCAGGACCTGGTGCTGGCCGCGGTTCGCCAAGCATTCGAAGCCGCGTCGAATGCCGCTTCAGAGGAGCTGGGGGGCCTCACCGGCGGTCTCGGCCTCGGCGGCCTGCTGGGTTGATGTTCGAAGGCCCGGTACAGCGTCTCATCGACGAGATGTCCCGTCTCCCCGGTATCGGGCAGAAGACGGCGCAGCGTCTCGCTTTTCATCTTCTCGCCGTCGAGGAAGCCGATGCACGACGTCTGGCCACCGCAATCAACGACATGAGAGACCAGGTGACGCTCTGCGATCGCTGCTTCAACGTCGCGGCCGGCGATCAATGCGTGATCTGCCGCGACACGCGGCGTGACAGTTCAATGGTCTGTGTCGTGGAACGTCCCCAGGACATCGTTGTCGTCGAGCGCACCCAGGAGTTCCGTGGTCTCTATCACGTGCTCGGCGGCTCGCTTTCACCGATCAACGGGGTGGGTCCGGGGCAGCTGAGGATTGGCGAGCTCCGAGAGCGCATCGAGAGCGAGGCGATCGCAGAGTTGATCGTGGCCACCAACCCCACGGTCGAGGGTGACGCCACTGCGATGTACCTGGCCCGTGAGCTCAAGCCGCTCGGGGTCAAGGTGACGCGGCTGGCATCGGGGCTCCCCGTCGGCGGTGACCTCGACTACGCCGACGAGCTGACTCTTGGTCGGGCCCTGGCTGGCCGGATGGAGTTGTAGGAACTGATCCGACTCCGCGTCGGATAGTTGCCGACTCGCTGTCGAACAACCGCAAACCTATTTTCCGGCGGCAATGGCGACGACTGGCAGGGCGACGAGGACGTGCCGCGCCTGACCGGCCTTTCTTTCGCGCACCCCGTGGTGCCATCAGGCGACCGCGCTGTCCTGTCATTTGAGGGGGGGTCCCTTCGGGGATTGCATCGAACACTCCGCGCCGCCGGCCAGGAGGCATTCCTGCTCTCTACTTGCCTGAGGGTCGAGATCGTATGGCCTGGCCCGCCGGACGACTCTTCGGATGTGCTCAAATCCATCTACGGAGAGGATTCGATGTCCGGCCGCGGCGTCCTTCGCACAGATGGTGACTTGTTTCTCCACATGTGTCGTCTGGCTGCTGGGCTCGAGTCGCCGGCCCTTGGGGAGAGCGAGGTTTTCAGCCAGTTTCGACAGGGCGTATCGGCTTTCAGCGAAGGGGCCACGGGAAATGGCGACCTGGCCCGGTCGCTCGGGGCAGCAGTGGGCATTGGACGCGGCGTGCGACGGCATCTTGGCGGGGAAGTGGCGTCGATGGCCTCGGCTGCTGCCACCACGGCCAGGAGCGAGGAACGTGTTGCCATCCTCGGGGCGGGTGCGATGGCTCGGGCGACCGCCGAGCTGTTGCCGCCAGGTTCGGTGACTCTGTTCTCCAGGCGCCCCGCCGTGGTCGCCGGCCACGACACCCAGCCGTGGGAGCAGACTCTCCAGGCCCTCGGGGAATTCCCGGTGTTGATCTCGACCGTTCCCGGGCGCGTCCAACTGTTCCACAACGACGAAGTCAATGCCGCCCTGGTCAGGAGGACCGAGCCGCTCCTTCTCATAGACCTGGGCATGCCTCCAGGGTTCGACCGCTATCGAAGCCATCCGGCCATCGTCTACATGGGCATTGACGACATCGCAACGGCGGTCCAGAGGCGGTCCAGACCCGATCTGGAGGAGCTCGTTGCCAAAGAGGCAGCCTCGGCGTGGGCCCGCCTCAACGCGCCCTACCGAGTCGGAATGGTCATTGCTGCCATCGTCGACGATGCCGAGCTCGCCGTTGACGAAGAGGTGCGCCGCTTCGCGGGCCGGCTGCCGGATGCGGTCGACCCCGAGGCCATCATGCATCAACTGGCCCACAC
>JARDZU010000035.1 GCA_029240695.1 Acidimicrobiia bacterium | reverse complement strand
GTTGAAGCCGGCGTTGGTAACCCCATTGAAGAAGATCGACCACGAAGCGATGAGGACGACGGCAGCGGCGAGAAGGGCGCCCCAGATCCCGGGGCTCGACCAGATCCTCCTGGTCCCGCGCGCAAGGGCCTGGTCATCATCGAAGACGGAGAGCACACGATCGGTGATCTCAGAACCGACTTCTCGCAGTCGTACCGAGCCCCTCGACTGGAACCTGAACAGCTCCTCGTCACCAACGGCCCGAACCTGCCGGAAGCGCCGGCGCTCGCCGATCGTCGAAGGCAGATGCCTGATATTCCAAAGCCAGGACATGAGGTGGCGTGCGCCCACCCTCCAGCGGAAAAGGATCAGGTTGGCCACCGAGTCGACAACCGAAACGAGGATCTCGAAAGGGACGACCCAGAGCAGCGTGATCGCGCGATACGCCTTGAGCATGGCCCGCAAACGGCCGGCTTCCTCCCGCCATCCGCCTGCCCTCTCCTCACATCGGGCCTGGTGATAGACCTCCGACGAGGGCACGGTGATCACCCTTCCTCCAGCCAGACGGGCCCGTTGCGAGAAGTCGAGCCCGGCAGCCACCGGCTCGAGGAGGACATCGAGGCCGCGAAGCCCTTGGGCGAGGTCCCGTCGCACGAGCATCGATACCGAGGACACGAAGGCGACCTCACGCACGACGTCGTATTGCTGGAGATCGATCTCACCTTCGTCGAGACCTGTGAATGGGTCGCCGAACACGTCTGTGGCACTCCCGATCGACTCCAACTCGTCCCGGGTCCCAGCCAAGAGCAACTTGGACCCGCCGAGGGACGCATCATTACGGTCGAGTTCCGAGACCAGAGCCGCCAGCGCATCGGGCCGGGGCCTGGCATCGGAGTGCAGGATCCAGAGATAGTCCACCTCGGCGCCCGTGAGTGCAATGGCCTCTTCCAGCGTCGCCATCCGGCTCACTCCTACCGGCACGTCACGATTCTCGTCAGTGATGACCACGACGTCGTGAATGCCTTCATACACTTGCCGCTCCACGGTGGCCAGGGCTGCCTCGAGGTCGGCGCCTTCCACCATGGTGACGATCACTTTCACGCGGGGCGCGCCCGGTGGCACCAGGGGTGTCGATTCGTCCGCGATCTGCGGAGCTGAAACACTTGTCATGCGGGAGGACATTGTGAACCGGAGCGCGCCACTGAGCAATATCGAACGTCGTGACCAGGGTCGTTGAGCTCTCCGGCGGGGTTGGTGGTGCCCGGCTCGGGCGCGGTCTCGACTCGCTCGATGATGTCGATCTCACCGTGGTGGTGAATGTCGGGGACGACCTCCCCATCCACGGACTGTATGTGTCACCCGACCTCGACACGATGGTGTACACGCTGGCGGGAATCGAAGGGCCACATGGCTGGGGGCGGGCCGATGACACCTTCATCGCTAACACCGAATTGGCTCGATTCGGTGTCGACAACCGATTTCAACTGGGCGATCTCGACCTGGCTCTCAAGATCTATCGCAGCCACGGCCTGGCCCAGGGTCACACCTTGACCGAGGTGACCGACTCCGTTCGCGCAGGCTTCGCGATTCGATCCACGGTGCTGCCTGCCTCGGACGACCCGGTTCGGACAATGATCACGACGACGGACGGGAGCAGACTCACCTTCCGTGAGTATTTCGTGGATCGCGGTCACCGCGACCACGTGAAGAAGCTCGATTTCGAAGGCGATGCGGACGCCAACGCCGCCCCCGGCGTCATCGAGGCGATCGACGGCGCCGACCTGTTGGTGATCGGGCCGTCCAATCCCCCATTGTCGATCTGGCCGATCCTCGCAATCGAGTCGATAGCGCAGGCCGTGCGGCGGCACCCTCATGTGATGGCGGTCAGCCCACTGATCGGCGGTCGAGCCCTAAAAGGGCCGGCCGATGTGGTGATGGCAGATCTGGGTCTCGGATCCGGGTCGAGTGCCGTGGTCGCCTCCTACCGGGGCCTGATCGACACGCTGGTGGTCGACATCACGGACAGCGACGATGCACGGGACATCGATGGTGTCAACGTGGTGGCACTCGAGACCCGGATCGCCGACCGGTCCAATGCCGCCACACTTGCCCGGGCGATACTGAGCCTGTGACCCTTCAGATCTTCGCCCTGACCGGGATCGGCCCTGTTCACCCGGGCGACGATCTCACCGAGATCCTGACGACCGCGCTACAGCCCCTGGCCCCGGAGGGCGGGGACGTGTTGGTTGTCACGCACAAGATCGTCTCCAAGGCAGAGGGAAGAGTTGTCGCGATCGAAGGCGACGAGGAGATGTTCAGACGTGGTCTGGTGGAATCGGAAGCCGTCTCCGTGGTGAGGCGACGGGGCGACCTGATCATCGCTGAGACAGAGCACGGGTTCATTTGTGCCAACGCCGGAGTCGACCGGTCCAATGCCGAGCCAGGGACGATGATCCTCCTCCCGGAGAACCCGGACCGATCCGCACATCAGATTCGGACCCGCCTCGATCGCTCGTTCGGGATCGACATCCCCGTCATCATCTCGGACACGTTCGGACGACCGTGGCGCCGGGGCCTCACCGATATCGCCATCGGGGTGGCTGGCCTCGAAGCCGTTACCGATCTAAGAGGCACCAGTGACTGGGCCGGCCGTCAGCTCGAGGTCACCGAGATCGCAGTCGCCGACGAGCTGGCTGCAGCGGCCGATCTCGTAATGGGAAAGGCGGATGGGATTCCCGCTGCTCTGATCCGCGGCTACCAGGGGCCGCGTGGGGAAGGACGGGGCAGGGACCTGGTCAGACCGCCCGAGGAGGACATGTTCAGGTAGGCCTATCACCTACCAGTTACGACCTACAACCTTCTCAGGCGCCGGGACGGCCCAGACCCCAGTAGTCGAGCCCGACGGCCCGGACTTTCTTCGGATCGAGGATGTTGCGGGCGTCCACCACGCGGTGACCCCGCATCACCTTGGATACCTGGGACATGTCCACCGTCAAGAACTCGGGCCACTCGGTGGCGATGAGAAGCACATCGGCCTCCGTGACCGCGGCTATTGGGTCAGGTGCCATCGTGAGCAGATCGGTTGTCGCCTCGGGGTCGTAGGCCACCACCTCGGCGCCATCGGCCTGGAGCAGTGAAGCGATCCGGACGGCCGGTGACTCCCGGACGTCGTCGGTGCCGGCCTTGAATGCAACGCCCCACATGCCAACGCGCCGCCCTCGCAGACCACCGCCGGCAGCCTGTCGGACCTTGTCCGCCACCCGCCGACGCTGCTCCTCATCGGCTTCGATGACCGCCCGGAGCAGTTCGAAGTCATAGCCGGCGTCCTGGGCGACGGCGATGAGAGCCTGCGTGTCCTTGGGGAAACAAGAGCCTCCGTATCCGGGCCCCGGCTGGAGGAAATGAGGCCCGACCCGATGATCCATCCCCAGGCCACGGACAACGTCGAGGATGTCGGCACCGACCGCCTCGCACACGTTGGACAGGGTGTTGACGAAGGTGAGCCTGGCCGCCAGGTAGGCGTTCGAGGCGTACTTGATCATCTCCGCCGATGTCGGGTCGGTCATGACCACTGGCGCGTCGAGGCTTCGGTAGAGATCAACCACAGCCTTCGCATCGGCCTCCTCCCAGGCGCCAACCACGATTCGGTCTGGCTCGAGGAAGTCGTCCACCGCCTTCCCCTCACGGAGGAACTCGGGGTGGGAGACGATTCGTGCCGAGCTCCCGAGGTCTGCCAACCGCTTGCGCAACGACGCAACGGTGCCAGGCGGCACAGTGGACTTGACAACGAAAATGGTGTCCTCCCCGACCTCGTTGGCAAGCTCGTCCACCACCGCATGGACGTATTCGAGGTCTGCCCGACCGTCCTCCCCTTCCGGAGTGGGCAGGGCGAGAAAGACGAAGCCGGCCCCGTGAACCGCCTCTTTGTTCGAGGTGTGGAAGCTGAGAAGGCCACGCCCGGTCGCGTGTGACAACAGGTCTGGCAAGCCTTGCTCGTATATGGGTATGCCACCATTGCGAAGGAGTTCGACTCGTTCTGCGTTCACTTCGCCGAGACGCACTCGATGACCGAGACTGGCGAGGCCACCCCCGGTGACGAGACCGACGTAACCGGCCCCGATGATTGCTATGTCCATTGAATCCGCCATGGTAGATCGCTACGCGTTGCGATCAGGAGGCGTCGGCACCCACGATCACAACGGCGTCATAACCGTTATCGACGGTACCGATCTGAACTACACCGAAACCGATCTGCCCGACGATTTGATCCCCCGCCATGCTCCCATTGGGGACCAAGATCGTTGTGGTGGCGTAGTCCTTGTCGTCGGCGTTACCAACACCGGCGACCTCGAAACCAGACTCGGCCAGCCTCTCTGACATAGCCGAGGCCGCCCCGGCAATGCCATTGCCGTTCAGGACCTGAATCCGTAACGGAGCGGATTCCACGGTCATAACGCCGGAGAGAAAGCCGTCGATGGTCGCCGCTGCCTCCGGCTCTGCAGCCCGCACCACGGAAGCGCCGTTGACCGTGTCGCCGTACACGGGGAGCGTCTGACCGTCGATGCTCCCGGTTACGAGACTGCGGAAATCCCATGCCAGTGAGGCCACCGAGGAGTGGGCGAGCGTGGCGTCGATGGTCATGTGCTTCGCCATAGAACCTGCGATGTCCCCCGCCTCCGCGATAGAGCCTGGGCTCTTCATCTCGGTGAGGATGGCGCGGACGACCTCCTGTTGGCGCTGGGTCCGACCCAGGTCACTGGCATCGACGCTCACCCACCGATCGTCTTGATACTCCTCATACTTGCGGGAGCGAGCGTAAGCGAGAGCCTGCTCGCCGTCGAGCGTCTGACTTCCGGCCTCGACACTGAGCCCGGATTTGGCGTCCCTCGCCGGGTAGGGGAACGACATCTCGACGCCACCCAACTCATCCACCATGGCGATGAATCCGAGGAAGTCCACCTCGACGTAGTGATTGACGTCGATCCCGAGATTCTCCCTGATGGTCTGGACCATCAGCGAAGGGCCGCCGTAGGAGTAGGCGGCATTGATCTTGCCGTCACCATTTCCCGGGATGTTCACCCAGAGATCTCGAGGGATCGAGAGCAGCCGGGCCTCACCTGTTGCCTGGTCGAGATGCACGAGCATGATCACATCGCCCCGCTCTCCACCCGCCCGGCCGAAGAAAGCCAGGTCATCGAGGCCCTCACGGGAGTCGCTTCCAACGACGAGGAATGTCAAGGCGTCCCCGGTCGCCTCAGTCAGCTCGCTGACGACCTCTTGATCGCTTTCGGCCAGGGCGAGGACGTCCTGGCCGGTGTCCAGAGCCCAGAACACGGCGAGCGCGCCCAGGGTGGCAGCCACCAAGAGACCGAGGATCGTGATCTTCAGCCATTTTGGCAGCCCGCGACGGGGCGCAAGGTGTCGAGGGGAGGATGAGGCCATCTTCGGATGAGACGTTGTCAGGCTAGGCAGGGGTTCCTCGAAGCTTTGGCAATCGCCGCGCCTGACGCCGGCCTAATCTGCCCGCCGATGGCGGTACTCGCGCACGAAGGAACCCATCCGATCATGTATGGGGGCTGGCCCCTTCCCATCGGGTCGAGTCTTCGCACGCAGTACCTGGCGCGGCCCGACGTAGCCGGGCGGTTTCCTGTAGTGCTGGTGCTCCCCACGATCGATGGCCTCTCCGGGCTCGAGAAGGACCTCTGTCGCACGTTTGCTCGCTGGGGGATGGTCGCCATCGGACTCGATTTCTACAGACAGAAGGGGGATCCGAACCAGGCGTACGAGGCCCTGGCCGATCGCCGCGCATTGATGGATCTCGACGAGATACACGAATTCGTCGTGTCCGAGGACGTCCAGTGGGCCGTTAGCGGTGATCTCGGGATCCTTGGCGTCGATGTCGGGGGCCGTTTCGCCATCGTGGGCGCCTCTACTCGGTCCTGGGTCAAGTCCGTGGCGGTCGCATACACCCCTCTCACCGGCGACGAGGAACGCGAATACCAGGTGGCTACGTACCTGGACAACCTCCCTGTGCCAGTGCTCGGCCTCTACGGAGCAGCCGACGATTTGATCGCACCGTCGACCATCGATGAGGCGCAACGGCGGAACGACCATGGCCAGTGGCTCTTCTACGAAGATGCGGGTCACTCATTCCTCGACGTCGAAGCAGACGGCTACGACCCCGACGCGTCAGCCGACGCCTACCCCCGGCTTGTCGAGTTCTTCAAGACGACGTTGCCGGCCGCGGTCGAGGTCGATCTCGGCTAGTGCCGAAGGTGCCTGATCGCCCCTGAGGTGAGAGTTTGTGGTCCACCGGGGGTCTCGACCCTCAGGGCGCCCTCCCCTGTGACGTCGATCGCAGTTCCCTGACCCTCCGGCTCCCAGGAGATCTCCTTGCCCAGCGTGGAGCACAGTGATCGGTACTCGTCGATCGGCCAGCCGTCCAACTCGATGAGTCTCATCAACTCCGCCGCCCAGAGCCCTGCGATTTGGGCGTGGAGCCCGGGTCCCGGGTCATCCTCGTGAAGAGCGCCCATGCCCTCAGGAGCATCCGGCCACCACAGGTTGACCCCCATTCCGATCACTAGTTCGTCGGCGCGCTCGACGAGGATCCCACCCACCTTGGCCCCGCCTGTCAGCAGATCATTGGGCCATTTCAGGCTGACACCCTCCAGCCCACGGGCCGCCGCCACACCTGCCATCAGCGAGAAAGGGCGGAGATCGTCGACTGGAGGGCGGAAAGCGAGCGAGACCGCGAGAGCCCGGGGGGCCGACAACCACGGCGCTCCACCCCTCCCTCGGCCCGCCGTTTGTCGCTGGGCGGCGACCACAACCGGAAGACTGTCCAGTTCGGATCGGGCCAGGTCCTGAGTCGATGCGACCTCTTCTGCCCACATTTGCAAATAGGGTGTAGCCATCTCGTCTCCTGACGAGTCGGAATCTGTGAGGTTACGGAGGAGTCTTGGGGACCGAGGCGCGAATCGAGCGGCTCAGGGAGCTTCGCGAGGAGGCCCTGCATGCCGGAAGTCAGCGAGCGATCGCCCGCCAGCACGAGCAGGGGAAACTGACGGCCCGGGAACGGCTCGACGCTCTCCTCGACAAAGGCTCGTTCCAGGAGATCGACCAGTTCGTCAGACACCAGTCCTCGGGGTTCGGCATAGAGGACAAACGGCCGCTCGGGGATGCAGTCGTCACCGGCCACGGCACGATCGACGGCCGACCCGTGTTCGTATTCGCCGAGGACTTCACCGTATTCGGCGGCAGTCTGAGCAAGGTGGTGGCGGACAAGATCTGCAAAGTCCTCGACATGGCTATCGACACGGGGACACCGGTCATTGGCCTGAAAGACTCGGGTGGGGCGCGCATCCAGGAGGGCATCTCCTCCCTCGACGGGTACGGGCGGATCTTCGAGCGCAACGTGAGAGCGTCGGGGGTCATCCCCCAGGTCTCGGTCATCATGGGTCCGTGCGCCGGCGGGGCCGTCTACTCCCCCGCCCTCACCGACTTCGTGTTCCAGGTGGACCAGACCAGCCACATGTTCATCACAGGCCCTGATGTCATCAAGGCGGTGACCGGTGAGGAGGTGACCATGGAGGAGCTGGGTGGCGCGGCCACCCATGCCTCGAAGTCGGGTGTCACCCACTTCGTCTACCCGACCGGGATCGACGCACTCGAGGCCGTGCGGTATCTCATGTCATACCTGCCCCGCAACAACATGGAGCTTCCCCCTTACTTTGCTCCCACCGACCGCCCTGATCGCATCGACGACTCGCTGGACTCGATGATCCCCGACTCGGCCAACCAGCCCTACGACATGGTGGAGCTGGTCGAGACCATCCTCGATGGCGGCGAATTCCTCGAAGTGCACGAGATGTGGGCAAGGAACATCGTCGTGGGCTTTGGACGACTCGACGGGCATACCGTCGGCGTTGTGGCGAACCAGCCTGCGGTCCTGGCTGGCACTCTCGATATCGAGGCCTCCGAGAAGTCGGCCCGTTTCGTCCGGTTCTGCGACGCCTTCAACATCCCCATCATCACATTTGTCGATGTGCCTGGCTTCCTCCCTGGCGTCGAGCAGGAGCATCACGGGATAATTCGTCACGGCGCCAAGCTCCTCTATGCCTATTGCGAGGCCACGGTGCCACGAGTCACAGTCATCACCCGGAAGGCCTACGGCGGCGCCTATCTCGTCATGAATGCCCGCGGGATTCGGGCAGATCTGGTCTTTGCCTGGCCTTCTGCCGAAATCGCGGTGATGGGGGCCCAGGGGGCGGTAAACGTGATCCACCGCCGGGAGATCAGCGCCACCAAGGAGCCGGAAAGGGTGCGTTCCGAGTTGATTGCCGACTATGAAGAGCGCTTCAACAACCCCTATGTGGCAGCCGAGCTCGGTCTGGTCGACGAGGTGATCGAACCTCGTGAGACCCGTTACAAACTGGTCCGCGCCCTCGAGGTCCTTCGAACCAAGCGAGAGACCCTGCCCCCGAAGAAGCACGGAAACGGTCCTCAGTGATGAAAAGTCTCCTCGTCGCCAATCGCGGCGAGATCGCGGTCAGGGTGATCCGCACCGCGAGGGAGATGGGGATTCGCACCATTGCCGTGTATTCGGAACTGGATCGCGATGCACTCCATGTCGACCTGGCCGACGAGGCCTGGAACGCTGGGCCCGCACCCGCCGCTGACAGCTATCTGAATCAACAGAAGATCCTGCAGATCGCCCATGACTCGGGCGCCGAAGCGATCCACCCCGGATACGGGTTCCTCTCCGAGAACGCCAAGTTCGCTGCTGCGGTCAGTGAGGCGGGGATCGTGTGGGTGGGCCCTCCGGCCAGCGCCATCGAGGCCATGGGAGACAAGATCACCTCGAGACGCAATGCTGAGAAGTTCGGGGTGCCCACCGTCCCCGGGGTCACCGAGCCGGTCACCTCGGTCGAGAAGGTGGCGTCCCTAGCCGGGCAGTTCGGCTATCCGGTCGCCATCAAGGCCGCCCACGGCGGCGGCGGCAAGGGGTTGCGGGTGGTTCGTGGGCCCGACGAGCTCGACGAGGGATTCGAAGGTGCCAGACGCGAGGCCGATGCCTATTTCGGCAACCCCGAGGTCTACGTCGAGAAGTACCTGGAGGAACCGCGGCACGTCGAGGCCCAGGTGCTGTTCGACGCCCAAGGCAAAGGCGTATTCCTCGGCGAGCGGGACTGCTCCGTTCAGCGGCGTCATCAGAAGCTGATCGAAGAGACGCCCTCGCCGGGTCTCTCGGTCAAGCAACGCCGGGCGCTGGGCCGTGCCGCGTTGGCTGCGGGCAAGTCCTGCGGGTACGTGAATGCGGGGACCGTGGAGTTCCTGGTCGATCGCACAGGCGAGTTCTTCTTCCTCGAAATGAACACCCGTCTACAGGTCGAGCACACCATCACTGAGATGGTCACCGGGCACGACATGGTCGAGTGGCAGCTCAGGATTGCCGCGGGCGAGGAGTTGACGATCGACACCGTTGAGCCGAGGGGCCACGCCATCGAGTTCCGCATCAACGCCGAGGATCCGTTCAACCAATTCCTCCCCACGCCAGGACAGGTGGTCGAGTGGCAGGAGCCGGCAGGCCCGGGCGTCCGGGTCGATTCCTGGATCAGGCCAGGGACCAACGTCTCCCAGTACTACGACAACCTCATGGCCAAGCTCGTCGTCTGGGCACCCGACCGGGCCCGGGCCATCCAGAAGGGGAGGCGAGCGCTCGAGGAGTTCCGGGTGACCGGAGTGGCATCGACGATTCCCGCACACCTGGCGGTCCTGAATCACCCCGACTTCATCAACGGGACACACCACACCAAGTGGATGGAGGAGAACGTCGACCTCGGGGGCCGCGACCCCGACGCTACCCCGTCGCTCCCTGAGGAAGAGAGCCTGGCCCGGCGAGATATCACTGTGGAGGTCGGAGGTCGCCGCTTCGCGGTCAGTTACTGGGCACCGGAGCCCTTGACCGGTAGCATCCGAAGGAGGCCGCCCAAGCTCCAACTGACCGGGCCGGGCACAGCTTCAGACGGAATGGTGACGGCCCCAATGCAGGGCACCATTGTCAAGGTTCACGTCACCGCAGGGGCATCCGTGAGCGAAGGCGACCCGATATGCGTCCTCGAGGCCATGAAGATGGAGAACGAGGTTCGCTCCCCGGCTACCGGCGAAGTCGTTGACCTCAGGGTCCAGCCCGGAGACACCGTGACCCCCGGTCAGGTCATGGCCATAGTCAAATAACCAAGGACAACGGCGAACCCTGGGTTGCACGCCCCCCTCAGCGAAGTGTGGCGCCCTCAGATCTCGAGCCGTGCGGCGCGGGGGTTCCAATGGACGATTCCCTCCGTCATCTTTGACTGATGGCAATCCCCAAACCTGTACTCGATCTCGCCGCACGCCAAGGTGGGTACGTGAGGCGGGACCAACTTGTCGCACGCGGCATCTCCTCGAGCGCCATCGACAGGAGGGTGAGTGCAGGCGAGCTCATTCCAGCTGCTGCCGGGGTCTACGTGGTCATACCCTCGCAGAACTTCGTCGATCTTCTCCGGGGAGCCGCGCTACGTCTCCCCCAAGCCGTCGTCTCGCATCAATCGGCAGCCCACATGCTGCAATTCCCCAAACTGCCCGAGCTGGTGCCCACGGTCGTCGTACCCAGCTACACGACCCATCGGTTCCCGGGAGTCACCGTGAGACGTTGCAGTGACCTCATCGAGTCCGACATCGTGGTGGTCGATGGCTTGGCTGTCACCAACGTGGTCCGTACCTTCTTCGATCTGGGTGGTCTCCTGCGGTTCAGGAATTGGGACGCAATCGGCGAATCGCTGGTCATCGCCGGGAAAATGGAGCTCGCCTCTTTCGAGAACCTGACGCTGCGTCTGGCCAGACGAGGGAAACCGGGAAGTCGATATGCGCACGATTTCCTCGTGGGGCGAGCGGGGCACGATCCCAGGGCAACGGTCCTCGAGCGCAGGGGCCGCGACGTGCTGGCTCAGGCAGGCCTACCCGCACCCCTTCACGAGCACCCGATCCCGTGGCGACCGCGACGTCGTTTCGATGACGCCTATCCGAACGCAGGGGTCGCCATCGAATGGGATTCGCGGGCGTGGCACGAGCAACGAGCTGCCATGGTCGCGGACCGTCGGCGTGACAGGGAGGCGGCGGCTCACGGATGGGTCGTGTTGCGATTTACATGGGAAGAGGTGACGGAGAGGCCCCACGAGATCGTGGAGACAGTCCGCCTCGTCCTTCACGATCGTCGGATCGCCGGCTAACCCTCGAGTCAGCCAACTTAGGGCGCTGGACTTCGCCCAGCGGTGGCTACAACCCTGGGTTCGAGGCTGTGGCGCCCTGCCACTATTCAGCAGCGTCGGAGATGGCTTCCGTCATCGAGGGGTGAACCATCAGTGTCTCCACCAATTCCTTGACGGTGACGTCCGCCTGAACGGCAAGCGTGAGGACCCCTATGAGCTCGGATGCGCGGTGGCCAACGATGGTCCCGCCCAGAACCACACCTGTGGCGGGATCGGAGGTCAGCTTGACGAAACCCCTGGTGAAATGTTGGAGCACGGATCGAGCGTTGGCCGCGAACGGCACCTTCATCGTGCGCACCTTTCTGCCCTGGGCGGCAGCCTCCACATCGACCAACCCGACCGAGGCGATCTCGGGCTCGGTGAAAATGGCTTCAGCCACCTTGGAGTAGTCGAGAGGCGTCACCGGGAGGTCGAGGGCGTGACGGGCAATCTTGCGCCCCTGCATGGAAGCCACCGACGAGAGGGGCATCTGACCGGTCACATCGCCGGCCGCGTAGATATGGGGGACGGAAGTTCGCTGAAACTCGTCGACGTCGATGTAACCGTCCCTACCGGCGACACCGGCCGCGTCGAGGTCGAGGCCGTCGGTGAGCGGGATGGATCCGACCGCCAGCAGTGCATGCGAGCCGTGCAACACCCGCCCGTCGTCACAAAAAACCGAGACGCCGGATCCGTCGAGGTCGATCTTCTCCGCCCGTGCGCCGATGGCGAGATGCACACCTCTCTCCAAGAAATCCTCTTCGAGAACAGCGGCGACTTCGGCGTCGCGGTGGGGAAGGATCTGGCGACGCGAAACGACGAGGCTCACCTTCGATCCGAGGCTCTCGAATATGTGGGTGAACTCCACGCCCGTCACCCCGGACCCGATGATGACCAGGTGCTCGGGGACATCGACCATGTCGTAACAATCCCGCGTCGTGAGCACTCTCTCACCATCCACCGGAGCCCACTCAGGGACCCGTGGCGCCGAGCCTGTTGAGACCATCGCCCGATCGAATCCGATCCGTCGTTCACCGGACTCGGTCTCGACGACGACCTCCCGATCGGAGACGAAACGGCCCTGCCCGTAGATCACTTCCACCGACTGTGACTCGAGCAGTCGCAACCAGTTGCGATTGATGTCTCCGGTTATCGCCTTGATCCGCCCTGACAGCACGCTTGTGTCGACCCGGGTCGGCTCGGTGGCAAGGCCGAGCTTGGCGGCATTGCGGACCGATGAGTGGCGCAGGGCGGCGGCCGCCATCGTCTTCGACGGAATGCAGTCCCAGAGATGGGCGGCGCCACCGACGATCTCTTTCTCGATGAGCGTGACGCGCCCACCTTTCGAAGCCGCTGTGGTAGCAGCCTGAGTGCCGGCCGGGCCGCCACCGATGATGACCAGATGTCTGCGAGTGTCGCTCATCTCTTTCCCGCTCCTTCAAACCGGACGGTAGACGCCGAATACGGCCCGCAAACGATTGGACACCTCACCGACCGTCGCCCCATGTCGCAAAGCATCCTTCATGGGTGGGAGGAGGTTGCCGTCTCCGCCCGCCCGGCCTTGGAGGTCGTCGAGCGCCGCCTCCACCGTTGCCTCGTTCCGGCTCGCCCGCCATGCGGCGAGGCGTTGCCGTTGTTCCTCCTCCAGGGAAGGGTCGACTTCGAGCATCGGGACTGGTGCACCACCGCCGGTGCCGTATCGGTTCACACCCACCACTACGCCGGAGCCGTCGGCCTGACGCCTGGCCTCGATGTATGCCGCATCCTCGATCTGGGCCTGCATCCAGCCCTCTTCAATTGCCGCAACCGCACCTCCCATCCCCTCGACCCGGGCAAGCAATGATCGAGCAGCCTCCTCGAGGCGGTCGGTCAGGTACTCCACGAAATAGGATCCGGCAAGAGGATCGACGGTGTCGGCGACACCCGACTCGTGAGCGATCACCTGCTGGGTGCGTAGTGCCAGCAACGCCGAGTCATCCGTGGGCAGGCCAAGCGCCTCATCGTAAGAGTTAGTGTGCAGCGATTGGGTGCCGCCGAGGACAGCGGCCAGGGCCTGCATCGTGGTACGAACCACGTTGTTCAGAGGTTGCTGAGCGGTGAGGGTGGACCCAGCAGTCTGGGTGTGAAATCGCATCGCCCAGCTCTTCGGGTCCTTGGCACCGATCTCGTCGCGCATCAGCCTGGCCCAGAGGCGGCGGCCGGCCCGGAATTTGGCGATCTCCTCGAAGAAATCGTTGTGCCCGTTCCAGAAGAACGAGAGTCGGGGCGCGAACGAATCGACGTCGAGACCCGCATCGATTGCCGCCCTGACGTAGGCGAGCCCGTTGGCGATGGTGAACGCCAATTCCTGGGCGGCCGTCGATCCAGCTTCTCGGATGTGATAGCCGCTGATCGAGATCGGGTTCCACTGCGGCAGCTCGGCGGCCGCATAGGCGAACACGTCGGTGACGAGCCTCATCGAGGGTCGCGGCGGGTAGATGTAGGTGCCCCGGGCCACGTACTCCTTGAGGATGTCGTTCTGAATGGTGCCCCTGAGCTGAGCCGGATCGATTCCCTGCTCCTCAGCGACGAGCTGGTAGAGGAGCAGAAGGATCGCCGCGGTCGAATTGATCGTCATCGATGTCGAGACCTGGTCGAGGGGGATGCCGCCGAGCAGTCTCCGCATGTCGTCGAGGGTGTCGATGGCGACCCCGACCTTCCCGACTTCGCCCGCCGCCAAGGGGTCATCCGAGTCAAGGCCCATCTGAGTGGGCAGGTCGAAGGCGACACTGAGCCCGGTTTGCCCGGCCTCGAGCAGCGCACGGAATCGCTCGTTGGTCTGATCCGCTGTGCCGAACCCTGCGTACTGCCGCATCGTCCAGAGACGGCCCCGGTACATGGTCGGGTGGGGTCCTCTCGTATACGGGTACTCCCCGGGACGACCGATCGCCGACGGGTCACCCGGGTCCTCGTGCACTACCCGGACCTCGATGTCGCTTGAAGTGCGACGGTTTTGTTCCATGTATCGGGTATCCTTGCATCGTTCCCTTCGGTGTAGGCAGGGAACTCCCTGGACCTCAACGACGTCCATCTCTCTCAATGGCCAGAAAAGCGCTGATCCACCAAATCGAGGCGCGGGAACGGCGCGGCCGATGGTTCGGCGCGCTTGCCACGCTCATATCGATCTCCCTGCTCCTCTCCGGATGGGTGGGGCTCTTTGCATTTCTCGGCGCCAACTCGGCATACGGCACCTTCGAGGGTGTCAAGAACGAATGGGTGCCGGACACGAAGTCGATGGAGCTCACACTTCCCGACCTGAGTCGGGTCAGCCGTATCTACGCCGACTCGGGTGAGGTCCTGGCGGAACTCCACGACGGTCGCAACTCCGAGCCGGTGGCCTACAAGGACGTCCCCGAAACCCTGGTCTATGCGATCCTCGCCGCCGAGGACAGCGAATTCTTCGAGCACGAGGGCATCGATTTCTCGGCCATCGTCTCCGCAGCAATCGACAACCTGATCACCGACCGCACCCGTGGCGGCTCGACCATCACCCAGCAGGTCGTCAAGAACGCCTTCGTCGGGACCGAAGTGAGCATCCAGCGCAAGATCACCGAGGCTTTCGTCTCCGCCGAGGTGGAGCGCCGGTTCCCCAAGGAGCGGATCCTCGAGTTCTACATGAACTCGGTGTACTTCGGTGCCGGGGCCTACGGAGTCAAGACCGCAGCCGAGGAGTTCTTCAACAAGCCGATGGACGCGCTCTCGATCGCCGAATCGGCGACCCTGGCCGTCATGGTCCGCAACCCGTCTCTGTACAACCCACGCAATCGCCCCGAGCTGACCCTGGATCGGCGTGACGAGGTCATCCGTGAGATGCAGGAGAACGGGTGGGTGACCAAGGCCCAGGCGAATGCCGCAGCCAAGGAGCCCATCGGTGTCATCGAGGCTCCCCTGCGACGGGGCCAAGCCGACCACGTCGTCGCCGAGGTCAAGCGGCAGTTGCTCAACGACCCGGAGTTCGACTTCCTGGGCGACTCACCCGAAGAGCGGAAGAAGTCCGTATTCGGGTGTCCCGCCGACGACGTCGCCTGTGAAGGCGGAGGCGGTCTCCAGGTTTTCACCACAATCGACCTCGAGTTGCAGCAGAAGGCCAACGAGATCCTGGCTACCTGGCTCCCCTTGCCGCCTTACGAGGAGAATCTCGCCAAGTGCCATGAGATCCTTCCCGAAGAGACCGATGACTACCTCGCTCGGTACGCCGAGACACACTCATGTGTCCCAACAGGCGCCATGACGATGACCGACAACTGGACTGGCGCGGTGAAGGTCATGGCTTCCGGCCTCCCCTTTGAGTTCTCCCAGTTCGACCTCGCGGTGCAGGGCCGCAGGAATCCAGGATCGTCTTTCAAGCCGTTCGGGCTCATCGCGGCGCTGGAGAACGGCTTCACCATGGGCCATAGCTGGAGCGGCAAGAGCCCGATCAAGATCGAGTGCCCGTTCCCTTGTGCCCCCAACGGTTCCAACATTTGGACCGTCCGCAACGCCGGCGCCTCCTTCGGGGTCATCGACCTGGCCGAAGCGACTTATAACTCCGTGAATGCCGTCTACGCCCAACTGTCGCTGGAGGTCGGGCCGGAGAAGGTCGTGGACGTCGCCAAGCGCATGGGCATCGACGAGTCGGCGCTCGACCCCGTGCTCTCCATCGTCCTGGGCAGCTCGGCTGTGAGCACCAAGGAGATGGCCAACGCCTTCTCGAACTTCGCCACCTACGGGATGCACGCCGACGATTACGTCGTCGCCAAGATCGTCAACGGTGCCGGGGAGACCATCTACGAGCACAAGCCGGAAACCACTCAGGTCGCCGACCCAGCCATCTTCGCCGCAGCCAACCGGGCACTGCAGGTGGTCCCGGTTTCGGGCACCGCCCCAAGGGCCAACATCGGCATTCCTCAGGGTGGCAAGACCGGCACCCACCAGGCCTATCTCGATGCCTGGTATGTGGGCTACACCCCTGAATTCAGCACCGCGGTCTGGGTCGGCTACGAAGCGCAGCAGGTGCCGCTCGAGAACGTCGTGATCAACGGCCAGCACTATGACCGGGTCTTCGGTGGCTCGGTGCCGGCGCCGATCTGGGCCGAGTTCATGACCTACGTGCATGACGGGCTTCCCGTCACCGACTTCCCGCCGGAGCCGGGCAACATCAACAAGTGGCTGGTGCCGCCACCCACGACTGTGCCCGACGTGGTTGGGCTCTCCGAGGATGATGCCGAAGCCGAGCTGCGCCAGGCCAAGCTCAATGCCTCGGCCCAAGAGGTGCCATCGCTGGAGCCAGAAGGCATCGTGGTCAATCAGTCCCCTGGCGGCGGATCGACGGTGCGTCAGGGCTCGTTTGTCAACATCTATGTCTCGAGTGGCGAGATCCCCACGGGTGCCCTGCCCAACCTCAGCGGCTTGACATTCGATGAGGCCCTCGAGATCGTTCGCTCCTTCGAGCTCGACACCGGAGTCAGGGTGAATCTCATCCAGGAGAACATCGGGACCACGGACCCCGCGCTGGTGGGTCGCATCGTCACCACCAACCCGCCACCGGCTACTGCCGTCCAGGGCGCGGTCGACGTGCTGGCCCTTATCGGAGTGCTCGAGGAAGAGCCTCCGCCGCCACCAAAGTCCCCAACGACCACCGCACCGCCCGACGACGACTGAGCCCGTTTAGGTCGGTCAGTCGGTCCTGGGTGCCCCACCGTCCGGCCCAGCTCTCTGACCAATTGTTTCGCGACCCACGTTTGTGACTCTTGACGTTGGTTTATGTTCGCTGGTAGATCTCAACGGATGAGAACCGAAGTGTCCGGGGGTGGCCAGACTGCTCGTCCTCCGCATCTGCGCACCGTGGGGCCTCCGGGCGCTTCGGTCCGGCCGACGGCGAGGGTCCGGCCGGTTGTCCCGGTCCGGCTGGAGCCTCGTCTCGGTGGGTTCGAGCCCTCGGACCCCTATGTGAGGCGGTTCTGGGTGGCCGCAATCGGCTCGAGCGCCGTTGCCGAGCTGCTTCGCCTGGTTCGGGCGGGCGAGAAGGGGGAGGGGGTGCGGCTGCCCAGAACCCTCCCGATCTTGCTTCGCGTCGGCCTGGTCAAGGCCGAAACATCGGGGCTGGTGGTGTTCGATCACATCCCTGTCGTACCTGTTGAGATGCGTTGGAGATTCCCACCCAGCCTCGGGGCCGAGCACTCGAGGTGGATTACGCCTTGAGAACCGGGCCACCGGTTGCGAGGAAAGCCATCGCCACCAGGGCAACCGTTTCACCGATGAGGAAGGCGAGCGCGACCCGAACGTCCGGAGCACCCCCGAGGAGCACGAGCGCCAGCACTGCGGTAACGAGGCCGGCGATCCAGGCGATTGAGAGTCGCGACGTTCGTCCCTCGGCCACCAGGACCTGACCGGCGATCTGGGCCGTGGCTGCCGCCGTCACACCAGCGGCCGTAAGGGCGGCGACCGTCGAAGACGGAGCGAACTCGGGTATGAAGAGAAGGCTGATGACCTCCGGGCCGACCAGCCAGCCGACCAAGGCGCCCAGACCGGCAAGCACCACCCCAGCGATCACCACGAGCCGGGCGATCTGAGCCAGACCCTTGCGGTCTCCGGAATCGGCCATTCCCACCAGGTAGGGAAGGACCCGCCCCTGGAGTGCGAAGATCAGCGTCAGCGGGGCTCGGAACAGAGTGAAGGTGGCGAAGACTATGGATTGGATCGCCTGATCGCCCCCGAGCAGGGCGACGGCGACCGGGGCTGCTCCCAGGAGGACCTGCGATGAGGCTGTGCCGCCGATGTAGCCGCCGAGGAACCGGGTTGGTGTTGCGGCCGGTGGGCGGATATGTCCTTCGTCGTAACGCCACCAGCCCATCCCGAGGATCGAGAATCCACCGAGCACCATCGCCCAGCCCAAGGACTCCGCTGAGCCGGCGAGTTGGATGGCGACGATTCCCGCTGCCAGCCGCACCACGCTCTCGACGACCAGGACCCACCCCACCTTGGCGAACTGCCGGCGGCCGGCATAGACGCCCTTGCCCACGACGAGCAGTCCGTATCCGACCATGAGGAGCACGATCTGAATCACATACTGCGACCTCCCGGCAAACAGTCGGTCCAGGGTGAAGAACACGAACCCGCCACCGACGACCGCCCCTAGGCCAGCAACAGTCATCGCCGGCACCAGGTCTCCCGGGATCACTTTTCGGCCCCCCGCCACCTCGCGGGTGATGTATTGCTCCACTGGGACCAACAGCACCGTGGCGATGATGAAGAACACCGTCCACAACTGGGCGACGGGAGCGAAGGCTTCAGTGCCGAGCTGACGGCCCCCGTAAGCCTGGAAGATGTAGGCGCCAATGGCTCCGAGCAATCCTCCCGCCACCATGAAGGTGGTGCCAGGCGCTCGGAAACCTCTCGGATTGACCTCGATCACAGGGGCGGTCAACGGGCGCCGAACCCGGTCAGGACCGTCCAGACGCTCTTCCAGAGCACGCGGAGATCCATCACCGGGGACATGTGCTTGATGTAGTAGAGGTCATAGGTCAGCTTCTCGACAGTGTCAGCTTGATCATCGGCATACCCGTAATTGACCTGAGCCCAACCCGTGATTCCAGGACGAACCAGATGGCGGTGGGCGTAGAAGGGAATCTGATTGCGGAAGACGTCGGCGAACGGGACCTGCTCGGCACGCGGGCCGACCAGGCTCATCTCGCCCCGGAGCACATTCAAGAGTTGCGGGATCTCGTCGAGTCGAGACTTCCTCAGGAACCTGCCACCCC
>JARDZU010000034.1 GCA_029240695.1 Acidimicrobiia bacterium | reverse complement strand
TGACATCCGCTTCCCGCCCACGCCGATCAAATGGAGCGAGTGGGAGCGGCCGAACGAGCCGGCCCCGATGCTCGGCCAGCACACCATCGATGTCCTCACTGAGCGTCTGGACCTCGACGAGGCCGGAGTGCGAAGGATGGCGGACGAGGGTGTGGTCAAGATCTGGCCGGAGACTTGATAGGAGAGAGATGCGTTTCGGGACATTCGTGCCACAGGGATGGAAGGGCGACCAGGATGGGATCCCGGCGGAGAGGCAATGGGATCGCATCCTCGAGTTTGCCCGGCTCATCGAGGACTCTGGCTACACCTCGATCTGGGTATACGACCACTTCCACACCCATCCAGTGGTGAAACAGGAGAGCACCTTCGAGGCCTGGACCCTCATGGCGGCTCTGGCCGCCGCCACCAGCCGGGTCCGGCTGGGGCAGATGTGCACCTGCGCTCTCTACCGACCGCCTTCGATTCTGGCCAAGATCGCTTCGTCCATCGACGTGATCTCGGGGGGCCGGCTCGATGTCGGGATTGGCGCCGGTTGGTCGAAGAAGGAGTTCGAGGCCTACGGGTATCGCTATCCCTCAGATGGAGAGCGCCTCGACATGTTGGAGGAGGCCGTCCAGGTGCTGCTGGCGATGTGGACGGAAGAGGAGGCTCGGTTCATCGGAGAGCACTACTCGGTCGATGGAGCCATCAACCGTCCCAAGGCGTTACAGAAGCCCCACCCGCCGCTGTGGATCGCCGGTGGCGGGGAGAAGCGGACTCTGCGGATCGTGGCCAACTACGGAGACTTCTCGAATTTCGGGGACGACATCGATGACTTCCGTCACAAATCGAAGGTGCTGGCCGAGCATTGCGACGCCGTGGGTCGGGATTTCGATGAAATCGGGCGCACCTGTCACCGGATGTCCGTGATCGGTAGGGATGATGCCGATCTGGGGCGCAAGCTCGCTGTGGCCGCTCGACGGCGGGCGTGTGAGCCAGAGGAGTTCGCCGAGGAGCATTTCGTTGCCACGGTCTCCGAAGCGGTACAGGAGATGGGGGAGTTCGTCGACGAGGGCTGCACCGACATGATCCTCTACTTCTACGACATGGGGGAGGGCGACAGCCTGGACTTGTTCGCCTCGGAGGTGATCCCCCAGCTTCGATGAGCGATCTGGGTCGGCTTCTCGACCCCAAGTCCGTCGCCATCGTCGGTCTCTCGGCCGACCCGGCCAAACATGGAGGGCGGGTGCTGGCCAACCTCCGAAAGCTCGGCTTCCCCGGGCAGGTCTGGGGAGTGAATCCGGGACTCCCCTCCGTCGAGGCGGTGGAGGTCTTCTCGTCTTTGAGAGACCTCCCCGATCCCCCGGATCTTGTGGTCTGCGCCGTTCCGGCGCATGCCGTGCGCAAGATCGCGATGGGGGCTGAGGGAGTGGGCGCTCTGATGGTCTTCGCCGGAGGCTTCGCCGAATCTGGTGACGATGGCATGGCCCTCGAGGCCGACCTTTCCGAGTGGGTGCAGCGTGTCGGGTTTCGGCTGCTGGGACCCAATAGCGGCGGGGTCATCCGGCGCTCCAAGGGCCTCGCCGCCTCCTTTCTCACCTGTCTCGATCGGAATGAGGGAGAGATCCGCTCCGGGCCGGTCGGGCTGGTCACTCAAAGCGGTGGCACCGGCAGCTATATCCACAACCTGGCCGCGGCCCGCGGCGGCGGGCTGGCGGTCTCGGTCTCCACCGGCAACGAGATCGACATCAGGCTGGGTGAGGCCATCTCGGCGGTGTCGGTCCTCGACGAGGTGAAGGTGGTGCTGGCTCTGATCGAGACCGTCCGCGATGGTCAAGTGTTCATCGATGCAGTGCGTGAATCGGTGGCCCGGGAAAAGCCGGTCGTGGCGTGTCGCATCGGGACCGGGGATCGGGGCAAGGCCCTGATGACAACCCATACCGGGGCGATGGCCGTGCCGGAGCGGGTGCTTCAAGGCGTGCTCGAGTCCCTCGGGGTGGTGGTGGGTGAGACTCCCGGCGAGGCCTACGACATAGCCGAGATGCTGGCCCGGGCCCACGTTCCCGAAGGTGACCGGGCGGCCATCGTCACTCATTCGGGAGGCATCGCCATCCATCTCGCCGATCTCTCCGAGCAGCGCGGTTTGGATCTGCGCCAGCCCGGGCCCGGGCTGAAATCCCGGCTCGACCCGTTTCTCGACCTGGGGACGGCGAACAACCCACTCGACATGGGGGGCATCATCGGAGGTCCGGGCCGGTTCGCCGAAGTCGTTGGCGTCTTTGCCCGATCTGGCGAGTACGACATGGTGCTGGCGGTGTCCACGGCCCACCCGCCGGCACATTCGGTTGAGCGAGTACAGGCGTTGCTGGATCTGAAGACACCGCTGCCGATCCTCCACCTGTGGATGGCCGGCGACCAGGCCTCGGAAGCTCTGCAGGCGCTCAGAGAGGCAGGTGCCGCTGTGACCGAGGAGCCAAGGGTGGCCATGCGGGGGCTGGCCGGCTTGGCCCGGCTGGCGAAATGGTCTGTGCAGACGGACGTGCAAGTCATCGGCGGCCCGTTCGAGGAATGGGGCTTGCCTCTGATCGAAGGCACAACAGCTCGGACTACCGACGAGGCCGTCGCCGTCGCAGAGCGTCTCGGCTACCCGGTCGTGGTCAAGGTCGTGGCGGGTGGCTTGGCTCACAAGACCGAGGTCGGAGGGGTCCGGGTGGATCTAGGCGACGCCTCGGAGGTGGGCCGTGCCATCGACGAGGTGACAGCAGCGGCGACGGCCGCCGGTCAGTCTGTCGAGGGAGTGAGGGTGGAGCGGTTTCGGCCAGGGCTGGAGATGCTCGTCGGCGGGCTGGTCGACCCGGTGTTCGGTCCGCTGGTCTCGGTCGGCATCGGCGGTGTGCTGACAGAATTGCTCGACGACGTCGTGTTCGCACCGGCACCGGTCGACGAGATCGAGGCGGCCGCGATGATCGAGCGTCTTCGGGGCCGGGCGCTGCTGGACGGATTTCGTGGGGCGCCCGCCGGGGACATCGATGAGCTCGCCCGGATAGTCAGTCTGGTCAGCCGAGGGATGACTGGATCCGACCTGCGAGAGGTGGAGATCAATCCGTTGATCTGGGACGGCGAGAGTTGGGTGGCAGTCGATTGGCTTGTGGTTCATGAGAGGGGAGACCCTGTGACCGAGGAGACGACAAGCTCGGGGACGTGATTGGCCCAGATGCCCGACGGGTCCCGAGCCGGGAAGTCGAACACGCCGATCATGAGCTGCATCGGATAGCCCGGCGATTGGTCGATCCGGCGTACCGGCACCTCGTCGACGACGATCTCGATGGACCCGGGATTCCAGACGACCGCGTAGGTATGGCGCTCGGACACATCGATATTCAGGCGCGGTGCGGAGAAGTCGCCGATCAGGTTCGGATCATTGAAACTACGGATCCCCATTCCGACGGCCGCAGATTCGTCCTCGATCTCGTCGCCGAATACCTCGGCGACGAGGATCTCGCCGGAACGCTCAGGCCGGTCCTCGATCCCCGCTAGCCAGAACCCGAACATCGAGCGCGGTGTCAGGTCCCCGCGCATGCCGAGGTCGATGCGGCCGAAATGGGGCGTGTACCCCCAGAAGGTCGGCTGCTCCTCCCTGACCCTCAGCCCCTCCTTGAACGGCTGCTGGCCAATGGTCGAGCCGACCGGCCCCGCGAAGCTGCCAGTCTGGATTCCCGAGACCCGGAGTGGCTCGTCGTGGAGATCGGGGCACCAGAGAGACTGATCGGGAGGGATCGACAGGTGCAACGCTCCGTCGCGGATGGAATAGGTCGCCGCCGTCTGCTCTCGAGAGCTCCAATGGGGAAGGTAGTAGGGGAACCACACCTCCGGGTCGAGGGTGTCACCCTCGAATCGCTCGTCGAGCTCAATTGGATCGCCGGGCATCTCGCTAAAGGGTGACGTCGCCCACGATGAGGATGTGTGTGTCGCCACCGATCAGGATGCTGTCGCCGGTGGGCCGGATGTAGACCCTCCCATGACGCCCGATCGCCGTGCCCTGGGAAATGGTCAAAGGCTCCGCCAGAAGCCCCGCCTCGCGAAGCCAGAAGGCGAGAGCGGCGTTGAGCGAGCCGGTGATCGGGTCCTCGCTCATCCCGCTGGACGGGGCAAGCAGCCGCACCTCGTAGTCACACTCCGAACCGGTGGTATGTGGACCGATGAACCCGATTGCGTCGAAGGTCGGCCAGCGCACCCTCGATGAATCGAGCTCGAGCACATCCTCGGCAGAGGCGAGATGGATCACAGGGAACACGGGGCCGTTGTCCAGCCGAGCCGATCGCACGATCAGATCGGAATCGATCCCGAGCGCATCGGTGATGGCCCGCAGCTGTGATCCATCCAATGGCTCGATCGTTGTCGGCGGGGCCACGAAGGCCAGCCCGCCGGTGAGGTCGATGTCGACGACCCCGATGCCGCACTCTTGGCGCACCATGCCCGGTTCGTGAGGCTCACCACCGACATGAAGCCAGGCTGCGCAGCTGCCGAGGGTGGGATGGCCGGCGAACGGCAGTTCCCGGGAGGGGGTGAAAATTCGGACCCGGTAGTCGGCAGCCGGGTCCTCCGGCGGAAGCAGAAAGGTCGTCTCGGGGAGATTGGTCCAGGCGGCGAATGCCTGGAGCTGGGAATCGTCGAGCCCCTCGGCATCGACCACAACAGCCAGGCCGTTCCCCTGGGTCGGGATCGGGCTGAACACGTCGACCTGGATGAACCTTCGCGTTGTCGCCATTCCCTGACGCTAATGCCGATGTCTGACGAGCTTCCTACATTGGCGGTCTGTGATCCGTCGTCGTCTTCATCTGATCGTTCTGTTGCTGCTCGCAGGGTTGGTCGCCGCGTGCGGCGATCCTTGTGAGGAACGTCTTGGCGAGTATCCGCCCGATCACATCGTCGTCACCGGCGTGGAAGCCGTCGAGGTTCCCCACATCGGGTGGTCATGTCCCGGGTTCCACTCGGACACCATCGAGCCGCCACCGTCGGTCGCACCCGACCCTGACGGAAATGTCCTGGTCGAGGTCAACATGGACGAGGGCAGCACGATCGATGTCCGCTTCGGCAATCAACCCGTCGTCGTCGACCCTGCTCCGGTCGATGGCGCCAACTCGTGGGTCTTGGGGGTGCCCGCCCCCGGCCAGCCACTCGTCATTCGGCTATGTTCGCAAGACGACGCCTGCGCCTTGTACTGGGCCAACACCTATGAGGGCTAGGAGCCGAGCAGACTCCGCAGGGTCGCCAGGTCCTCGGCGGACGGATTCCACTCTGCGGCGCGAGCGTTTGCCGCGACCTGCTTCGGGCTGGTAGCGCCCGGAGCCACCGCGGGCACGGCGTCCTGGGCCAGCAGCCATCCCAGGGCCACCTGGACCATGGTCACCCCCCGCTCCGAAGCAAAGCGCTCGACCCCTTCGACCAGGTCGAAGTTCTCATCGGTGAGGAAGTCCTGATAGCGGCCCATTTTCAGTCTTCCCTGAGGCTCGCCACCGCGTCGGGTTTTGCCGGTGAGCAACCCGTTCGCCAGCGGGTAGTAGGGGAGTAGGGCCACCCGGGTCTCGACGCAGAGATCGGCCAGACCGCTGGTTTCCGGCTCCCGATGGATCATGCTGTATTGCACCTGATCACATACGAAGGGCGGCCATCCGTGCTCGGCGGAGACCGCCAGAGCCTCGTTGAGCTGAGCCGGGTCGAAGTTGGAACACCCGATCTGGCGCACCTTCCCCTCGTCGACCATATCGCTCATCACCGCCAGCGTGTCTTCGATCGGCGTCTCCGGATCGGGGAAATGGACCATGTAGATGTCGACGAAATCGGTGCCGAGCTCGGAGAGGCTCCGCTCCAGGACCTTGCGGACATAATCCGGTGATGCCCCGCCGCTGCCCTCCCAGCCGGGTATGGGCACGCCGACTTTGGTGGCGATCACCACGTCGTCCCTCCGCCCTCCGAGGGCAGCCCCCAGAAAGGCCTCCGACTGGGCCTCGCCGTAGTTGCTGGCGGTGTCGAAATGGGTGATTCCGGCATCGAGGGCGGCGTCGACCACCGCTGCGGATTGCTCCTCATCTAGGGCGCGCCCGAAGTTGTTGCAACCCAGACCAATGACGGAGACCTCGAGATCCCCGATCCACGCGGTCCGCATCAGATCTCTCCCATGGGTCGCAAAAAGCGCTCGGCATTGGATTGGAGAACCCGGGCCCGGTCGACATCGGACATCTCGACCGCCTCCACGCCGCCAACCGGGTCAGTCGAGGCCATGTCGAAGGGGTAGTCGCTGCCCAGAAGGACATGGCCCCAACCCATCCTTCGCCCCAGCATCTCCAGCGAGAGTGGGTCGTGCGTCAGGCTGTCGAAGTACATCATCCCGAAGTATTGGCGTGGGCCGGTCTCTGAGATGTTGACCTTGGGCTCGGGCCGGACCTTCCACCCGTGCTCCCACCGCCCGATCTGATAAGGAGAGAACCCACCACCATGGGTGAACCCGATCCGAAGCCGGGGGTGCCGGTCGAGCACGCCACCGAAGATCAGCTTGGCGGCGGCGATGGTCGACTCGAGGGGGATTCCGATGAGGTTCTGCAGGTAATAGGAGCCCATCCGGTCGGCGCCGGCAATCGAGCGCTGGTCCGAGTGGAACCAGACGGGGAGGTCCCGCTGCTCCAGGTCCGACCACAGTGGCTCCAACGACGGGTCGTCGACATCGGTGCCGTCGATGTTGGACCCGATCTGAACCCCGCGAACTCTGGGAAACGCCGAGACCCTCTCGATCTCGGCGAGCGAGGCGGCGATGTCCTGAAGGGGAAGGGTGGCGAAGACATGAAACCGGTCGGGCTGCTTGTCGCTCAGATCGATCAGGGCGTCGTTCTGGATCCTGGCGAAGTCGGTCCCGACCTCAGGAGGCACGTGGTAGTGGAAATTTGGTGGGGGGATGGCGATCACCTGCAAGTCCACTCGCTGGCGATCCATGTCGGCCAGCCTGATGGCAGGTTCGAAGATGCCCTCGGGAAGGGGACCGAGGCGCTCCCGGCCCGGGTAGCGGAGATACCGCTTGGCTCTGTCCTCGATCAGTTCCGGGCCGTGGTCGGGATGGGCTGCCGCCATCCCGGTCAATGCCGCGGGAACGATGGCGTGTGCGTGGATATCGATCGTCGTCAAGTGCTGCCTTTCTCAGTAGCTGCCGAAGGATCCGTAGCCGGGATGACTGAAGCGGTTGGGAATCTCTATGACGATGGGCCCCTCGGCGTCGAGGACAGACTCGACTGTCTTCCCAACCCGGGACAGGTCGTCGACCAGGATCCCCTGCGCTCCGAAGGAATGAGCCAAGGCGACGAAGTCAGGGGGTCTCACGTCGACACCACTCCGTCTTCCATAGAGGTGGTCCTGATGACGGCGCTCCACTCCATAGCCTTCATCGTTGAACACCAGGACGACGACCGGGACATTCTCCTGCACCGCGGTCATCAGGTCCTGGATCGTGAACATGACGCCGGCGTCGCCGATGATGGCGATGGTCGGGTTATCGGGCCTGGCGAGTCTTGCTCCAATTGCCGCCGGCAGGGCATATCCCAAGGTCCCAAAGCCGGAGGGGACGAACCAGGTTCGGGGGCGATCGGTCTTCCAGTGGGATCGGGCCCAGAATGCGATCGTGGTCGGGTCGTTGAACACGAGCGTTTCCGGAGGGAGGGCGGACCGGATCTGATCGAGTACCTCGATCTCGATCGGTGCGCCGACGGCTTCGGTGATGCGGCCCAGTGCTTTGGCTACTTCGTCGTCTCGCCAGGGCAGCGGTTGGTGCCCCAGACGATCCAGCTCGGATTCGAGGGCACTGAGGGCGATTCCGGCATCGCCGACCACCCCGGCCTCCACCGGGTAGTTGCGTCCGATCTCGGTGGGGTCGAGATCGATCTGAACGATTCGACCCGGGAGTCGAAGCGACCAGCCACCGGTCGGGAAGTAGGAGAAGCGCGTGCCTACGGCGAGCAGCACATCGCATTCGTCAATGAGGTCGCGCACCGGCTGTTCGTTGGCCCAGTTCCCGATGTGGAGTGGGTGCTCGGAAGGGATGGCGCCCTTTCCCTTCTGGGTGGTGATTGTGGGCGTCCCCAAGCGCTCCACGATCCGGGTCAGGATCGCGGACGTCTCGATCGTCGCCACGCCCCCACCAGCCCAGACCAATGGCCGTTTCGCAGTGGCCAGGATCTCGGCGGCGCGGGCCACCGACGCCGGGTCGATCATGAGTTCGACGCGCTCCCCTCCGGGCACGACCGGGGCCGAGGTCATGGTCGTGAGGGCCTCGTTGGCGAACTCGACGAGGGCGGTACGGGGTCGGCGGTTTCGCAGGGCGAAGAAGGCGGCGTTGACTGCCGCCGGGATCTCCTCGGCAAGGGCCACTTGGGCAGCGTGCCCGGAGACGGGGCGAAAGATGCCGAACTGGTCCGAGATGTCGTGGAAGTGCCCCTTGCCCTTGCGTCTCACTTCGGGCGGGTTCTCGCTTACGAGGTGGAGCACCGGCACGCTGTCGTTGTGAGCGGTGGCCATGGCAGTGATCGTGTTCAGAGCGCCCGGGCCGTTGGAGGTGAAAGCGACACCCACCCGCCCCGAGGCTCTGGCGTAGCCGTCGGCCATGAATACCGACGATTGCTCATGGCGCACCTCTATGTGCCGCAATCCCGGGTTGTCGACGAAGGCGTCATACACCGCCAGTGTCCCGACTCCTGGGATGCCGAAGAGGAGCTCGACGCCCTCGGCGAGCAGAGCCTCGACGAGGAGTTGGGCGCCGGTGACAGCCATCAGCAGGTCCTGGCGTTTCCGGTCGTCGAGGCGACCCACGTCTCGGGATATGTGATCCGATCGATCACCATCATCATCTCCTTGGACACAGCGGCGCTGGAGCCGTCCACCTCCACGGGGAGGGCGGTCCAGCACAGCCCATCCGCCGACGTCCAGCCAACGGGACTCGAATCTTCGGTCTCCCGCCCCAAGATCACCCAGCCAGCCGGGCCGGCTTGCACCGTGTAGAGGTCCAGCCCGGACTCCAGGGCAAACGTGTCGATCAGATCCCACACCCGTCCGTCACTCGACGTCCATGCGGCCGGTTGCCCGATGCCGGTGCCTCCGACGGCGGTGAACCGCTCGTCTCGCCATGCCACGTTGTAGACGTAGGCACCATCACCCAAAGATGTTCCGGAGCGGCTCCACGATCGGCCGTCGGCCGAGAAGATGAGCTGGGGCTCGCACACTGGCCAGATCCCGAACGGCTCCGCCGGGTCGCTCGAGATCAGTGCTGCAAACCCGGAGTCTGTCGCCACCATCGAGGGCACATCCGGGGAGCTCCGGGTTGGCGGCCGGCACCCCGAATCGAATGGCACCTCCACCGCCTGGCCCGGTCCCCACTCCGGGTCGGCAACCACGATGTCGAACTCGGACCCGTCGGCCGACCACCAGACATCTCCGAGAATCGAGGTGACGACGAAGCCATCGTCGTCGGCGACGAGGCTGGGCCTGCCCGAGCCCTGGCGGGAGCGGATCTCATCGGGGAACTCGAGCTCGTCCCCTTCGACCCAACCCTCACCCTCGGCGGTCAGAATCCGCCCGACGTCGACCTCGTAGGCGAGGAGCCGGCTTCCGATGTCGGCGAGTTGTGAAGGTGTGCCCTGCAACGGCCGGTTGTCCCACGATGCCCCGTCACGCGAAGACCACAGCAATACTCCGTCGGCCGTGACTCCGGACAACAAGGCGAAGCCATCATTGGTCGCCACCAGGCTGTCCAGATTCACCGGCCCGGTGGGTCCCATCTGCCGCTCCCATCGCAGCGCAGGATTCGTAGGCCGCGTGATGGCGACGATCACCACCAGACCGATGATGAGCCCGAGCACTGCGGCGGCGAAGATCCATGGTCTGGAGACCAGCGGGGAGCGCTCGGAAGTCGGGATCTCGACAACGGCTTCCGGCAATACGGCCATGCCTCTCGGTCCGGTTGGGCGATCCTGCATCCTATATGATCCGACCGTGGAGAGAGACCGGGCTCCAGCCGGGCCGACTCGCGTCCCAGCTGAGGCGGCGCAGCGTTTCGTGGCCGACCTGTTTCGAGCCTCGTCGGTGCCGTCCGGCGACGCCGACTTGGTGGCCGAGGTCCTGGTTGGGGCGGACTTACGAGGGATCAGCAGCCACGGCCTGGCCCGGATCCCGTACTTCATGACCCGGCTCCGGCGTGGTGTGATCGAGGCGCGGCCCCGGTTCGACTTCACCACCCGGACGTCGACGACCGGCCTGCTCGACGCCGGCAACGGGATCGGGATCGTGGCCGCGGAGCGAGCGATGGGCGAGGCCATGGCCATGGCCACCGACCACGGCACCGGTTTCGTGGTCGTCAAGGACAGCAGTCATTTCGGCTATGCCGGCTTCTGGGCGGAGCGGGCGATGAGAGCGGGGTTCATCGGGATCAGCATGTCCAACAGCGGCGGCCGGGTGGCGCCCACCTTCGGCACCGCTGCGATTCTCGGCACCAACCCGATGGCCGTCGCTATCCCCGGTGCATCCGGGGGGACCGACTTCCACCTCGACATGGCCACCTCAGCGGTAGCGGTCGGCAAAGTCGAGAATGCTTTGCGTGACGGTCGCCGCCCTCCTCCAGGTTGGGTCGGCTCGACCGGGACACCAGCTCTGGACGACAACGGTGTGCTCTCTTTCGACTCACCACTGCTCCCGCTGGGCGGAGAGGGGACAGAAACCGGGGGTCACAAGGGGTACGGTCTCGCCCTCATGGTCGAATTGTTGTGTGGTGCTCTGGGTGGCACCAGCTTCGCGGCGAGGATCGCCGGGGCGGCGGGGGATTCGGCACCGGCCATGGGGCATTTCATGGGTGCGATCCGGGTCGATGGTTTTCGTCCGCTCGACGACGTGCACAAGGACATGGAGGCCACCTTCGAGATGATCCGTGGGTCGGCAAGGGCCCCGGGCCAGGACCGGATATACATCCACGGGGAACCGGAGGCTGAGGCCGAACTGCTTCGTCGTCGGGAGGGAATCACGGTCTCGCGCCCTGTCGCCGAGCAACTCGACCGATGGGCTTGCCTCCTGGGCGTTGAGCCGATTACCACATGAACGGGGCCAGTGCGGCTCGCACGGTGGCGGTCATCGAGGACCTGGGGTTCACCGACGTTGTATCGATCCCGGACGGAGAGAGCCGTCATTTGCATCAGGCTTTGCTCGATACACCCGATATCGAGGTCTACTCCCCGACCAGGGAGGGAGAGGGGATAGCCCTGGCCGCGGGTCTCTGGGTCGGGGGACGCAAGCCACTCGTGATCCTCCAGAACACGGGTCTGATGGAAGCCGGAGATGCGCTTCGCGGCTGTGGGATCGGCCCCAGCATCCCGCTCCTGCTTCTCGTCGGCTGGCGCGGCTACCCGGGAGCGATGGCGGGAACGATGCCAGTGGACTCGGCCTATCCATACACCGAGCCGTTGATCCGGGCCTGGGAGCTGCCTCACCGACGTTTGATGTCCGACGACGACCTCGGAGTGATCGGGGAGATGGCGGCTGTGGCGGAAGGAACGTCGAAGCCTGCCGTGGTGGTCTACGGATACGGGTTCACCCCGTGAGCATGGAACGTCTCGAGATGCTCCGCCTGCTTGCGGCGCGACGGACCGACGAGGTGGTGATCACAACGATGACCGCCACCCTCCAGTGGCCCCTGGTGTCCAGCCATCCCCTCGACTTCGACTTTCTCGCCTTCGGGATGGGCCACGCCTCGGATTTCGGCCTCGGCCTGGCTCTGGCCCGCCCCGAGCGCAAGGTCATTGTCCTCAAGGGTGACGGCGGCCTCCTGATGAGCCTCGGCTCGCTGGTCACCATGGGCCGATACGCCCCGCCGAATCTGCTGGTGCTGCTTCTCGAGAACCGCAGCTACGAGATGACCGGCGGGCAACCCCTCGCCCCCAAGGCGGACTTCGTCGCCCTCGCCCGTGGCGCCGGCATCGACAAGGTGGAGCAGATCGAAGACGTGACCACGTTCGAAGAGGAGCTACCCCGTCTCTTGACAGAGCCCGGTCCCCATTTCATTGTCCTGCCGGTCACCAATTCCGAGCCCCTGCCCCCTGTCGCCCACACCGACCACGCCGAAAGGGTGGTCAGCCTGCGCCGGGGGTTAGGGCTGGAGTGATCTCACTCCGGGGCCGGGATGACCTCGAAGCGCGGCGCGTCGAAGCCGGCCTCCACATAGTTGGCGTTCTCCGGGTTCAGCTCGGTCTGGAAGTCCCAGATCGCCTGCTCCGCCTCGACCCATTCGTCGGTGAAGTACACCGAGTCGACGAACCAGTCGTTCTCGCCGGCCATGTACTCGGTGATGAAGGCGATGTCCTCCTCTGATTCCACCGCGAAATGCTGGGGATAGGTGGAGATGATCTCGGCCTGGTTCTCCTCCCAGAGCTCGATGCCCTGCTGCCAGAGCTCGAGGAACGCCGCCATCTCCTCGGGATGAGCGTCATAGAACTCCTCGGTGGCGGTGAACAGATTGGACATGATGTGGGCCTCTTCGCTCTCAAACCCCGAGAAGGTGTTGTAGAGCTGGAACGGCGACTGGCCTTCGTACATGATCACCATGTCGTCGGTCACCATGTAGGGGGTGGCCGCCTCGGGGATGAAGATCCCGGCCACACAGTCCCCGTTGTCCACCATGTTCTGCGGATTGACGAAGTGATCGTTGACCACGAGCTCGAAATCGCCACCACCGACCCGGAAGTCGATGCCGTCGTGTAGCTCGTTGGCCGCCACCGCCCAGAACCCCGTCGCCGAGACCGGGCTGGCCACACAGAGTGTCGATCCGGGTGGGATGTCGGCGATGGTCTCGTACCCGGTGTCGGGCGTCGTCATCATGGAGTCGCGCAGGGCGTTGTATTTGCCGAAGGTCACCGTCTGGATCCCCGTCTCCTGCTCGAGGACCGGGATCTCGAGGGTGCCCATAGACACGACGTCGCCATGACCGCCGGCGAAGAAGGTGAACTCGTCCCAGGTCGTACTGGTGACGATGCGGATGTTGTTCTCCTGCTCCCAATCGACCAGATACCCGTTGTCGTTCATGTAATCCCACACCGGATCCGGGGCGAAAGCGAATCGGATCACGGTACGGTCTTCCCCGCCTCCCGTGGTGGTGGATGCCTCTCCTCCCTCACCATCGCTGCCACAGGCCGCCACGACGACGGCAAGCACTGTCAGCAACGCAACTAAAGCTCTCTTCGATCGTGGTCGCACCATCTCCTCCTGTTTGATTACTCGGGCCTTCGACACTCAGCTGGCAATCAGGTCCAGCTCCTCGAACTTGCGCAGGACCTGGGCCTTGGCTACCGCCACGGCGTCCTCGGCGGGGTCGCGGGGGAACGGGAGGTCGATCTGAAGGTCGTCCTCGAGCTTGCCCCCTTTGGCGAAGACCAGGATCCGGTTGGACAGCTCAACGGCCTCCCCGACGTCGTGGGTCACGAATAGCACCGTCTTCTTGGTCTGAGACCACATCTCGTGCAGCTCCCGGCGCAGAGAGCGGGCGGTGATGGCGTCGAGATGGCTGAACGGTTCGTCCATGAACAGGACATCCGGCTCGATGGAGAAGGCGCGAGCAATGCCGACCCGCTGCTGCATGCCACCGGAGAGCTCCCCCGGGTATTTGTCGACCTTGTCGCCGAGCTGGACCATCTCGAGGTACTTCTGACAACGGGCTTTGGTCTCGTCGCTGCGGTCCTTCTGCACGAACAGCAGGTTGTCCATCACCGATCTCCAAGGGAGGAGACGCGCCGCCTGGAACACATAACCGGGCTCGGCGTCATGGTTGTCCTGGGTGATGGTGACCTTCCCCGAACTGGGCGTCTCGATCCCGCTGAGGATGTTGAGGAGCGTCGACTTGCCACAGCCGGAGGGCCCGACGATCGACACGAAGACGTGACCACCGACGTCGAGGTTCACGTTCTCCAGTGCGACGACCCGGTCCTCACCGACCCCGAACTCCTTGGAAAGACCCTCGACCTTGATCTCAGCCATCTAGAAATTCCCACCCTTCGCCACGGTTGTGTCCACGCCTTCCTCGATCTCCTGGTCTTCGATGAGGAGGAAACCCTCACGTTGAACTCCGCCGAAGTCGCCTTCCGCCATTTGAACCGCGTCCATCTTGGGTCGCCACTTGAAGGCCCGATCGGCGAGTGGATCGAAGACCAGTTTCTCCAGGGCCAGGGCGAAGATGATGAAGAAGATGGCGTAGCCGATCACGCCGTGGGCGCGGTGGGCGTCGTACCAGAACTTGATGGTCCACCCCATGCCCCGGTCCGAGGCGAACACCTCGGTGATGACCAGGCCCTTCCAGCCCACCGCGTAGGCGTAGCGGATGGCGGCGAAGAAGAAGGGCATCAGCGAGGGGAGGAGGACGTGGCGGGTGATCTTGTTCTGGGGGACCTCGAAGGAGCGAGCCATGTCGATCAGCTCCTTGGGCGTGTTGCGCACCCCTTCCCTTATGTTGATGATCACGAACGGAGTGCCGGCGATGACCACAGCCAGGATGGGCCCGAGGTTGCCGAAGCCGAGGGCGAGACCGAGGAACAGCGCATAGACCAGGGCGGGCATCGCCAGCACACCCATCACCCAATCGTGGAAGAAGGCATCCACCTTCTTCGAGATCCCCACGGCCAGCCCGATGATCGTCCCCAGGATGAGGGCGATGAAGAAGCCGATGGTCAGCCGCATCAGGGTGATACCGAACTGGACATAGATGTTCTCGGCCGCGCTCGAGTACCGGACGCCGCTGGTGAGCGTGATCTCCTCCCACATGAACACCGCCACCGTCTGCGGAGCGGGGAAGATGCGCGAATCGAGCGTGTAGTAGATGAAGTACCAGATGCCGAGCACGACGAACGGGAACAGGATGCGGGCGAACTTCGGTGACTTGACCCACCCAGGCAATCCGCGTCCTGGAGACGGCGCTGTTGTGACCACAGTCGCCATCAGGTCGACGCCTCGGCACGCCAGCGGAAGAACTTCCGTTCGTAACGCTGCAACACCAGCTTCTCGAGGACCAGGGCGAAGATGAAGAAGGAGATCGCCCAGGCGAATAGCTCGTCCATCCGGAACAGCTGAGAGGCGACTCTCATCTCGAACCCGATCCCCTCGTTGGAGGAGAACACCTCGGTGAGGACGGTGACCTTCCATCCGACCGAGAACCCGAACCGGAGAGCGGTGAAGACGAATGGGGCGAGAAAGGGGAACACGATGTCCCTCTGCCGGCGCCAATTGGTCACTCCAAAGGCGCGGGACATGTCGGTCAGGTCCTTGGGCAGGGCTCTGATCCCCTCGGCCACGTTCACGGTCACTACGGCGAAAGTTGTCATGACGATGGCGAAGATCCAACCTTGTGGCTCGAAGCCCCAGATCACCAGACCGGTCAGCGCCCAGATCAGCGAAGGGGAGACCAGGCTGATGGTGACTGCGTCTCTGAAGAAGCCGTTCCACCAGCGACTCTGGGTGAGGACGCCGATCACGATCCCGATCAGGAATGCGAGGCCGAACCCGATCCCGATCCGGGTCAGCGTGGCCCCGAAGCTGGAGAAGAAACGCCCGCTCTCGATCAGCTCAGGGATCGTCCGAGCGATCCTCAAAGGGCCGGGGATCAGGTTGTCACCGACGATCCGGGAGACAAGTGCCCACGCGAGCAGGAAGAACACGTAGCCGGCGAGCCGCCAGATCCATCGGTCGCGGATCTCCTTCTTGCGGAGGGCGAGGAGACGCTCTTCTTCCGCCGACCTTGGCCCTGGTGCCTGCTGCTCCAGTGTCGTTGCCACTCGATCTAAGCCTATCTATCCGGGTTGGGAGGTGGACAGCGCCGGGCTCGCCCACCTCCGGTCATTTGTCGTCGGTCAAGGGGCCGCCACTACCTCGAACCGCGGCTGGGGGAATCCCTCCTCGAGCTTGTTCTGGTTGTCGGGATGGAGGTCGACCATGAAATCCCAGATCGCCCGTTCCGCCTCGACCCACTCCTCGGTGAAGTAGACCGTGTCGACGAACCAATCGTTCTCTCCGGCCATGAACTCCTGGATGTAGGCGATGTCCTCCTCCGCCTCCACTGCGAAATGCTGGGGATAGGTGGCGATGATCTCGGCCTGGATCTCTGGGTCGGACCACGCCTCGATGCCCCTCTCCCACAACACAAGGAAGGCTTGGGCAGCCTCGGGGTTGGCGTCGTAGAACTCCTCGGTGGAGGAGAAGAGATTGGACATCACATGTCCCTCGTCGCTCTCGAATCCGGAGAACTCGTTGTAGAGCTGGAATGGCATGAGCCCGTCGTACATCAGCACTATCTCACCGGTCCTGAGAAATGGCGCCGCCGCCTCCGGAATGATGACCGCTGCCTCGCAGTCCCCGTTGAGCAGGTTCTGCGGGTTGACGAAGTGATCGTTGACGATGAGCTCGTAGTCGCCGCCACCAACGAAGTAGTCGATGTCGTGCAGCTCGTTCATGGCCACCGACCAGAACTGAGTGTTGGACACTGGGCTGCTGACACAGATCGGTGATCCCGGCGGGACGTCGGTCAACTCTTGGTATCCGGTATCGGCTCGCGTCATCATCGGCGACCTCTGGAAGTTGTACTTCCCGAAGGTGACCGTCTTGATCTCCGTTTCCTGCTCGAGCACCGGAACCTCCTGGGTGCCGATGGAGACGATGTCGCCGTGCCCGCCGGCGAAGAAGGTGAATTCGTCCCAGGTCGAACTGGTCACGACCCTCGTGTTGAACTCGTCCTCCCACTCCACGATCATCCCGGTGTCGTTCATGTAGTCCCACACCGGGTCCGGAGCAAAGGCGAAGCGGATGACGGTTCTCGCTTCTTCGGGAGTGGTCGTATCCCCGGCTTCTCCTCCATCGCCCTCACCACCGCAAGCCGTCACCACCAGACCCATCAGTGCGATGAGCACCGCCCATCGCCACTTCGATCTCGGTCGCACCATTACCTCCCGATCAAGTTGCAGTGCCTGCCTGCCCTGCGAAGGGCTCGGCTTAGGCGATCATATATCAGACAATCCATACTTTGTAGTGTGAATGGCAATCGATTGTGCCGGGACGGGTCATGAACATCCGTATCACCAATCTCGGATTTGCCTATGGCGGTGAAACTCCGACCCGTGTGTTGTCTGGTCTCGACCTGGAGGTGAAGTCGGGCAGCGTCCATGCCGTGATCGGTCCCAACGGGTGTGGGAAGAGCACCTTGCTCCGGATCGTGGCCGGTCTGGAGAAGCCCTCGACCGGGAGTGTCGAGTTCGTCGGGCCACAGCGACACGAGAAGAAGACTGCGCTCGTGTTTCAGGACCCCCGCCTGCTGCCATGGTGGACAGTGGAGCGAAATGTCGCCATCAGCGCCGAGTTCAGTGAGAAGCCCGAGGACGTCTATCACAAGATTCGTGACTTCCACACCAGGCGCATGGGTTTGGGCCGGGTGCGGGCGCAGAGGCCGGACACGCTCTCCTTGGGGCAGCAGACCATGGCCGGGCTGGGTCGGGGTATCGCCCACGACGCCGAGGTCCTCCTCCTCGACGAGCCGTTCACCCATCTCGACGCGCTCAATCGGAGGAAGCTGCATGAGGAGTTCGAGACCCACTGGCAACTCGACCCGCGCACGATCTTGCTCGTGACTCACGACGTCGACGAGGCGGTAACCCTGGCCGATCGGGTCTCGGTGATGCGCGGAGGGCCGGGCCCACTGATCGACACCATCGAGGTTGACGCCCAGCGGCCCCGGGTCGGCATATCGCCGATCCATCCCGGGCTGCGCGCGGCGACGACCTGGGTGTGGGACGCGCTGGAGAGGAGCTGACAATGATCGGGTTCATCGGTCTGGGTCGGATGGGCGGGGCCATGGCCGCACATCTGGTGGCGGCTGGTCATCAAGTCCTGGGGCTCGATCCGTCTCCTGGAGCTCGAGATGCGGCTCGGGAGCGCGGTGTCGAGCTCGTCGGTTCGGTGTCGGATCTTCGACTCCCGGTGGTGATGAGCTCGCTCCCGGGCGACGCCGAGGTGGAGGCTGTCTATTCAGACGACCTGTTCCGGGCCCTCGAATCGGGTGCGCTCTGCCTGGACCTGTCCACCATCGATGTGGGTCTATCGCAGCGGATCGCGGGCGAGGCAGCCGGAGCCGGTCATCGGTTCCTCGACTGCCCGGTGAGCGGCACATCGGTGCACGCTCGGGCCGGGACACTGGCGGTCATGGTTGGTGGCGAGGCCGGGGCAGTTGAGGAGGCACGTCCATATTTGGATGCCTTCAGCACCTCGGTTCATCACCTCGGGCCGAACGGCTCGGGTCTCGAGATGAAGCTGATCACCAACCGCCTCCTCAATGCGCACGTCGTGGCGATCGCCGAGGCGATCCTGGAAATGGAGAAGGCCGGGCTCGACACCACTTCTTGCATCGACCTGCTGCGCCAGGGCGCCGTACCCAGGCTCCTCGATTACAAGGCAGGCAGCATGGCCGCCCGTGACTACAGCCCCCTGTTCACCGTCGACCTCATGGCCAAGGACCTCGGTCTGGCCGATGCCCGTCGGCCACCGGGGCCGGTGGGGACGGTCGCCGCAGCGATCCTGCGACAGGTCCGAGACGAGGGTTGGGGCGCGGACGACATCGGGGCCGTGATCGAGGTGCTAGCGGAAGCCAAAACGAAGTAGTCGCGCCGCGTTACGGCCCACCACGAGGGCGTGTTCCTCCGCGGTGAGGTTGGCCTCGGCCAGGAAGCCGAGGGGGTCGGTGGGGCCCATGTCGAAGGGGTAGTCGCTTCCCATCAGGACGTGGTCGGCCCCGAATTCGCCCACGAGATACTCCACGGCATCCGTCGAGAAAACGGTGGTGTCGAAGTACAGCTTGTGCAGGTACTCGCTCGGCGGCCGCGGGATGTGATGCCTCGCCTCCGGCCTCACCTTGTACGCATGATCGGTGCGAGCAAAATAGAAGGGCAAGTAGCCGCCCCCATGCACCACCAGCATGCGCAGGCCGGGAAACCTCTCCAACACACCTCCCAGGATCATCCGGGATACGGCCACGGTGGAGGCGAGTGGCATGCACACCACGTTGATCAGGTAGTAGTCATCCATCCGGCTCGGCTCGGTCCAACCATGGGGAT
>JARDZU010000175.1 GCA_029240695.1 Acidimicrobiia bacterium | reverse complement strand
GTCATAAGTTCTAGGTGGTAGGTCTTAGGTTCCTACCACCCACCACCTAAGACCTAGAACTCTTCTCCCGCCATTCCCCGAGCGAGCGGTAGACCAGCACCAGCACAAGCGCGACGCCCACGGTGACGACCAGAAACGAGACGATGGCCACCAGGGCGGCCCATCCGGAACACGTGGTGAAACCACCGGCGCCATCGGGCTGACGACAGCTCACGTCTGTCACGAACCAGCCCAGGAATCCGGCGAGCAGGCCGAGACCGAGGGAGGGGATCGCAATCCACGGGTTTGGCCTCCTTCTCACCGAGTCGGGCGCCCGTGCTCATCGAGGTCGGCCGAGTCGAGGACCTCTCGCGGGGCCAGCTCGGGCGGGATCGGGTAGACCGACCCCACTTCACGAGGCGGGTGGAAGGCGACCGCCACCGAGGGATGCCAGGCCAGCACGGCAACGGCGATCCCGAAGACCACACAAACGATCGCCGGTGCCAGCCATTGCGTGAAGGCGAGGCCTATCGCCAGGATCGGCCAGATCACCCGGATAACGTAAAGCCCTCCGGGGAACACCCGGGCGAACCACAGCGCAGCCAAGGGAGCGCTCAACCCGATAATGAGTGTCCCCGGAGACATCTCGCTCCACGCCGCGACGCCGAGCGGGAACGGGAGCCCGATGAGGATCAGGGGGATGACAACAGCTCGGGCCGGCAGGCCGACGGCCGCGGGCAGCTTCCGCAGCCCGGCGGTGAGGACAGGGAAGAACAGCGCGATCCCGGAAAGCACGGAGACGGCGACAGCGATCACCCACAGGGCATCGATGGGGCGCACCACCGCGAGCAACGACATCGCTGCGACCACCAGGAGCAATGTCCTGTGGGCCCAGCGACCCCCGGTCACCGTCACACCCACCATCCCCACGGTGGCCGGGGCGAGAAGACCCGTCACGATCAGCAGGACCGAGCCTGGAGCCAGTGGGCCGCTGTCAACCGCAAGTGCGACAGCCCAGAGCAGGGCAGCGACGAGAGGTGTGCATGCCAGAAGGGGAACTGTCACCCGTGAAAGTTTCGCAGGACGCCCGGGTCAGGCAGAAGTCGGGCCGTCCGGGTTCCCGGCGTGCTCGAGCACCCGGAGACTCCGCTTCTCTCCGAAGCGTGGGGACTCGCCTGGCTCCCAGACCGTCTCCACCCGCCATGCAGGGCCGGGTCGGAGCGTCACGACGGTGCCATGACCGGGCTTGTCCTGGTGGAGCGCGCCCAAAGGTGACCCAATCAGCCTGAGGATTCCAGCCTGGATCGGGTCTTGATGGGAGACGATGACGACGTCGCCATGGGGATGCTCGGCGTCGAGTCTCCTCGCCACGGCAGCCATTCGCTCTGACAAGGCATCGAGCGTCTCATCGGCGAACGGAAGGCTGTCCGGGTGCTCCAGATAGGCCTCGAGGTCACCAGGGAACGTCGATGGCAGGTCCCGCCACGCATGACCCTTCCACCGCCCGATCACGGCCCATTCGGTGAGGTCGGGGTCGACTCTGACCGGGACCCCGGTACGAGCGGCGATCTCTTCGGCCGTGCGCAACGAGCGCTCGAGTGGCGAGGACCAGATAGCCACGACCGGTCGAGGGCCTAGATAGCGACCAACTCGCCTCGCTTGCTCCACACCGTGCGGCGACAGCCCGAACCCGGGGAGGTCGGCGTAGACCAGATGCCCCGGGTTCTCGACCTCGGCGTGGCGAACCAGATGTACCAGTGCAGCCATGAGGACATTGTTGTCGGTCGTCTGGCACAGCCGAGGTAACTTCAGACCCGGATGTGGGCTGAGCCGATTCTCCACGTGGACCTGGACGCCTTCTTCGTCGAGGCAGAGAGATTGCAGGACCCGGGACTGGTTGGAAAGCCGGTTGCTGTCGGCGGTACCAGTAACAGAGGTGTGATCGCCAGCGCCTCGTACGAGGCCCGTGCCCACGGCGTCCGATCCGCCCAACCGACGGCCACCGCCCTTCGCCTGTGCCGGGACCTGATCGTCGTGCCCCCGTCACATGGCCGCTATGGAGAACTGTCAGCTCGAGTCTTCGAGGTGTTCCGTGAATTCACCCCCTCTGTCGAAGGCCTCAGTGTCGATGAAGCCTTCCTCGACGTATCCGGGCTCCGTCGCCATTTCTCCACCTCAACCGAGGTTGCCCTCGCGGTTCGTGGGCAGATCCGGAGCCGCCTCGGCCTCCCGGCCTCGGTCGGCATCGCCTCATCCAAATTCATTGCCAAGCTGGCGTCGGAGGCGGCCAAGCCAGACGGCTATCGGCATATCCCCAAGGACACCGAGTTGGAGTTCCTCCATGCGCTCTCGGTGGAGGCGTTGTGGGGCGTGGGGCCGGCTACGCTGGCCGGGCTGCAGCGTCTCGGTGTGGAGACCATCGGGGATCTCGCCGAACTTCCCGAGGCCGCCGTCGTCGGGTCGATGGGCCCAACACAGGGCCGTCACCTCCTCGATCTCGCCCGGGGCATCGACCACCGCGCGGTGACGCCAGACATCGATGCCAAATCGATCTCGGTCGAAGAGACCTACGACAGTGACCTCGAAGGCATCGAGGTAATCGAGACCGCCCTCCTCGCTCATGCCCAAAGACTGGCCGACCGTCTTCATCGATCGGGCCTAGCGGCGCGCACGGTGACCTTGAAGCTGAGGTTTGGCGACTTCACCACGGTGACCCGAAGTGTCACGTCCGGCACCGTCGTCGACGGCCCACGCGATCTCTATTTGATCGCGATCGGGCTCCTGGAACAGGTCGAGGTCGATCGCCCGGTCCGTCTACTCGGCCTGGGGGGATCAGGTCTCGAACCGGCTGGAGAGCCCAGGCAGATGCCGATCGGGGCAGAGGGCAACTGGGCGCGCGTCGACGAGGCGGTGGCCGGTGTGCGAGACCGCTTCGGGGAACATTCCGTGGAACCGGCCCGCCTGATACGGGGGCCTGCCCCCGATGATTGATTCACCGGTGAACTGTCTCCAGCCCGGGTGTATTGTGTCAGAGGGCTGTTACCGGATGTTGAGAGGTTGATATGGCCCTCGATGATCACGAACAGAAGATCCTGGCGGAGATAGAGCGGCAGTTCTACGAGGAAGATCCGGAGCTGGCCCGCGCTGTCAGGCAGATTGCCAAGCCCTCGCGTGTCGGGGTGCGGCTCGCCATGCTGGGGGTCGTCGCCGGTCTCGCCATTGTGATCGGTTTCTTCACCTCGAACACCGTCGTCGCCTTTTTCGGCTTCGTGCTGTTGGTCGGCTCGGCGGCCGCCCTGGTGACCGGGCTCAGATCGCGGGCGTGGCGCGCGACCGACAGCGAGCCACAGGGTGAAGAGCACGGCCCCGGCTGGCAGGATCCCTTTCGCCGCGACTGACTCCGAGCGGCTAATGTACCCGGCCCTGGCGGTGGTCTCGGGAGGTTCCACCACCTGAGGGAGGAGAGCGTCGGCCCATGACTCTGGGTCGGAGCAGTTGGTATTAGGAAGGGACGCGTGGACCAGTCATTCACAGCCGAGCAGGCATGTCGGCTGACGAACTGCACTCATCATCAACTTCGGTATTGGGATCGTGTTGGACTGGTCAAACCCTCCGTGCAGACAACGGGTGGAAGACCCGGGGTGCGTCGCCTCTACTCGTTCCGGGATCTCGTCGCACTGAGAGTCGTTCGCAGCCTTCTCGACAACGGCATGTCGCTGCAGAGGGTCAGACGTGCCTGGGACTATCTCCGGCGGGAGGGGGAGATGGACGATCATCTCGCCGAAGTCAAGCTCGTCACCGACGGCCAAACCATATTTCACGTGGGCTCGGACGAGGGGGAGTTGATGGACGCCCTTCGCACCGGCCAACTCGCGTTCTTCGTTGCAATCGACGAGATCGCCAGGGAGGTGGAGGAAGACGTCTCCAGGTTCGAGCTGGATCGAAGCCGATTCCTCGACATGCTCCGCCGCGTCGAGGACGACATCGGCGAAGAGCGGGCCGCCGGTTCTTAGTCCCGGTCGATCAATGACTTCGGGTTGAGGGAGGCCAGGGCCCGATCCCGGCCCTCGAAGTTCCGCTTGATCCACGTTTCCACATGGGTCAGGTCCGAGACGTGCCCCAGACCCACGCGGTTCCCGTAGACCGTGGCCGAATACGACGATGCCAGTGGGACGAGGGACCGATCGGTGGCGTAGGCGAACTCGAGGGGGGTCTGGTTGGAGGGGACCGGCGCGCCGAGGTCGGCGAGGCGATCGACGATCTCGTCCCATGCCGCCGTTATGTCACCCTCGCGCAGCCGCTGTATCCGTCTCCGCCGTCGGAACGCCTTCAGGGTCGGGACCAGCGCTGCGAGCACAGCCAGCACGGGCAGTATCAGCCATACCCACGTGAGTTGGAGGCCGTTGTTGGCGTCAGAAGCGGCGCCGATCGCGCCTCCGCCCTCTTCGAACTGGCTCTCGGCGAAGAACCCCGGTTGACCGAGCGTGTCCGCGCCCTCCTCGCTCTCGGGCAGATAAGGCGCCGGGTCGAATTCTGCTGTGACGCTCGCGGGCAGCGTGCCGTCGGCCCGGGGAGTCGGGTCGAAGCGCACCCAGCCGAATCCATCCATCCACATCTCGACCCAGGCGTGGGCATTGTTGTCCCGGACAACGATCACCTCGCTGCCGTCGTCCTGCTCCTCCACAGTGCCCGGGGTGAATCCCCAGACCACACGGCTGGGGATCCCGACAACACGACCGAGGTAGGCCATGGCGGCGGCGAACTGCTCGCAATATCCGGTCCGGTAGTTCTGGCTATCCGGGTCCGTGAGCCACGCCTCCAGGTCGAGGGTGTCGTGTCCGGTCGACACTTCGGTTGAATAGTCGAACTCGCCGCTGTCCCGGAACCAGTGCTGGAGCAGCCAGGCCGCTTCGAACGGCGTAGACGCTTGCGCGGTCTGACGTCTCGCCTCCTGACCCAACGCCCGGGGAACTTCGTCGGTGAGATCGGTGAATCTCGCGATGTCGGACGGAGGCTCTACATTTCCGGGGGGTTCGCCGGGTTGCATCGAGGTCGCTCCGGCTTCAGCCGCATTGGCGAACAACGGACTGAGGGTGCCATTGGGGATGGTGGCCAAGGCACCGAGATCCGCATCCTGCAGGGGGAGGATCGACTGGGCCTCGTATTGGTCGCCCTCGTCCAGCTCTGCCTGGTAGATCGCCGAGCCGTCGGGGGTGATCTGGAACGCGCTGACATTCACAGACTCCGAACGGAAGAATTGCCCGACCCCGACGGTGGGCAGGACCTGGGACCTCAGGGCAGCGATCTGGACTCTCTGCGTGATCTCCTGGCTCGTACCCCGGTAGGCGTGCTCCGGGTTGCCGCCGCCGAGTCCCGGCTCGTAGAAGTCCACCCGGCTGCCGCTGATGCGCCAGGCCTCCCCGTCGAAGAAATCGAGGCTCTCCATCCGCCAGTAGATCTCGTCGGCGGGTGGTGCGTTCGGATCGAGGGTGGCCCGGAAGACCACGGCATTCGATCGCCGGATGATGCTCTGGTGCAAGTCGGCGAGACGATCGAATGTGACCCCGCCGGACCCAGGCCCATAGCCCCCGCCATACCGCCAGCGGACGTTCCCCGTAGCAGGGACCAGCGAAGAGGCCGTGTCGGCAACTAACAGCGATCCTCCCGCTACCAGGGCGGCGAGGATGAGGGCCATACTGCCCGCCCGCCGGGCAAGTGGCCGACCCTCCACGTCACGGACCCTCCCGGCCTCCTGGCGCCGCTCGATCCCGATCGAGGCCAGGGCCAGGGCGATCACTATCGCCACGGCCCCCATCCAGATCGGCCCGCTCGGTATCCGGTCCATCACCGCGAACTGGAGATAGAGGCCCAGCGAGGGGGCAATCATCGCAATCGAAGGACCCGCAGTGGCCCCCCAAACGTAGAGGGCACCGGTGATCCACATCAGCACGGCCAAGATGGCCACGAGACCGGAGGTCGGGAACACCGGAGCCACACTGAATCGG
>JARDZU010000033.1 GCA_029240695.1 Acidimicrobiia bacterium | reverse complement strand
CCGAGGAAGCCGACCCGGAACCCGAATCCCAGGGCGCGACTCGTCTCCGCCTCCCACGTCAATGACCCGTCGTTGAGGCGGAGCTTCTCGAGTGCCTCCCGCAACCTTTCGAAGTCGTCGCCATCGGTTGGAAACAGACCCGAGAAAACCATCGGTTTGGGCTCGGCGTACCCGGGCAACGGGTCACGAGCCGGGCTTGCGGCGTCGGTCAGTGTGTCACCGACCTTGATCCGGTCGATCTCCTTGACCCCGGTTATCAGATAGCCCACCTCTCCAGCTTCGAGGGCGCTGACCGGTTTCGCCGAGGGCGTGAGGACCCCGACTTCCGCTGCATCGTGAGTCTCTCCCGTGGCGATGAACTTGAGCCGGAATCCGGAACGGAGTCGGCCGTCGACGACCCGCACGTAACAGACCACTCCCCTGTACGCGTCGTAGTAGGAGTCGAAGACGAGAGCGCGCAGAGGGGCATCGGGATCGCCCGCCGGCGGTGGCACCTGCTCGACGAGACGCTCGAGCAGTCCGGTCACGCCTTCTCCGGTCTTGGCCGAGATTCGCACGATGTCGTCGGAGGACCCGCCGATCACGTTGGTGATCTCGCCGGCGACGCGGTCGGGGTCTGCGGCGATCAGATCGATCTTGTTGATGGCCGGTATCACCTCGAGACCGGCATCGACAGCGAGGTAGGCGTTTGCCAGAGTCTGCGCCTGGACACCCTGGGCCGCATCCACCAGCAGCAAGGCGCCTTCGCATGCGGCGAGCGACCGAGAAACCTCGTATGAGAAGTCGACGTGCCCCGGCGTGTCGATCAGGTTGAGCTCGTAGTCATGCCCGTCGGCGGCCCGATAGGAGAGCCGGACGGTCTGTGCCTTGATGGTGATCCCGCGCTCTCGCTCCAGGTCCATCGTGTCGAGGATCTGCTCGCGCATGTCACGCTCGCTGACGGCGCCGGTCAACTCGAGGAGGCGATCGGCCAGAGTCGACTTCCCATGGTCGATGTGGGCAATGATCGAGAAGTTGCGTATGCGCGATTGATTGGTCACGGGAAACCGGGAGGAGGCGGCATTGTACCTTGGAATATGGGCCTGCTACTCTGCAGTTTCCGGCGCACAGACCCGACCCCTGAGTGCCGATTCCCGACCAGACGAGACCTTTTCAACATGGCCAACATCAAGTCACAGATCAAGCGGAACCGCCAGAACGAGATCCGGCGCATGCGCAACAAGTCGATCAACTCCAACCTGAAGACGAGTGTCAAGAAAGTGGAGACGGCTGCCGCCGCCGGCGAGCCGACCGACGAATTGCTTCGTGAGGCGCAGACGAAGATCGACACGGCGGTTTCGAAGGGCGTCCTCCACAAGAAGGCCGCGGCCCGCAAGAAGTCACGACTCGCGAAGCGAGTCACGACTAGTACCTAGTACTCAGTACGTGAACGCTCCGAAGGAGCGTTCACCCATACCAGCGGCAGAAGGCAACCGTCAGCCGCTCCAGAGTCACCCGATGCACCTCTTCCGGTTGGGACTTAACCACCCGGTCCGCCCGCACCAAGGCCTCTTGAGCTCGTCGCAACGACGACTCTCTGACCCGTCCCCGCTGGGACCAGAACCGTGCCGGCCCCCGATCGGAGACCGTGGCGCCAATCCATTGGCGGAACGTCGGCTCGTCCGGCGCCGCCGCTGCAAGTGCTCGCTTCTTCAGATCCGACTCCACAGCCGCCAGAAACACCAACGGATGCCCGTGGACGAGGAAATCCGAGAGACGTCGCAGCGCCTCTCCAACGTCGCCTCTCGACATGGCATCTGTGATCAGGAAGGTCGGCTCGTCGGGACGGTTCTTGAACCGGTCGAGCACGACCTCCTTGGTGATTTTCCCGCTGGCCTGCTCGAGCTGATCGAGCGCCTGTCCCATGGCTGCCGTATCGGAGCCAAATTTCTGGAGAAGGGCCTTCTCGGCGCCCTTTTCGAGGGTGAGGCCACGATCACGAACCTCGGCTTCGAGCCATTGCATTGCCTGTCGCTCCCACATTTTCCGAACTGTCTGAGAGCTGCCCAATCTCTTGACCAGGGTGGACAATGACCGGGGCAGAGCCCCGGTGGCCAGGATCACCACCTCGATCGTGGAGAGGTCGGCCGTCTCGAACAGCTCCTCCAATACGGCGCCCTCTGAGGCTTGAAGATTCTGGGCGTCCACGAGTTGCAGGCCCTGGCCCTCTCCGAAGAGCGAACCGGACTGCAGCAACGGGATGACCGGCTCCAACTCTGTGCGCAGGGCACCGTCACCTTCCTCCCCTGCCCCGCGACCCGGCACGTCCACCCTGAGCACCTGGCCCCGCTCCAGCCCGGCTCGGGCGAAATGCTGCGCAGCCCCATCGAGCATCTGCTCACGCTCGCCGGGCCCGGCATTCGACTGCGCGGAGATCAGCAACAACGACATGGCGTGACGGTAATCAGAACCACCGACCGATTCTTTGGTCAAGCACGCCCGAAGAGCCGGGCCAGGTCGCAAGCTACCGCCACGTCGTGGACCCGGATGATGTCGGCCTTGTGCTCCAAAGCGAGTGAGACGTAAGCCACCACGCGATGGAAGTCTCGCTTCCGCGGAATCGGGATCAGGACTGGCTTGCCCAGAGCCCGCAACTGTCCGGAATCGGCGATGACCTGGAGTTGCATCCGGGTGTAGGCCTCGTAATCGCCCCGATAGTTGAGCGCGATCCCCGGATCGAGGATCACATTCTCGATGCCGATCTCCGCCAGCTCAGACAGCAGGACGCTGAAGGCTGTCGCGGTCTTGTCGGCCTTGTCCTCCCTGATCTCGACCTCGCCGACATCGTGCGGGTTGTCCCCCTCCACATACACAGCGATGGCCGCGACCCCGGCCTCTGCGATTGCCTGGCGCATCTCCGGGTCGGCCAGACCACCGGTGTCGTTGATCATGACCGCCCCTGCGTCGACGGCTGCGGAGGCCACATCCGGCTTCCAGGTGTCGATTCCGACCAGATGTCCCTCGGCGACCAGGGCCTCGATGACCGGGACCACTCTGGCGATCTCGTCCGTCGCCTCGATTGTCAGGTTGTCGAAGTGTGACGATTGCCCACCGAGGTCGATCATCGTGGCGCCCCAGGATCGATAACGGTCGGCCAAAAGCAACGCCTCGTCAACGGAGCCGACGACGGTGTGGACGTTCTTGGAATCCGGGGAGACGTTGATCACTCCCATCACATATGTGATTTCCCCTAGGGGGAGTTGCGTGACACCTAGATCCAGCACCTGCCCAGTCTCCCAGCTTCAGCCAAGAGGAACGACGACGTCTCCGACAAGATCCGTCCGCAAGACAGTGGCCCCGCTCTTCTCGAGCGCTGAGATGACCCAGGTGACGGGATGCCCGAAATCGTTGGCGCCAACCGAGATCACAGCCAGGTCGGCACCGACCTGGTCCAGCCAGCGAGGGTCCGAAGTGCCGGCACCATGATGCGGCACCTTCAGCACATCCGCCCGCAGTTGCGCCAAGTCCGCTTGGGCGTAGGTCTCGATGTCACCGGACAGGAGCATGGTTCTCCCGGGACCGGTCACGGTGAGGACGATCGACTGGTCGTTCGATGATGCGTACTGACGGGCTGGGCCGTGCACGACGAGAGTCAGCTCCCCGAGGCGGTACTCCTCACCGACCGACGGCTCCACGACCGGGATTCCGACTCCCGAGAGGAGCCTCAAGAGGTCGGTCGACGCTTCCGTCTCATGTGTATGAGTTTGCGCCCAGACCTCCCCGATCGAGACTCTTCCCGCCAGAGCTGTGAGACCGAGAGCGTGATCGGCGTGGGCGTGGGTCAGGACCACGAGATCCAGCGCATTCACCCGGTACTCATCGAGGTTCTCGATCAGAGTGACCGGATCGGGACCGCCGTCGACAAGAGCGATATTCCCAGGACCGCCGGACAACAGCACTGCGTCGCCCTGGCCCACATCGAGGACCACCGCACCATGCTCAGGCAATGAGCCGGCGGGAGCCAGCATCAGAAAGGCGACGACGGCTGCTCCCAAGAGGGCCATGACACCCCTGAGCCCGGGTCGAAACAGATGAATCAACCCCGCCACGAGCATGATCCCAATCCCCAACCATCCGACCTGGGGCCAGGCTGCGGCTGTTCGGGCTATCCAAAGGACGACTTCCGCCAGGCCCGCTCCCAGATCGGACAGGAGGCTCGGCCCGACGACTCCAAACACGCCCAGAACGGTCGATCCAGCGACCAGCGGAGCCGCCAGGAGGTTGGCGAGGGGAGAGAGGAGGGGTACCACGCCGAAGTGGAGGATGAGCAGCGGGGCAACTGCCGCCTGCGCACCGATGCTCACGGCCAGGGCCCGCATCACCTTGCCGCCGGAGGACGGCCATCTGGCGCCGACGATCACCCCAACCGTGGCGGCAACCGAGAGCTGAAACCCGGCGCTGGCCACCAGACCCGGGTCGATGATCATCAGCGCGATCACGGCGGCGGACAGGACCTGCCAGGTCTCCATCGCGACCCCGATCAGACGACCGGTGAGCACCAGACCGGCCATCGCCGAGGCACGCAGGACCGAGGGCTCGAATCGTGTGGCTGCTGCAAACACCGGCAGACCGAGGAGGCCTAGAACCGCCCTCCGCCTCGGCCCGATTCCGATCGGGCCTACCGCAACGTAGAGGAGACCCAAGAAGATCGCGACGTTCGAACCGCTCACAGCCGTGAAATGCGAGAGACCCGCCCTCCTCATCGCCGACTGGTCGACCTCATTCACCCCGCTGGTGTCGCCCACCATGAATCCGGCGAGAAGGCCACGGCCACCCTCGAGCGGCCTGAGACGCTCGATGACCCGGTTACGCATCGCGTTCCCCAGTGCGATGAACGGCGACCTGACACCGGAAACAACCTCGAACTCGTCGACGTCAACCGTTCCGAGATAGGGCCGGCCCCCGAGCTCCCCTGCCTCACCGACGACGATTCCCTCGATCCGGACGACGTCACCCAGTGACGCTTCTGCGCTCGCAGGAAGGTCGGCCAGGATCGGGCCAGAACCAACATCGACCAGGGCGTATGGCCCATATCGGCCTTCGATGACATCGCCGGCCATCACCCCCTCGGTCTCGAGGCGGCCCGGGGACAACGGCTCGAGAGATGCAGTGGTGATCGAAGAGTGGAGTGCGATGACAGCCACGATCAGTGCAGCCAAGATCCGACCTCGCGCCGCCATCCACAGAAATGGGATCGACGCCAGGACGAGGCCCCAGCCAGGAGACCGCCCGGCCCATGCGGCGAGCATCGCTGCCAACGCACTACCGATCCAGGGCCGGGAGACGATCGGGGGGAGCGCTGGATGGTCGATGGTCAAGGCACGGCGATCGAGTCTCTCATCGCGGCCAACTTGGCCTCGCCGATACCCGGCACTTCCAGGAGGTCCTCAACCGTCTCGAATGGCCCATTGGCCTCGCGATGGGCCACGATCCGATCGGCCAGGACGGGGCCGACGCCAGGGAGTTCTTCCAATGCCGGTGCATCCGCCTGGTTGAGAGAGATCAGACCGTCATCCCTCTCCCCGCCGCCGCTGGCGACCATCGAGTCGCCGGGCCCGGGTATCTGCACGTGGTCTCCTTCGACCAGGGGCCTGGCCAGATTGATCGCGTCGAGCAATGCTCCTTCCAGGGCGCCGCCGGCCGCGGCGACTGCGTCGGCCACGATTGCTCCAGCGGTCATCTCGACTACGCCCGGGGACGTCACCCAACCGGAGACATATACCGGGAAGACGGGAGTACTCGACGACGCAATTTCCACCGTCACTGGCGCCGTTTCGACCGGTGCCTTGTCTCCTGTTACTCCAAGCCCCGCTCCGACGAGGATGGCGGCGAGTACCAAGGCCAGCGTCAGCGCATGTGTTCGACCCATTTGCGACCCCCACCGACCGCGCTCCACTCACTTCGTAGATACCAATTCGCTGCCGATGAGGGAAGAAGGTCGTTCGGTAGGGTCGGCCTCGTGCTCGACATTGCCCCCTATTTGGTCACACCCGGCACCGAGGCCAACCTCGCGGCTCGGGACACTCGTTCGACGGAAGGTTTCGACGGTGGGAAGCTCGAGGGCAAGGAGGCGCTGAAGCCGTTGAACTCGACACTGGCTGAGTTGCAGACGCGTCTCTGGGCCGAGTCGAAGCAAAAACTGTTGATCATCCTTCAGGCAATGGATACCGGGGGAAAGGACGGGACCATCCGCAGCGTGTTCGAAGGGGTCAACCCCCAGGGCGTACGGGTCTGGGGGTTCGGCGCTCCCAATGAGTGGGAATTGGCCCACGACTATCTCTGGCGGATCCACCAACGAACGCCGGAGAACGGCGGTATAGCCATTTTCAACCGCTCCCATTACGAGGACGTCTTGATAGTGCGGGTGAAGGGTCTGGTCTCGGAGCAACGCTGGCGGCAGCGCTTCGACCACATCGTCGAATTCGAACGACTATTGGCTGACGAAGGGACGACAGTGGTCAAGCTGTTCCTCCACATCTCGAAGAAGGAGCAAAAGGAGCGTCTCGAGGCCCGTCTCCGGGAACCGGATAAGCGGTGGAAGTTCAATGTGGCTGACCTCGAGGACCGCAAGTTGTGGGAGGACTTCTCCGTGGCCTACGAGGAAGCGATCAGTCGCACTTCGAGCGAGCATGCGCCGTGGTATGTGGTGCCCGCCGACCGCAAGTGGTATCGCGATCTGGCTGTGGCGAGCATCTTGATCAAAGCGCTGGAGAAGATGAATCCGACTTATCCGCCTGAACCGGATCTGGAGGGTGTGGTCGTCGAATAGGCCGTGGCGTCACTCGAGGCGACGGGCGGTCACCCGCGCCTCCACCTCGAGGGGTATGGCCAGATAGGCGGCGCGGTGGCTGAGACCCTTCCAACGCCCGCCGAGATATCCGGTCAAATACCGCCAGAGGAACCGGATCACTCCAAGCTCACCCCACTGACGCACATGGACCAGTTCGTGGACGAGTAGCAAGCCCGGCCGATGCTGGACGGCCGTCATCAAAGCCGGGTCGAGGAAGATGGTCTTCCGCAACGTCATAGCGCTTATGTCGCGGCCCCAGAGACGGCGCATGGCCCCTGGAGCGGATCGAATCCGGACCGATTCCGGATCGACCGGATCAATGAGTAGGCGGACTCGAAGGAGTTCGATCCCACCAGCACGCAGCATCTGGCCGGCGTTCACCCCAATACGAAGTTGATGACGGTCGGGGGACGGGCGATGACTTTGCGCACCACGGCGCCGTCGATCCACCCTCGAACCTTGTCGAGGTCGAGCGCCACCCGCTCCGCTTCCTCGGCGGTGATGTCCGCCGGCACATCGACTCGGTCCCGCACCTTCCCGTTGACCTGAACCACCATGGTCACGGTCGACTCCGCCACGAGCGACTCGTCCCACTCCGGCCATGGCTCGTTGGCCAGCATCGATCCCATCCCCCGCATTTCCCACAGCTCATGGGCGACGTGGGGCGCAGCCGGCGCCAGCATCAGGATCATGACCCGGTAGGCCTCATCGAATGTCTTCTCCACGGGCGACCGGCCGAGGTACTCCTGGAAGACGTTGGCCAGTGACATCAATGAGGAGACCGTCGTGTTGAAATGGAAGCGGTTGATGTCTTCGGTCACACGCTTCAGGACGCGATGGGTCTCGGCCATCAACACGGCGTCGTCGTCGTTCGGGTCCCTTTCGACAAAGGAATGGGTAGCCGTGCCCATCTTCCAAACCCGGTCGAGGAATCGCTTCGTGCCCGGGACGCCGCTGTCGTTCCAGACCGCGTCGTCGGTGGGTGGGCCGACGAACAACTCGAACAGACGCAAGGCGTCGGCGCCGTATTCCTGGTAATAGCGGTCGGGCGGCACGACATTTCCCTTGGATTTGGACATCTTCGCCCCATCCTTCACGAGCATGCCCTGGGTGAACATCCTCATGAATGGCTCGGTGACCGGGCTCAGCCCGATGTCGAACAGGAATTTGGTGACGAAACGGGCGTAGAGCAGGTGGAGGATCGCATGCTCGACCCCGCCGATGTACTGGTCGAGGGGCATCCAGTACTCGGCCTTCGCCCGATCGAAGATGGCATCGTCGTTGTGGGGGTCGGTGTACCTGAAGTAGTACCAGGAGGAGTCGACGAAGGTGTCCATCGTGTCGGTCTCGCGGCTTGCCGCACCGCCGCATCGGGGGCATGTGGTGGCGACCCAATCTTCGACCGCCGCGAGCGGAGAACGGCCCTTGGGGGCATAGTCCTCCACCTCGGGCAGGGTCACCGGGAGTCGGTCGCGGGGTACGGGGACCAGACCACATTCGGGGCATTCCACCATCGGGATCGGGCAACCCCAGTAACGCTGTCTCGAGATCAGCCAGTCGCGGAGTCGGTATTGGATGGCCCCCTCGCCGATACCTTGCTCTTCCAGCCAGGCGATGATCCGTTCCTTGGCTCCCTCCCGGTCGAGGCCGTCGAGGAAACCCGAGTTGATGGTGGGCCCCTCCCCGAGGAATGCCTCGCCGTACCAGTCCGGGCCGGCATCGACCGTGCGGACGATGTCCAGCTCGTACTTGACGGCAAAATCCCAGTCCCTCTGATCCTGACCGGGGACGGCCATGATCGCCCCAGTGCCATAACCCATCAAGACATAGTCGGCGATGAAGATGGGGACTTCTTTTCCGTTGACCGGGTTGATGGCGAACCTGCCGGTGAATACACCGGTCTTCTCACCCTCGGCGAGACGCTCGATCTCCGACTCGCGTGCAGCCCTGACGATGTACTCCCGGGCCTCTACCTCGTGCTCGGTGCCCGAGATCAGCTCCTCCACCAGCGGGTGCTCGGGGGCGAGCACACAGAATGTCATGCCGAAAATTGTGTCGGGCCGGGTGGTGAACACCTCGAACGAGGCAGCCAAGTCCTTGATCGGAATCCTGAATCGTGCCCCAGCCGATCGGCCGATCCAATTCCTCTGCATGGTCCGAACCCGGTCGGGCCAGTCATCGAGCTCATCGAGGTCGTCGAGCAGGCGGTCGGCATAATCGGTGATCTTGAAGAACCATTGCGCCAGGTTCCGCTTCTCGACCAGAGTCCCGCACCGCTCGCAGGCGCCATCGACGACTTGCTCATTGGCGAGAACGGTCTGATCCTTGGGGCACCAGTTGACCGGCGCCGTGGCCTTGTAGGCGAGACCCCGGTCGTAGAGCTCGAGGAAGAGCCACTGATCCCACCGGTAATAGGCAGGATCATGGCTGGCCACTTCCCGGCTCCAGTCGAACGCGGCACCCAGCTTCCGGAAGTGCTCTTTCATCCGGGTGATCTGAGCCTCGACACTGACCTTGGGGTGGATGCCGGTTTCGATCGCAAGATTCTCCGCTGGGAGCCCGAAGCTGTCCCATCCCATCGGGCTGAGCACGTTGAAGCCCTGCATCATCTTGTAGCGGGTGATCAGGTCGATGTAGGTGTAGTTGCGGACATGGCCGATGTGCAGCTCGCCCGACGGATAGGGGTACATGGCGACGTTGTAGAACTTCGGCCGCGTCGAGTCCTCGGTCGTGTGAAACACGCCCTCTGACTCCCAGCGGTCCTGCCATTTGGCTTCGATCGCCTTGTGGTCGTAAGACATCAGGGTCAAGGGTAATTAGCCGCCGAGAGGTAGCCCGACTTGCACGCGGGCCGATCGAAACCGGTAGCGTGGGCGCAGTCGCGGGGCTGGCGTGCCTTCGCCCGCGACTGATCCAACAAGGAGGAAGAAGTATGAAACGAATGCGCTGGTTGGCGCTCGTCGCAGTACTCGCCCTCATCGCCGGCGCCTGCGCCAGCGAGGGCGGTGACGAGACGACAACCACTGCGGGTGAAGCGGCAACGACGACGGCAGCTGGGGACACGACCACATCGGTCGCGACCACCGAGGCGCCGTCGGAACTGCTCACCCTCGACTCAGGAGGCTGTGACTACGGGGGCAAGATCAACAAGATCGAAGCCACGTCCGAGTCAGAGGTTGTGTTCACGCTCTGCTCGACCGACCCGGCATTCCTGGCCAAACTGGCGTTCATCCCGTTCGCTGTCCAACCGCAAGAGCATCTCGAGGCCACCGGCGGATCGCCATTGGAGAACCCGGTCGGCACCGGCCCGTTCATGGTTCCCGAAGGCGGTTGGGCCCGTGGCACCGAGATCATCTATGAGGCCAACCCCGACTACTGGGGTGAGGCACCGGCGTACAACACGTTGGTGTTCCGCTGGCGTGAGGACAGCACAGGAAGGATCACCGAACTGACCTCGGGCAACGCCGATTACATCACCAACCTGGCGGCGAGCGATTACGCCGGCATCGAAGGTGACGCCAACCTGCAACTTCTCGTCGACGAGAACCCGAACGTGTTCTACCTGGGATTCAACAACCGGTTCGAGCCGTTTGACAACGAGCAGGTCCGGCAGGCGGTGGCAATGGGGATAGACCGGCAGCGGATCATCGACACTTTCTATCCGGAAGGCTCGGCGGTTGCCGATTTCTTCACGCCTTGCATCATCGAAAACGCATGTGAAGGCGACCCGTGGTACGAGTTCGATCCGGAGGCGGCGCGGGCATTGCTCGCCGAGGCGGGCTACCCCGACGGCTTCGACACCACGATCAAGCTGCGTGATGTGTTCCGGGTCTATTTGCCGGAGCCGACCGCAGTCGCCGAGGACATCCGCGCCCAGTTGGCGGAGAACCTGGGGATCAACGCCACCATTGAAGTGATGGAATCCGGCGCCTTCCTCGAGGAGAACGCAACCGGCGAACAGCAGGGTCTCCACCTTCTCGGGTGGGGAGCCGACTACCCGCACGTGACCAACTTCCTCGACTTCCACTTCGGCGGCGTGAATGTCCAGTTCGGTGACCCGTTCGAGGACATCGTCGAAGTGCTGGCCGAGGGCTCGCAGACGGTCGACGTGGCGGCGGCACAGCCGATCTATGAGGAGGCCAACAACCTCATTCGGACACATGTGCCGATGGTCCCGATCGCTTGGGGAGCTGCGGCCGATGCTGCCCTCACCTCCGTGGAGAACGCGTTGACGCCGCCGGTGGGCGCCCCACAGTTCGCCACCATGAACCCGGGCGATGACGACCTGGTGTTCGTGCAGAACGCCGAGCCGATCTCGCTGTTCTGCGCCGACGAGACTGACGGCGAGTCGTTGTCGGCCTGTGAGCAGGTGCTCGAAGGGCTATACGGGTATGACCTCCAAGGTCTGCCGGTCCCCAAGCTGGCCACCGAATGCGCCCCAGACGAGGCGGGTCTGGTGTGGACCTGTGCCCTGCGAGAGGGCGTGACGTTCCATGATGGCTCGACCTTCGATGCCAACGACGTGGTCGCATCCTGGTCCGTGGGCTTGGACGCAGCCAACCCGTTGCATGTGGGCAACACCGGTGTGTTCGAGTACTTCGCCTACCTGTGGGGCTCATTGATGAACCCAGCGCCGACCACCACGGCCGCTGGATAACCCCCTCACCAAAGCTGATAGTGACCGGGGGAGGCGCCATGGCGCCTCCCCCCGTCCTACGCTCACATCCCGGACATGATCGGATACATCCTCCGCCGCCTCCTGATCGCAATACCGGTGCTGATCGGCGTGATGCTATTGGTGTTCCTACTGGTCCGATTGGTGCCGGGGGATCCGTGCACCGCCCTCCTCGGAGAGAGAGCGACCCCCGAGGCGTGCGAGCGCTTCAACGAGGTCAACGGTCTCAACGAGCCCCTGTACGTGCAACTCGGCATCTACCTCGGGAACGTCCTCAGCGGAGACTTCGGCGAGTCGATCCGATTCTCCCGCCCCGTGAGCGAAATCATCATCGAACGCCTCCCGGTAACCCTCGAGCTCACCATCGCCGCATTGAGTGTGGCGGTCGTGGTCGGGATCCCGCTGGGCATTGCAGCAGCTCGGCGGCATAACACGGCAGTCGACGTCGGCGCCATGGCCTTCGCCAACATAGGTGTCTCCATGCCCATCTTCTGGCTCGGCCTGCTCCTTGCTTATCTCTTTGCCGTTGTCCTGCTCGGGACACCACTGGCCCTTCCCCCCAGCGGATCGCTCAGCCCGGGCACCCGCCCTTTGCCCTTCTACGAGGTGTGGGGATGGGAGGTCTCCGGAGAAGGGTTTGTCGGCATCGTCGCCGAGTTCATTTCCAACATGATTGTGACCAATGCTTTCATCAGCTTCCAGTGGGCTATCTGGTGGGACGGAGTGCTCCATCTGATCCTCCCCGCCATCACTCTGGCGACGATCCCAATGGCGATCATCGCCAGGATGACCCGGTCCTCGCTCCTCGACGTCCTGGGACGCGACTACATCCGAACCGCCCGCGCCAAAGGTGCCGTGGAGCGAAAGGTGGTCAGGCAGCACGCCCTACGAAACGCAATGCTCCCGGTCGTGACCATCATCGGACTCCAACTCGGATTGCTACTCGGCGGGGCGGTGCTCACGGAAACGGTGTTCGGCCTCGCCGGTGTGGGTACAGCCTTGTTCGAAGCGATCAACGCCAGGGACTTCCCAATCATCCAGGGATTCACCGTGGTCATCGCCGCCACCTATGTCATCGTCAACCTATTTGTCGATATCTCCTATGGGTATCTCGACCCGAGAGTGAGACTGGAATGACCCTTGGTGAGGCGGAGATGAATCTTCGGCCGGACGTGGCCCTTCCCGACCCGGATTCGCTGCTCGAGCAACCAGGCTCTGTCTGGCGCATCGCCGGTCGCCGTTTTTTCCAGCGCAAGGTCGGCATTGTGGGCCTGATCCTCGTCTGCTTCATGATCCTGGTCGCGATCTTCGCTCCGCTCATCGCCCCCTACGACCCGTATGAGAACTTCATCGGACAACCCGGTGCCGAACGCTGGGCGCCGCCTTGCGTCAATGCCCTCGGATGTGAAGGCACGCAACACATATTTGGTCTCGACGGCAACGTCCGCGATTTCTTCAGCCGGGTCGTTTACGCCGCCAGGGTGAGCCTGCCCCTCGGCTTCACGACCGTACTCATCACGATCGGCATTGGCACCGTGATCGGGGCCATCGCCGGATATGCGGGTGGTTGGAGCGACAACGTGATGATGAGGATCATGGACGTGGTGCTCGGCTTCCCGTCCCTGATCCTGGCCATCGCCATCGTCTTCGTCCTCGGGCCGGGCCTCCGCAACACCCTGCTCGCCATCGCAATCGTCACCATCCCCCAGTACGCACGGGTGATGCGTGCCTCGGTGCTCTCGATCAAGGAGGTCGACTACGTATCAGCCTCCCGCGCCCTCGGCGCCTCCCCATGGAAGGTACTACTGACCAGGGTGGTCCCCAACGCGCTGACTCCCCTCGTGGTGCTCGGCACGCTCGGCATCGCCACTGTGATCCTGGAGGCTGCGGCCCTGGGGTTCCTCGGGCTCGGCGCCCAGCCACCGACGCCCGAATGGGGCTCGATGCTCGCCGCAGAGCGCGATCGGATCTTCACCGCCCCGCATCTCATGATCTTCCCCGGGCTGGCGATCATGGTCACCGTCCTCGGCTTCAACCTCATTGGTGATGGCCTCCGCGATGCTCTCGATCCCACTCTGAACAAGTGAGCGCCGCCCGACCCCTACCCGAGAACGCTATCGACACCGACGCGCCGTTGCCGGTGCCTGCCGGCGAGGTTCTGCTCGATGTGCGTGGACTCAAGACCCATTTCGACACGAGACAGGGCCTGGTCAAAGCCGTGGACGGCGCCGACTTCCATGTGAAGCGGGGGGAGGTCCTAGGCCTGGTCGGAGAGTCCGGCTGCGGCAAGTCGGTGACCTCCCTTTCGATCATGGGCCTGATCCCCCACCCCGGAGAGGTGGTTGCCGGGCAGATTCTCTTCGGCGGCAAGGACATCGCCAAGATGAAGGCGGCCGACGTCCGGGCCCTGCGTGGCGAGCACATCTCGATGATCTTCCAGCAGCCGACCTCGGCCCTCAACCCGGTCTATCGGGCCGGTGCCCAGATCAAGGAGGTCTTCGAGCTCCACCGTGACTGGAGCTCCGAAGTCGAAGAGGAGAAGGTCATCGAGATGCTGGCCAAGGTCGGGATACCCGATCCGCAGCGCCGGGCAGAGTCCTATCCCCACGAGCTCTCGGGGGGCATGGCGCAGAGGATCATGATCGCCATGGCCCTGGCCTGTGAGCCGGAGTTGCTCATCGCCGACGAGCCGACGACCGCTCTCGACGTGACCATCCAGGCTCAGATACTCGACCTCATCCGGGACCTGCAACAGACTTCGAACACTGCGGTGATCCTCATCACCCACGACCTGGGGATCGTGGCCGAAATGGCTGACCGGGTATCGGTCATGTACGCCGGCGAGATCGTGGAGGAGACTGATGTGCGGACCCTTTTCAGAAACCCGCTCCACCCCTATACGAGGGGGTTGATCGGCTCCATCCCCGTCCTGGGATCGCTGCGCGAGCGTCTCGATGTGATTCCCGGTGTCGTGCCCTCGATGATCAACTTGCCCAAGGGCTGCCGTTTCGCTCCGCGCTGTGTGCCCCGAGTCGAGAACGCCCTTCAAGTCTGCACCGAGATCGAGCCCGACCTGCGCGAGGTGGAAGAAGGGCACAAGGTCCGGTGCTGGCTGTACTTCGGACCGGAGAAGGTCGAGGACCCCGATGGCTGAGACCCTGGTCGAGATCCGCGACTTGGTCAAGGAGTTCCCGGTGCGTGGAGGCATCCTGCAACGCCAGGTGGCCACGGTGCGGGCAGTAGCCGGGGTGGACCTCGACATCTTCAAGGCAGAGACTCTGGGCCTCGTTGGCGAGTCGGGGTGTGGCAAGACCACTCTCGGCCGCCTGCTGACGCGTCTGATGGAGCCGACGTCCGGGACGATCCAGTTCGACGGTGTGGACATCACTCATCTCTCGGGCAACGACCTCAAGCCATTCCGACGCCGCGTCCAGATCATCTTCCAGGACCCGTATGGCTCGCTCGATCCCAGGTCGCAGGTCGGTCCGGCCATCGCCGAGGGGCTGCGTCTCCACGGCATTGGCGACAAGGAGGAGCGGCAGGAAAGGGTCAAGGAGATGCTGGAGCTGGTCGGCCTCAGACCCTCGCACGCCAGCCGTTACCCCCATGAGTTCTCCGGCGGACAACGGCAGAGAATCGGCATCGCCCGCGCTCTCATCCTGAAGCCGGACTTGGTGGTGGCCGACGAGCCGGTCTCGGCGCTCGACGTGTCGGTCCAGGCGCAGGTTCTCAATCTCCTCACCGAGCTCCAGGAGGAGCTGAACCTCACCCTGCTATTCGTCGCCCACAATCTCGCGGTCGTCGAGCACATCTCCGACCGCGTCGCCGTCATGTATCTCGGCCGGGTCGTGGAGCTGACCGACCGGGACACCCTATACCGGAACCCGCTTCACCCCTACACGGAGGCACTCCTCTCTGCGATCCCGATCGCCGACCCGGACCGTCCCCGGAACCGCCGGATCCTCCAGGGAGAGATCCCCTCGCCCCTCGACCCGCCCCGGGGGTGCCACTTCCACCCCCGCTGTCCGATCGCCCGACAATCCCTCTGCGATGTCGAGGATCCCATGCTGATGGATTCCCCCCAGGGCCCCCATCACCAGGCTGCCTGCTGGCTTCGCGCCGGGGACCTCGCGATCAGCCCTGCGTAATCGGGACCGTAAGATGTCACGTGCGGGCTGTTTGCGGCCCAATTCCGACGATTAGCTGTTCAGGATCACGACCGGGCAGGGCGCCAGCCGGGTCAGATACTCGACACGCGGGCCGAGATGCAGGTGCGTGGTGCCGGCACGGACATTGGTGCCGAGGACAAGCAGGTCGGCATCGAACTCGGCCAATGCTTCGAGTATCCCTGTTTCGATGTCTTCCGCCTCGCGAACCTCCGTCTCGACATGCTGGCCCATCTGTGTGGCGAGGATCTCGAATTCGGCTGTCACGTCGAGCGCGACGTTCGGCCGCATTCCCGAGAGACGAGACGGAGTGACCACGTGCACCCCCGTCACGACGGCGTCAGATCCGGCGATGGCGAAGGCGAGATCTGCGGCATTCCGCGAGCTGGTGCTGGAACTGGCGGGGACCAGTATCCGGCTGGGAGCCCAGTCTTCAGGGACGTTCTCCCCCCTCACGACCAGGGTCGGGGTGCGAGAGAGCTTGATGAGATCGTCGATAACGGGCCCGAACACCCCTTCGCCCGTGCCACTCATCGTCGGCGTTCCGATCACGAGCAGGTCATAGTCGGCTTCAGCCTCGTGCAGGATCGCCTCCACCGGATCGTGGCTGGAGACGATGCGAGTGGTAGTCCCACGATCCCTGAAGACGGCGCGGAGCGAGTTGACATACGCGCCGGCCAGGACACGGTCTTGATCCCCGGCGACCGCGAGGAGCGTCGTGGAGATGCCGCTGGATTCGCCCAACCTGGCAACCAGCACAGCCTGGATCGTCTGGGTGCCAACCTGCCCGATCCGGGGCCTCACCGGGACGAGAACCCGTTTCAACCCGGCGAGGAAGCTGCCTTTCAGCACCTCTTCCCGAGCCAGTCTCAGCTGTTCCTCATCGGCAGGCTCGACCCGGGCCAGACAGTACCGCAGGCCAGCCGGGGCGGCGATGGACGTCACCACAGCCATCAGGACGATGATGGAGAACATCTCGGTGGTGAGTATCCCGAGGGAAAGGCCGATGGTGGCGATGATGATCTCGACCGCGCCGCGTGCGTTGAGACCGGCGCCATAAGCCAGTGCCGACCAGTGGTCCTGGCCCGACAGGTACCTGGCCCCAACGTAGGCGCCAGCGACCTTGCCGAAGGTGGCGATGAGGATCACCAGCGCGGCAACGAGGAGGAGGTCGGGCTGAAGGATGGCGCGGATATCCACCTTGAGGCCCGCCACCGCGAAGAAGATCGGAGCGAAAACGGCGAGGGCCATGCTCTCCAACTTGTGTACGACGTCGGTGGGAAGTCGCGGCAGACGACCGAAAAGGATGCCGATGGCAAATGCTCCAATCACCGGCTCGAGCCGAAGCGCCTGGCTGAAGGCGCCCCAGGCAAAGGCGAGCACGACCACCAACGTCAGGATTGCGTCCCGCCCCCGGAATCGGTCCTGAATCAGGCCCAGCCCTCTCTCGACGACAAATCGCCCGCCTGTCATCGTCACCAGAATGAATATCGCCACCATGGCGAAGGTCAGCACCACCGAACCGGCGGTGATGGCCTCGGCGCTGGCCAGAGCGGTGACCACCCCCAGCATTGTCCAGCCTGTGATGTCGTCGATCATTCCGGCGGCGAGGACCGTTTGACCGAACTCCCGCCGCATGAGGTCGAGGTCCATCAAGATCTTGGCCAGCACCGGGATCGCCGAAATGGAAAGGGCGGTCGCTACGAAGAGGGCGAACACCGTTCGATCCGATGGGTCGACGAGAAGACTTTCAGGCAGGGCAAATCCCAGAGCCAACCCCGTGACGAAGGGGATTACAAGACCGCCCACCGCGACTCCGAGAGCTACTCCGAAGCGACGCCGAATGAGGGCCAGATCCGTTTCGAGCCCGGTGATGACCAGGAGCAGCATCACTCCGATCAGGGCAACGACCTCGAGCATGTAGCCCTGGGCTTGGGTTTGGGGCAATATCCAATCCCCGATCCACGGCACCAGTCCGGAAAGGATCGACGGGCCCAGGATCACTCCGGCCAGGATCTCGCCGACCACCGCCGGCTGACCCATCCTTTGTGCCAATCCACCGAGAAAGCGAGCGGCGGCGAGCAACACCGCGATCTGTATCACGAGTTGCAAGACCTCACCGTGGGAGGCGGCGCTGAACGTCTCCAAAGTCGGTGCCTCTTTTTCTTCCTCTGTCGCCTTGGGAGTTAGCTGACGGGCTCGGGCTGGAAGTTCGCCCTACCCGGCCCTCGATGCCGGGATTCGCCCCCGATGGGTTTGGTTCCCCCCACCTGGCGCATGCCAGGTTCGGCGGTAATCGGGGCAATCTAGCCGAGGGTCGCCACAATGCCGGCATGTCTCTGGGTCCACAGGACTAGTTCAGATGGCTGTGGAAAGAATGGGCCATGCGGCCCATGCCCAAATCGTCGGAAATTGTGGATTATCCACAGGACAGGCAAGTGGGTTTCCAGGAAGGGCAAGGACAACGGTGATGGTGGCACCAAACCACGTGGAAGCGGGCGGGATGATGTCGAGCCGGTATGACGGCCTCGACAGCATTTCTGCACTTCTCGAGGTCGAGCGGTACCGCCTCGGAGAATGGGACGAGCCGTACGCCCGGCTCTACGCCATCGACTGCGCTTCGATCGTGTTCCGCTATCACCTCCCCGACCTCACCGAGCCGGCTCGGGAACTGATTCAGCGCCTCCTCCATCAGGCGTTCACCCTGGTCACGGCGGGCCGAGAGAACGAGCTTGCCTCGATCGAGCGAGCCCTCATGACCGGTCTCGAGGCCGCCTCGAGGGTTACGCGGTCGGTATGGCTGGTCGCATTGAATGCGGTGCTCCCCGATCCATTCCGCGCCGCAGTCATGAGCACCGAGGCGGCCCTGCAGGCGTTCGGACGGGGTCCCAACCCGCGCCGTGACGCCGTAGCTGAGGCCGTGCGCCGCCGGGCATTCTCCCGCACCGAAGAATCAGCGCTTCTCGGCTCTGTGATTCGGCTCCACACGCCCAGCGCAGTCGCCTGAGTTTCTCCTCCTGAACAGGAGGGCGATTCCTCCTACAGTCGTTCCGTGACCCATCTCGAGGCCATCCAGGGCGACATCACCACCGTCGACGCTGACGTGATCGTCAATGCGGCCAACTCGTCGTTGATGGGTGGCGGCGGGGTGGATGGCGCCATTCATCGCGCCGGGGGTCCGGCCATCCTCGCCGAGTGCAAGCAGATTGTGGCCCAGCAGGGTCAGCTGCCCACTGGCCGGGCAGTGATCACCACCGCAGGCGACCTGCCGGCCCGCCATGTGGTGCACACCGCGGGCCCCATCTGGGGCACCGTCAAAGAGGACGAGGCAGTCGAGTTGCTGGCCTCGTGCTATCGAAGCAGTCTCGACCTGGCCAGAGATGCGGACGCCAAGAGCGTGGTCTTCCCCAGCATCTCCACGGGTGTCTACCTTTTTCCCAAACCCCTGGCGGCCCGCACGGCCGTTGCCGCGGTCACTGATTGGGTTG
>JARDZU010000174.1 GCA_029240695.1 Acidimicrobiia bacterium | reverse complement strand
TTCCCGGGCATGCAGTTCCGGACGGATATCGCCGCTCAGTCGTAGAGGTGGCGGAACATGACGGCGATGCGGGGTGGGGCAGACGCACTCTTTGGAACTGTGTGCTCCCACAGCCGCTGACAGGCGCCACCCATCACCACCAGGTCTCCACTGCCCAGGTCGAAACCCCTTGATTCTCCCCCACCGCGGGGTCTGATCAGAAATCTCCTCGGGCCTCCCAGGGAAACCGTGGCGACGATGGAATGGGGCAGGTCCCGGGCAATGCGGTCGCCGTGCCAGGCCACCGAGTCGATTCCGGTCCGGTACCAGCCGGCACTCACCTGATCCATCGTGATCTGGTACCGCTCCGAGAGCAGCTCGATCATCTCAGGTATGACCGGATGTGCGTCGGGATCGACGGTCCCGACGAGACGCGGCGTCTTGACCATCCGGTCGTACATGCGGACCTCGGGTTGACGCCAATGCACCGTCTCGGTCAGGACGTCGTACAACCGGGCGTCGCCGACCAGGAAGCCCGGGGCGTAGTCGAGCCAGGACTCAGGGTCTAGATCGAAACGCTCCAGACTGACGAAACCCGTGTCTGGAACCGGCTCGCTCTCCCCGAAAAGCGATGGTTGGAGTGGTTCCATAGCGAACATGTGTTCGATGATAGCGGAGGTTGTGGAAAAGCGTGAGAAGACCAACCTGAGGTTCCAGGTCGCGTATGCGCTACGTGCAACCTGAGGTTCGCCGTTTCGGTCCTTCTCGCTACCGTCGCACCCTCATGGGTCACAAAGTCGCAATCGTCATGGGCTCGGGGACCGATCGCCCGGTGATGGAGAAGGCCGCCCAGACCCTCGATTCGTTCGGAATCGCCAGCGAGGTCAGGGTGCTCTCAGCCCACAAGACCCCCGACCAGGCGCTCGAGTTCGCCGCAACGGCCTCGGATCAGGGGTTCTCGGTGATAATCGCCGGGGCGGGAAAGGCCGCGCATCTCGCGGGTGTCATGGCGGCGAAGTCGCTGCTCCCGGTGATCGGAGTCCCCATAAATGCCTCACTCGACGGCATGGACGCCCTCCTCGCCACCGTCCAGATGCCGACCGGGATCCCGGTGGCAACGGTGGCGGTGGACGGGGCGACCAACGCCGCACTCCTCGCTGTGGCCATGCTCGCCCTCGGTGACGAGGAACTCACTGCCAAACTCGCCCGGTATCGAGCCGACCTGGCAGAGAAGACGCTCGCCGGCTGACCGCGGGCCCACCCACACCGACTCGGATACCATCGCGTCAGCCATGAGCGACATCTCCTTCGAGAGACCCGACCCGCGGGACTTCCTCGACATCGACTCGCTCCTCTCCGAGGAGGAGATCATGTTGCGGGACGCGGTCAGGACCTACGTGCAGAAGGAGATCGTTCCCAATGTCGGCGACTGGTGGGATGAAGGTGTCCTGCCCCAGGAGGCCCTGGCCAAGGCATTCGGCGACATCGGCCTGCTCGGGATGCATCTTCAGGGATACGGGTGTGCCGGGACCTCCGCCACGGCCTACGGGCTGGCCTGTCTCGAGTTGGAGGCAGGAGACTCCGGGATCCGATCGTTCGTCTCCGTCCAGGGCTCGCTCGTCATGTTCCCGATTTGGAAGTTCGGCTCCGAGGAGCAGAAGCAGACATGGCTGCCCCGGATGGCGAGCGGCGAGGTCATTGGATGCTTCGGTCTGACCGAGCCCGACTCCGGCTCCGACCCGGCCTCGATGCGGACCAGCGCCCGCAGGGACGGGAGCGACTGGCTCGTCAACGGGACCAAGATGTGGATCACCAATGGGTCCATTGCCGACCTGGCCGTGGTCTGGGCCCGCACGGACGATGGTGTCCGCGGGTTTCTGATCCCGACCGACACCCCAGGTTTCTCGGCGCCCGAGATCAAGAAGAAGGCGTCACTGCGGGCATCGGTCACCTCGGAGTTGATCCTCGACGATGTCAGAGTGCCTGACGACTTCGTCCTCCCCGGCGTTTCGTCGATGCGTGGGCCTCTCTCCTGCCTCAACGAGGCGCGGTTTGGCATCGCCTTTGGTGCGATAGGCGCTGCTAGGGCTTGTTACGAATCTGCTCTCGACTACTCGATCGAGAGACACCAGTTCGAGCGGCCAATCGCGTCATTCCAACTGACCCAAAAGAAACTCGTCGAGATGATGGTTGCGGTGCAGCGGGGAACTCTCGTGGCGCTGCATCTTGGGCGACGCAAGGACGAAGGGACGCTCACCCCGGAACAGGTCAGCTTTGGCAAGTTCGACAACGTCCGTAACGCCCTAGACGTGGCCCGCACGGCTCGATCGATCCTCGGCGCCAACGGGATCACCCTCGAGTACCCGGTGATCCGTCACATGGCCAATCTGGAGACGGTCTTCACCTATGAGGGAACCAACGAGATCCACTCCCTGGTGATGGGCCAGGCCATTACCGGCCTCAACGCTTTCACCTGACCTGGCGGTGGAGACTCCGACTCTGATCGTCGGTGCCGGCCCGGCCGGGCTCGCGGTGGCCGGCAGACTGCGTCAGGCCGGTCTCGAGTTCGCGGTCATCGAGAAATCGGATCGGGTAGGCGATGCCTGGCACCGTCATTACGACCGCCTCCATCTGCACACGGTGAAACAACTATCCCACCTGCCCGGACTCGACTTCCCTGAGCAATACCCTCGGTACGTCCCGAGGAAAGAGCTGGCGGACTACTACAGCCGATACGCGGAGGTCTTCTCGATCGAGCCGATGTTCGGTGAGGCAGCCGAGGAGATCGTCCCATCCGGCGACAAATGGCTGACCACGACGCAGGGAGGATTAGAGATCTCCTCCGACCAAGTGGTGGTGGCGACCGGGCTCAACCGCGTCCCCCAGAAGCCGAGCTATGCCGGAGAGGACGTGTTCGCCGGCCGGCGAATCCATGCACGGGATTACCGGGATCCGGGTCCCTTCGCAGGGCAAAGGGTGCTGGTGGTGGGTATGGGCAACACCGGCGCGGAGATCGCGCTCGATCTCAGCGAGGCAGGAGTGGATACCGCCATCTCCGTGCGGGGCCCGATCAACATCGTCCCGCGTGACGTCCTGGGCCGACCCACCCAGTTGACGGCGCGGATGCTGGGCCGTCTTCCCACAGGTCTCGCAGATTGGCTGGGGTCCCTGCTCCGCAGGATCACCGTCGGCGACCTCACCGGATACGGCATCGCCACCCCGGAGATGGCCCCGTTGGCCCAACTCCGGGTCGAAGGCAAGACACCGGTGATCGACGTTGGGACGGTGAGCCGAATCAAGAAAGGTTTGATCGCAGTCCGCCCCGGGATCGATCACTTCTGGGCAGACATGGTCGTCTTCACCGACGGTCGGAAGGACCGCTACGACACGGTGATCTTCGCCACCGGTTATCGCCCGATGCTCGAAGAGATACTGACCGCAGGGGACGACGCCCTCGATGAGGAGGGACTACCCAATCAGGTGATCGGTGAAGGTCCCAGCCGTGGGCTGTTCTTCGTGGGCTTCGATAATCACCGGCCCGGCGGTGTCCTCGGAACGGTGTTCGAAGAGTCGGAGACGGTCGTGAAACGGATCAGAGAGACCTGACAGCATCGGCCAGATCGCCGCTGTGGCCGACCACTACGTCTTTCAAGCCGAGCCAGGAGCAAGTCAACTCCAGTTCCGCACGTAGCTCGCGGGCTACCCGCGCCCGATCGATGCCCGGCTCGGCAAACACGCCCTTCACCAGGAGTGACTCGTTCTTGCGGTCGGCCTTGAGGTCGACGCGTGCCACCAGGTCGCCGTCGAGGAGGAACGGGAGCACGTAGTAGCCATAAACACGCTTTGGCTCCGGGACGTAGATCTCGATCCGGTAGTGAAAGTCCCAGAGTCGCTCGATCCGATCGCGATACCAAACCAGGTTGTCAAATGGCGAAAGCAGGGCTCGTCCCTCCACTTTCCGCGGCAGACGGGCTTCGGGATGGAGGTAAGCCGTCCGCCCCCAACCCTCGACTTCGACCTCGACCAGCTCTCCCTCCTCGGAGAGACGCTCGATCAGCGGCCGGGCCTCCGGCATCCCGATCCGGTGGTAGTCGGCCAGGTCGGCTGCGGTGGCCACACCCATCGAGCGCGCCGCCTTGAGAAGGAGGATGGACTGCGCCTCCTCGCGCTCCAGACCCTGTGCACCGAAATGCTCGTCGGGGATGACCCGCTCGCTCAGGTCGTACATCCGGGTGAAGTTGGGGCGATGGGCTGTGGTGACTCTTCCTCCCATGAACAGGGCTTCCAGGGCGACCTTCCCCTTCGACCAGCCCCACATCGAAGTCCCGTCTCGTTGACCGGGATCATGGAGGTCGGCCGTCTTGAGCGGCCCCCGGTCGCGCACCTGCTCCAGAACCTGATCCAGGTACTCGGGATGCTCCCGCGCCATGGTCTCCAGCCGCGTCCAGTTGAAGGTCCCGTTCATCCGCCATCGCCAGAGGTTGTGGTCCTGGACCGGGATGAGCGACGCCTCGTGTCCCCAGTACTCGAACATCTCACTCGACCCCCATAGCCAGGCATCGAGGGCAACGCGGTCATAGGCACCGAGCCGGGAAAAGAAGGGCATGTAGTGGGTGCGGCTGAAGACATTGACCGAGTCGAGTTGGACCAGGCCGATCCTGTCCACGACACGCCGGAAATGACGCACGTCGACCCGCCCCGTAGGTCGGGGGTCGGCGAAGCCTTGGGCGCCCAACGCAAAGCGACGGGCGTGATCGATGGTGAGCGTCCGCATCGCCGGGAACCTAACGCCGATAGCGGACAACCCCGGTCCTCGGCCATGCCATCATCCCGCAGGTGATCGAGCGCTACACACTCCCCGAGATGGCCCGGATCTGGTCCGAGCAGCGCAAGCTCGAGGTGTGGAAAGAGGTGGAGACCCTTGCCCTCGAAGCATGGCAAACGCTGGGAAAGGTGCCTCACGGCGTCGCCGAAGCGACCGCGGCCGCAATTTGTCCCACGCCCGAGCAGGTGGCGGAGCGGGAAAAGATCACCAATCACGACCTGGCTGCATTCGTCGATCTGCTCGGCGAAGCCGCGGGCCCTGACGCTGCCGGCTGGGTCCACTACGGGCTCACCTCATCGGATGTCCTCGACACCGCTGGGGGCGTGATCCTTTCCGAATCGGCCGATCTGCTGCTCAACGCCCTGGAATCACTCTTCGAAACGGTCAAGGACCGCGCCATGGAGTATCGGGACACCTACATGGTGGGCCGGACCCATGGAATCTGGGCCGAGCCCACAACTTTCGGGCTCAAATTGGCGAGTTGGGCCTTCGAACTGGCTCGGGATCACGCGCGACTCCAGGAGGCTCGCTCCACCGTGGCAGTGGGGAAGATCTCGGGTGCGGTGGGCACCTACGCCCACGTCCCGCCCGAGGTGGAGAGACACGTTTGCGACGCCCTCGGGATGGAGCCGGAGTCGGCTTCGACACAGGTGACGGCCCGGGATCGTCACGCCCAGTACCTGCAAACGATCGCCCTCGTCGGAGCCTCGATCGAGCGCATGGCCACCGAGATCCGCCATCTGCAACGATCCGAAGTGTCAGAAGTCAGGGAGGCGTTCGGCAAGGGTCAGAAGGGATCGTCGGCGATGCCGCACAAGCGGAACCCGATCCTCTCAGAGCGGATGACCGGAATGGCCCGGCTGCTCCGGGGCTATGCCCAGGTCGGCCTCGAGAATGTGGCCCTGTGGCACGAGAGGGACATCTCTCACTCGTCGGCGGAGAGGGTGGTGCTACCCGATGCTTCGATCGCCCTCCACTACATGCTGGTCAAGTTCAACGGTCTCATCCGGGACCTGGTCGTCGACGACGATCGGATGATCGCCAATCTCGAATCGACGCGCGGCCTGGTGTTCAGTCAGGCAGTCCTGCTCGCCTTGATCGACACAGGTATGACCCGTGACCAGGCGTACCGCATCGTCCAGGCTCACGCAATGACGGCGTGGGATGCCAGAGAATCGCTCCAAGGGCTGCTTGCGGCCGACCC
>JARDZU010000173.1 GCA_029240695.1 Acidimicrobiia bacterium | reverse complement strand
TTGGCCTCGTCTTCATCGGCGTCGTGACAATCCTCACGTCGGTCTCACCTGCTGAGAGCCAATTGGCGGTGGCCGGGTCGACTCTCGTCGTAGCCGCGCTCTTCAACCCACTGCGCAAGAGGCTCCAAGGTTGGGTCGACCGTCGCTTCAATCGTTCGAAGTACGACGCCGAACGTGTCATGGAGCGATTCACCGGGTCGTTGCAGGACCGGGTTGACGAAGAGGATCTCGTCCACGGATGGGTCGGGGTCGTCTCTGAGACTATGCAGCCGGCCTTGGCGGGGGTTTGGGTCAGGGACCGCTCATGAGCTCTCGGGCCAGCCGGTGGATTGCATGGGTCATGTGGCTGTCGGGTGTTGCGTTGATCGTCCTGGCCGCGGTCCTCAGCGAGGTGAACCCGCCCATCTCGACCACGCAGGTCGAGGAGTCCGCACTCGAAGGGGCGATCTGGCTCTCGACTTGGCTTGGCTTCGGGCTGGTCGGCGCCCTGGTGGTCTCGAGCCGCCCCGCCAATCGCATCGGCTGGATCATGTGTGGAATAACTTTGGCGGTCGGTCTCAGTCTGTTCGCCGACGAGTATTCGAGGTTCGCCTTGGTGACCGAGCCAGGCTCATGGCCGCTGGGCGGGCCGGCCGCGTGGGCAGCGACTTGGGGATTCCTCCCCGTCGTGGCCTTGGTCATGACTCTCGTCGTGATGTATCCGTCGGGCGATCCGAGCCGGTTTGGCCGGTGGATCCTCCGAACGTTCCTTTTTGTCACCTTGGCGGATGCGCTCGTTTTTGCGCTCCGCCCGGGTCCGGTGCAGGGTGACACTCCTCCGGACAACCCGCTGGGCATTCCTGGGGCTCGAGATCTGCTCGACCCCGCAACCGAGTGGCTGAGCACCGCCTTGGCCGTGATTGCTCTCTTCGCGGTGGTCGATTTGGTCACCCGGTTTCGGCGCTCGTCGGGTGTGGAGCGGCTGCAGTTCCGTTGGTTCGTCCTGGCGGTCGCAGCGTTCCCGGTGATGTTCTTGGTCTCGAGTTTTCTCGAAGATCTCGTTCTCGGGGTCGAGGGCTTCGATCCGGTGGTGGTTGTATTCGCCCTTTGGGGGAATGGGACCGCAGCCGCCATAGGCATCGCTATCACCCGACACGGTCTCTATGAGATCAATCGAGTCATTTCCCGAACCGTTGGATATGCATTGGTGGTCCTCTTGTTGGCGGCCGCCTATCTCGGCGCAGTCACCTGGCTCACCTCGCTCCTACCCGACCAGTCCGACCTGGCTGTAGCCGCGTCCACTCTGGGGGTGGCTGCACTGTTCAACCCCATTCGACGACTGGTTCTGACCAGGGTCGATAGGCGTTTCAACCGATCGCGCTACGACGCCGAGAAGGTCATGGATGAGTTCTCCGGGTCGTTGCGCAACGGGGTAGATGGGCCGGCAGTGGTCAAGGGCTGGATCGAAGTGGTCTCCGAGACGATGCAGCCGACCATCGCCGGTGTCTGGTTGAGGAGCCCAGATTGAGCCGATCGGTGCGGCTGCTATTGGTGTCGGTTGTTGGACTCGTGGTGATAGCCGACAGCGGAGAGGTGGTCGACGGCTGGGTCGGGGTGGCCGCCGCGGCCGGAGTATGGGTGCGGGAGTCTCTGTGAAGGCGAAATTCATCGCGATCTTGCCCTGGGCGCTCCTGATTCTGGCCATCGTGGCCTGGGGCATGGCAATCTGGTTCGATCGCGGCTCGGACGAAGTCACCGGCCCGCTCGACAAGCTCTGGGCCTTGTCCTTCTTCGCTTTCCCGACCGTCGGGGTGTTCCTCGCTCGTCGGATCCCGGCAAATGCTGTGGGCTGGCTATTCATAATCGGCCCGCTGCTGGTGGGGGCTGGGGTTGCCCTCCAGGAAATGGCCGAAACGCTCGACTTCCCCGGTCTGGTCACACCGTCTGAGATCATCTTCGACGCCGGACTGCTCGCCCTGTTCTCGTCATTGACCCTCTTCCCCGATGGGCGGTACAGCCGGTCCTGGTGGCCCTGGGCGCATGCCGTCGCCATAATTGTCTTCAGCGTCTTGGCGGGCAGCTTCATCACGGTCATTCTGGTTCTCGGCCTTCTGCCACTCGTCTACCGGTTGATCAAAGGCTCCCCATTGGTCCGCCGTCAGATCGCCGGACCGATCCTGGTGTTGGTCCTGGGCGTGGTCTCGCTGATCGTCGTCAGCTTGGCGTTCGGGGATACCACCCCTGCCCAGACGCTCACCACTCTGATAACGATGATCATCACCATCGGCGTGCCGGTGTCGATCGCAGTTGCGATTACCAGGTTTCGCCTCTACGAGATCGACCGACTGGTCTCCAGGACCGTCACCTACCTGTTGGTGGTCGGTCTGTTGGCCGCGGTCTTCATCGGTGTGGTGGCGGCTGCCGGATCGCTGCTCCAGACTGATAGTGATCTGGTGATCGCTGCCTCCACGCTGGCCGTGGCCGCGCTCTTCAATCCGCTGAGGCAACGAGTCCAGACGTGGGTCGATCGTCGGTTCAACCGGTCCCGCTACGACGCCCAGAAGGTGATGGATGGCTTCACTGGCTCATTGCGGGACCAGGTGGACCCGGTGGGCGTAATCCAAGGCTGGGTGGCGGTGGTTTCCGACACGATGCAGCCCGCCTCGGCCGGGGTATGGGTGCGCGAGAGATGACATCCAGAGTCCTAAAGCTTGTGATCATGGTCTGGGCCCTGCTGATGGTCATTGCGGCAACCGCCTGGCTGAGCTTCACAAGCGTCATCGATTCGATGGTGGGCGTACTCTTCGCCTCCGTCTGCTCCGTGGTCGTTGGGGCGATCCTGACCATCAAGGTGCCGTCGAACTCGGTTGGCCCTCTCTCACTGGTTGCCGGCTCGGCTTGGGTCCTGTACTTGTTCGGGAGGGAATATGCGACGGTCTCGCTCGAATCGGGCGAGTCCCTGCCCTTGGCATACTTTTTCGGTTGGCTCGGATCGTGGACCGGGGCATTGTTCCTCATCGGGGTGTCGCTGGTGATTCTGTGCTTCCCCACCGGGAAGCCCGTCGGCTGGTGGCGTGTGATCGGCCTCGGACCATTGATCGGCGCACTTTCGACCGTGATCGGTGCGGGGCTTCTCTGGGGGCTGCCGCTGGAGATACTCGTGGACGCTGAGCTGCTCAGCCAGACCCGGTGGTATCCCCTCGTCGACGCCGGGTTCATCCTTGGTTTCGTCTCCGTCATCCCGGCGACTCTCTCGGTCGTGGCTCGCTTTCGGAGAGCCGGTTCGGTGGAGCGTCAGCAGATCAAGTGGCTGCTCGCGGCCACAAGTCTTCTTGCCGTCGCTTATGTGGTTGGAGCGATGTCGGACGACTCGAACCAAGCCGTCTGGTGGGTTGTCTCCCTCGCCGTGGCGGCGATACCGATTTCGATCCTCTTTGCCGTCTTGCGATATCGCCTCTACGACATCGACCGGATCCTGTCCCGGACCGTCTCGTACGTCATCGTAATCGGCCTCCTTGCCGGGGTGTATCTCCTTGGACTGACCGCGATGACCAATTTCCTCCCGTCGGACTCCTCGTTGGCCGTGGCGGCTTCTACTCTTGCCGTTGCCGCCCTCTTCAATCCTTTGCGAAGACGGGTTCAGGCGGGGGTGGAAAGACGTTTCAACCGATCGCGCTACGACGCGCAACAGGTGATGGAACGTTTCTCGGGATCACTGCGGCAGGACGTCGACCCGGAAACGGTCGTGGGTGGGTGGGTCGATGTGGTATCGGAGACGATGCACCCGACATCGATCTCGGTGTGGGTTCGTAACGATTTCGGGACGATGGATAGATAGAAATGGGGCCATGGTTCAGCTGATGAGACGGCGCAGAGCCGAAGAAGAAACACCTGTTGGGGACGAAACACAGATCCCGGAGTCGAATACCCGGTTGATCGAGGCCATCCCGATCCCGGTGGGGGATCCGTTGGAAACGCTGCTCGTGACCTCGGGCGGGCCTGTCGTATTGCGGGACCTCGAGCTGGAGTCGGAGACGGTGGACACCCTCAGAGAAGCCGGTGTGGAGCTCATCGTGCCGCTGATCGGCCAGGGTGAGCTGCTCGGTGCCCTCTACCTCGGCCCTCGGCTCTCCGATCAGCCCTATTCGACTGACGATCGCAGGCTTCTCGGGAGCCTCGCCTCCCAGGTTGCGCCTGCGATGAAGGTGGCCCAGCTCGTCCGCGAGCAGCAGGCCGAGGCAAAAGAGCGGGAACGCATCCACCAGGAGCTCCAGGTCGCGGCGCTCATCCAACAGACCCTCCTCCCCAAGGAATTGCCGGCCATTGCCGGCTGGCAGGTCGACGCTTTCTACCGGCCGGCGCGGGCAGTCGGCGGCGACTTCTACGACTTCATCGCCCTCGAGGATGGCCGGCTCGGTGTGGTCATCGGTGACGTCACCGACAAAGGCGTGCCTGCCGCATTGGTGATGGCTACCTGTCGATCGATGTTGCGTGCAGCAGCCCAGCGTCACAGCTCTCCGTCGGCGGTTCTGGCCGATGTCAACGATGGCCTGGTGCCGGAGATCCCGCCGGCCATGTTCGTGACCTGTCTCTACGCAATCATCGATACCGATGCGGGGGAGGTCGTGTTCGCCAACGCCGGGCACAACCTGCCCTATGTGCGGCACGATGGCGGGGTCCTCGAGCTGAGGGCTACCGGGATGCCCCTCGGGCTCATGCCGGGGATGGGTTACGACGAGACCAAGTATGAGATGGCCGCCGGCGAGGTGATGGTCCTGACCAGTGATGGAATCACCGAGGCTCACAACGCCGAAGGCGAGATGTACGGGTTTGCCCGGCTCATGGACCGCGTCGCCCGGAGGCCGATAAACGACGACGTCCTCAACGCCGTCGTCGCTGAACTCGAGGCCTTCACCGGCGAGGGCGCCGAACAGGAAGACGACATCACTCTCGTAGTCGTGAAGCGGACCTCCTCGGCACAGATGTCTGCGGAGACATTCGAGGATCGGCGTCAGACCTTGGCCAAGTTCGCCATACCCAGCGAAGAGGGAAATGAGCGCATCGCCATCGCCAAGGTGACGGCGGCCGTAGACGAGCTCGATTTGGAGCCGGCACGGCTCGAGCGGCTCAAGACCGCGGTAGGCGAAACCGTGATGAACGCCATCGAGCACGGAAACCAGAATCGCTCCGAGCTCGATGTGGATGTCCAGGTTTGTGCCAATGACGAGTCGGTCAGTGTCCTGGTCAGTGATCGGGGTGGCGACCGGCTGATCCCGGAGGCCACAGTGCCCGACCTCGACGCCAAGCTCGCGGGAAACCAAACCCCTCGCGGATGGGGTCTGTTCCTGATTGAGAAGATGGTCGATGAGGTGCGCTCGACCAGCGACGGTACAACCCACACGATTGAGCTCGTGATGAACAGGGAAGGAGCTTCCTGATGGAGAGCGTGTTCGAGGCAACGGTGACCAGGACTGACGAGGGTTCAGTCGTGGTCATGAGCGGGACCGTGAACCGGGCAGCCAAGCAGGACCTGGAGACGGCCTATGAGGAAGCGGCCGCCAATCCAGGGCGGGTCCTGATGGACTTCCGGGGGGTGGACTACATCAACTCCACCGGGATCGCGGTCATCGTCGGGGTGCTGGCGATGGCCCGAGCGGAGGATCGTGAGGTCGGCGCTTTCGGTCTGACCGAGCACTATCGGGAGGTGTTCAACATCACCCGTCTGTCCGATTTCATGACTATCTATGACGATGAGACGGCCGCAGTCGCGGCCGGGTGAGGAGAGGGAGGACATGCCAACAGCCAATGTGACGATGACCGTGAGGGAGGCGACTCCGACAGTCAGGGTCATCGACATCACCGGTGAGATCACCGGATTCTCCGAGAAGGAGATTTCGGCAGCACACGACGAGGCCTCGCAGGGCGGGGTGGCCGCCGTCGTGCTCAACTTCGAGGGTCTCGAATACATGAACAGTGGAGGTATTGGCCTCCTGGTCACCACTCTGATCCGAGCCCAGCGCAGTGGGCACCGGCTCATGGCCTACGGCCTGACCGATCACTACTGCCAGATCTTCTCGCTGACCCGTCTCGACGAGGCCATCGAGAT
>JARDZU010000172.1 GCA_029240695.1 Acidimicrobiia bacterium | reverse complement strand
GCCGTTGGCGCCGAGTCGCCAATTCAGGTCCGCAACCCATCTGCCCTTGACCTGTTCATGTTCAGCGCTTCGGCGTGGCTCCTCCACCGCATCCATTACGACACCCCTTTCACCACCGAACACGATGGTCATCCCGGGCTCCTCGTCCACGGCCCGCTGCAGGGTGTCTACCTGGTGCAGACCGCCGAGTCGTGGCTGGGAGACCATGCCCGGCTGGCGACCATCACCTACCGCCATCTAGCCCCTGCCTACCTGGGTGACTCACTGGAGTGCGGAGGCACCGTGACCGGGGTCGATGAAAACGGCATCGATCTCGAACTCTGGGCACGAAAACCGGATGGGACGGTCACCACCAGCGGGACAGCGAGGTTCACCCGCCGATGACCACCGGTGCCAGGGCTATTGCCGAGATACTCGACGGGTACGGGGTGACCCATCTCTTTCATGTCCCCGCCGTCATTCGACGCACCATGGTCGAACTGGAGCAGCACACCGCGATCAAACGCCTGCGCCCACACGGGGAGGCGTCCGCGGCCTACATGGCCGACGGCTACGCCCGCGCTTCGGGGCGGCCCGGCATCTGCGCCGCCCAAGTGGTCGGCGCCCACAATCTGGCAGCGGGGCTTCGCGACGCCTTTCTGGCCCACTCCCCGGTCATCGCCCTGACCGGAGGACGCGACCCGCACACCAAGTTCCGCAAGGTCTATCAGGAAGTCGACGACGTCCCCACCTTTGAGACCGTGACGAAGATGAACGCCACTGTCGATTCAGTGGAGCGCATCCCCGACATGTTGCGTCAGGCATTCAGGGTGGCCACGACTGGCACCCCCGGACCTGTCCATCTTCAGTTCGCGGGCAACGAAGGCCAGCTCGACGCCGGGGAAGCCGAGATGGACCTCTCATGTGAGACCCGTTACGCGTCTGTGCCACCGTTCCGGCCGATAGCTCCGGATTCGGACCTGACCAACGCGCTCGATCTCCTCGGCAAGGCTGAACGGCCCGTGATCGTTGCCGGTGGTGGGGTACGGGCGTCAGGTGCCGGTGCGGCGCTCGTGGCGCTGGCGGAGAGGTTGTCGATACCGGTGGCGACATCCCTCAACGGGAAGGACGCCATTCCGGGAACGCATCCTCTTTCCGTCGGTGTGGTCGGCACCTATTCGAGGGGCTCGGCCAATCGGGTCGTGCTCGACGCCGATTTGGTTTTCTTCGTCGGTAGCGAGACCGGTGGCATGACAACCCACTTCTGGAAGGTGCCCCCGCTGGGAGCCGATGTGATCCAGCTCGACATCGACCCCGAGGCACTCGGCCGCAACTACCCGCCGGTGGTGGCCATCAATGCCGACGCCAGGACCGCGCTGGAGCGGATGCTCGAGCTCGCTACCGATTCGTCAGTGCATTCGGACTGGTCGCAGGTAGCCGCGCAGCACGTCACCGATTGGCGCCTCGAGTATGCCCCCCTGCTCGAATCGGACCAGGTGCCGCTGCGACCCGAGCGTCTCTGCGGCGAGCTCACCGACTTGGTGCCCGACGATGGGATCGTGGTGGTCGACACCGGGCACGCCGGCATGTGGATGGGTGGGATGTATGACGTCCGGGCACCCACTCAGTCTTACCTTCGGAGCGCCGGCCATCTCGGCTGGGCCTTCCCGGCCTCCCTCGGTGCCAAATGCGCCGCGCCCGACCGACCCGTGGTCTGCTTCACCGGCGACTCCGGCTTCTGGTATCACGTCGCCGAGATCGAGACCGCTGTGCGCTGGGGCATCAACTCGGTCACGGTGGTCAACAACAACCACTCAGGCAATCAGTCGAAACGCGGCTTCGATCGCGTCTACGGAGGCAAACAGACCGAGAAGGCACTCGAGATGTGGGTGTTCACCGAGGTCGACTTCGCTGCTCTCGCTGAGCACGTCGGGGCCATCGGGATCCGGGTGGAGAAGCCCGCGGACCTGGCACCCGCCTTCGATCGTGCTCTCTCCGCAGACCGCCCGGTCATCCTCGACGTGGTCACCGATATCGACGCCCTGGCCCCGATAGCGGTCGAGTAACTGAAAAGATCAGGTCCGGCCCGCTACCGCCAGGATCGCCTCCATCACCTCATCGAACTCAGGCAGGGTCAGGGCGTCGTCGCTGCTCCACACATAGGTGATGACACCGTCCCGATCGATGACGAACACCGAGCGCTTGGCTAGACCGGAGTGGCCCTTCCAGATGTCGTAACGGACCCCGTACGCGGAGGCAGTGGTGCCCTCCCAATCACTGAGCAGTGGAAAGTCGATGCCGAGCGTGTCGGCAAAGGCGATCTGGGCGAATGTCGGGGTGACGGCGATGGCCACCAGTTCCACCCCCATGCCTCGGATCTCACCGATCTTTGCCCCGAACTGGGACAGCTCGTGGCTTCATATGTTGCCGAAGTCGAATACATAGAAGGCGACGACCACTGGCCCCTTCTCCAGCAGATCGCCGAGATCGACCGACTCTTCGAAGGTGCGGCGGAGGGTGAAATTCGGCGCCTTTGCGCCAATGCCTAGGGCCGTCATCTATATCACGCATTGTATAGGATCGACCGTCCGGCGGTGCAGGAATGACACTCGGCGGGCAACAGGAGGAGAAGATGAAGACAAGACGCACCCTGGCCGTGGTGATTGCCATGGCCCTTGTCATCGTCGCCTGCAGCGACGATGGGGCCACCGACGAGACCGGAGGTGGCGATGAAGGTGGTGAAGCCGGCTGCGAGCGGGTGATCAGATTCACCTTTGCCCCCGACCCGGTCTGGGACTACCTCAACGACAGCGGTATCAAGGACGAGATGGAACAGGAGTCTGGGATCTGCATCCTGGCTCAGGTGACATGGGACGAGTTCGGGATCTATGCCGGCGGTTTTGCCGACATCGTCTCGGTCGGTGACTTCGAGGTCCCGGCGCTGGACGCCCAGGCGGAAACCACTTCTGTGGTCTTCGGTAAGTACAACATCGACCGCTCTGTGCTTGCCGTTCCGGCGTCCGACACCACGAGCCAGACCCTAGAGGACCTCGCCGGCCAGACCCTGGCGGTGTGGGACTCGGTCTCGTCGACATTGATCTGGGGTGTGATCGCCTCCGAGTTGCACGATCTCGACTTCCGCACCGGCGGCGGCGACTTCGAGCTGACCCAGATCGACATCACCAACACCGGCCCGGCCACTGCTGCCGAGGAGACGAGCGCGGGACTGGTGCTGCCGGACTTCGCTGTCAACGAGCTCATCAATGAAGAGCTCCGCGTCCTCTACGACGGCAGGACCTCGGCCGAGCTGTACGGGGAGGAGATCGCGGGCAACCCCGGCCATGAGGGGCCGATGATCAACGTCTTCCTGGCCAACGAGGAGTGGTACGACGATCACCCCGACGAGATCGCCTTTTTCCTGTCGCTCTGGCAGCGGGGCATCGACGAATGGCAGGCCAACAAGGCGGACATCATCGCCAGCTATCCCCAGCATTTCGCCGTCGAGGGCGAGGAGCAGGTGGCGTTCATGCAGGACTGGCTGGCCGAGCACGACTGGTTCGTGACCAACGTCTATCTGGACCAGGAGTGGCTCGATGCCGAGCTCCCGATGTTCGACATCATGAGGGAGAACGGCTTCATGGAAGGCGACAACCCTCGCTTCGAGATACTCACCCCTTAGACCATGACCGACACCGTCGCTGAGTCCATCCAAGAGCTGGACCAAGCGCAGGTGCTCCGTACCGCCGCCGGCTCACGCCGGCGGCGGTACCTGGCTGTGCTCCTCGGCTGGCTCGTCTTCATCGGACTGTGGTGGCTCCTGTCGCTGTGGGTCGACTCCGAGGCGCGTCTCCCTTCGCCGGGTCGGGTCTTCCAGGAGATCGTGATCATCCTCCAGGGTGATTTCTGGACACAGTTCTGGGCCAGCATCGTCCGCGTCGTGGCCGGATTCTTGGCCGCAGTCCTCATCGGAACTCCGGTGGGGTTCTTCATGGGCAGGAGCAAGTACTGGGGCAACTTCCTCCAGTCACCCGTGATCGTCGCCGGGTCGATCCCCGGCCTCACCTACGCGGTGATGGCCTTCGTCGTCTTCGGCATCTCCTTCTGGGGGCCGGTGCTCGCCGTGGGTCTGATCGCCATGCCCTACGTGGCGATCAATGTGGCCGAGGGAGTGCGAGGTGTCGACCGGCGGCTGGTCGAGATGAGCACGGCGTACGGACGCAACGAGACCCAGGTGTTCCGTCATGTCACGGTGCCCTCGGTGCTCCCCTTCGTATTTGCCGGCGTGCGTCTGTCGTTCTCACTGGCCTGGAAGGTGGGAACGTTGACCGAGGTGTTCGGATCGTCCAAAGGCATCGGCTTTCAGATCAGACGCAACTACCAGTTGTTCAACATGCCGGGTGTCATCGCATGGGTCCTTCTGTTCGTCCTCTTCATGCTCCTCATCGAGCGATTCATCCTGGTGCGATTGGAGCGACGGCTCTTCCGATGGCGTCAATGGGAGCGTGAGGCATGACCGCAGCACCCGTTGCCATCCCCGAGGCCCCGACGCCACCAGGTGGGGTGCGTCGCTGGCTGAACTCCCCGGTCGGCGCCCAGGTCACCGCAGCCGTCGTATTCATCGGGGCCTGGCAACTGCTGACCCTCATCGCACCCCGCGTCCCCGGGCCGATCGAGGTGATGCAGTTCCTGTTCGTGGAGATCACCGGTGGATCGCACGGGGGCATCGTCCGGGGCCAGTTCTTCGAGCACTTCGCCATCACCCTGCAGCGCTTCTCCCTGGGGCTCTTCTTCGGTTTCGTCAGCGGGCTGCTCGTCGGCATCCTGATCGGGTCGTCGACCCTGGCCCGTGCTCTGCTCAACGACACCGTCCTCGTCCTGCTCACCATGCCCGCCTTCGTCTGGGCCTTCCTCACGACCATGTGGTTCGGCATCACATGGCAGGCGCCGGTCCTCACTGTCGCCTTCGCCTCATTCCCATTCGTGGCCATCAACGTCGCTCAAGGCGTGCGCGCCATCGCCCCGGAGTTACGACATATGTCGACCGCATTCGAAGTGGGGCGGTGGAAACACTTTCGCCATCTGACCGTCCCGGCGGTGGCCGGCTATATCTTCGCCGGCCTCCGCTTCGCCATCATCATCGGATGGAACGGCATCCTCCTCTCCGAGTGGTTCAGCGGTCAGGCCGGGGTCGGGTTCCGCACCAGGTACTGGTTCGACGCCAACCGGTACCGGGGCTTCGTGGGATGGGTGATCGTCTTCATCGTGTTCATCGTCCTCGTCGACCGGGTGATCTTGAATCGACTCCAGGCGCGGGCCTTCCGATGGAGAGATCAGAAAGAGGTCGACTTCATTGAGATCCAGGAGCAACAGGTAGGTCTATGACATGGCACGGGTAGCAATCGATCGTCTCAGCAAGACCTTCCCACCACCGACCAAAGGTGGGGATCCTGTCGTCGCCATTGGCGACATCTCGCTGGACGTGGAAGGGAACGTCTTCGTCTCCATCGTCGGTCCTTCGGGATGCGGCAAGAGCACGTTGCTCAACATCCTCTCCGGAGTGGAGACCCCGACGAGGGGCAGCGCATCCGTGACGGAGGGCGACCGGCCGGCTCATCTCGGGTACGTCTTCCAGGACGCGCGTCTCCTTCCCTGGCGGACGGTGATGGACAACATGATGTACGTCCGCGACGACGGCGACGCCGGGGCGGCCAAGGCCGCCCTCTACCTCGACATGGTCGGTCTCAGCCACACCCATGACATGTTCCCCGGGCAGCTCTCCGGCGGCATGCAGCAGAGAGTCGGCATCGCCCGCGCCTTCTCGGTGGAGCCGGATCTACTCCTGATGGACGAGCCATTCAGCCATCTCGACGCGATCACTGCTCGCTCGCTGCGCGACCATCTCCAGGAGCTGTGGTCCGCCACCCGCAAGACGGTGCTCTTCGTTACCCACGACGTCGTGGAGGCGGTTCAGCTCTCCGACCGGATAATCGTGCTCGCCCCCGGGGGCCGGATCTTCGACGACATCACCATCGATCTCCCCCCGAGATCTCCGCGCCAGAAGCCATTGGTCAGTCGTCGAGGATGGCCACTGCGCGCGTCGGGCCGCCGTGGGCCCCCACCACCTTCAAGGGGAACCCGACGAAGGTGAAGCGCCTTCCAACGACTTCGGTGAGCACCAGGTTCTCGTAGTGGGTCTTCCGCTCGTGACGGCACATGAGATGGACCGGGTAATCGGTCGACGCCGGGTTGTCGGGGGTCGGTGAGTCGACGCCAAAGGTGACGATGCCCTTGTCCAGGATCCAGTCACAGGCCAGCTCCCCCAGGCCGGCAAAGCTGGTCAGGTACTCGGGCTGGTCGTGATATCGGTCGTAGGTGCCGGTGTAGAAGAAACAGTGGTCACCGGGCTCGATGGTCAACCCGGCCGCCTCGAGAGCCTCGTCCAAGTCTCCGGGCGAGATGTCGGTCCTGGGCTCTATATGGGAGACATCGATGCAGACGGCGGGCCCGTAGAAGAGGCCGAGGTCCATCTGGTCGATGGTCTGCGCTGTCGGATCGGGGTCGAGGTGGCTGAAAGAGTCGACGTGGGTAGGCCCATTGTCATTGAGCATGAATCCCCAGGTCTGGAAGGAGAAGTCGGAAGTGAACCTGGGAGCCGTCTCCTCGTGCGTGACGTGCTGGAAGGTCACCGTTTTCAGGTGCCCCGGATACACCTTCATCCCCTCGTAGATCGGCTGGGACAGGTCGATCAGTCGGCTCATCGCGTTTCCTCCTTGCTCAATACATCACGACGCCGGAGTTGACATTGAGATCCGCTCCGGTGATCCCGGCAGAGGACTCGGACGTGAGGAAGGCGACGGTCCGTGCCACGTCGGTTGGGTCGGTCAGCCTCCCAAGCGGTGATTCCGCTTCGAACTCGGCTCGCACGTCGTCGACATCGATCCCCCGAGCCTCAGACTGCGCCTTCATCACCCATTCGATTCGCGGTCCGGCAACAAAACCGGGTGACACGAGATTCACCCTGATCCCGAGTGGCCCGGCCTCGAGGGCGAGCGTCCGGGTCAATCCGATCAGAGCGGTCTTCGTGCTCGTGTAGGCCGACCGCCCGAAGAGGGGCCGCTTACCGCTGATCGAGCCGACGATGACAACCGACCCCGACCCCTGCTGGATCATGACAGGGAGGACTGCGCGTGTCACCGAGAAGACGCCGAACACATTCACTTCGTAGGTGGACCGCCACTCGTCGGAATCGACCTCCCACAACCTCCCGCTCGGGCCACCCACGCCACTGTTGTTGACCAGGTTGTCGATCCGGCCCAGCTGTCCCGTGACCGCTGCCACCATCGAGCCGACTGAGGCGTCCGACGTCACGTCGGTCTCGATAACCAGATGCTTTCCGCCGACCCCGTCGATGTGCCCGGCAGTCTCCTCCAACCCGGCGGTGTTCCGGGCCGCCAGCACCACGATGTCTCCCCGGCTCGCCAACTCGGTGGCGATCACCCGCCCGATGCCCTGGCTGGCCCCGGTGACGATGCTGACCCGACGGTCAGACATCGGTGCCCTTGAGAATGTCCGGGAAGAACTCGGGGTTGAGGCGGAGACGGGCGCTGATGGCATGCCCGGCCATCAACTCGGCGTCCGCAACGACCGCCGCGGGCTCGGCGACCTGCAATGAGCCTTCGGGCTCACATCGCTGGGTTGTCACGGTCTTGAGGAACTTCCCCACCCACAAACCGCCCGTGTAACGGGCCGCCCTCTTGGTAGGCAGGGTGTGGTTGGTCCCAATCGCTTTGTCTGAATACGCGACCGTGGCATGGGTGCCGATAAAGAGGCTTCCGTAATTGCTGAGACGCCCTACGAACCAGTCGGGGTCTTTGGTCTGGATCTCTAGATGTTCAGGGGCGATCTCATCGGCGACCTCGACCAACCCGGCATCGTCGTCACAGAGAATCACGGT
>JARDZU010000171.1 GCA_029240695.1 Acidimicrobiia bacterium | reverse complement strand
TGGGCGGCGACCCGCCGACACCCGACAACCTGCCCCAAGGTTGCCCCTTCCATCCTCGATGTCCTTTGGCCCATGACGCCTGTCTGCCGGCCGAGCCCGACCTGCGCTCGTCGGGCTTGGAAAGGAGTGCGGCGTGCGTGCTGGTGTGACCAATCTGGTCGAGGTCGAGGATCTGCACGTCCATTTCGGGGCCGCTCGAGCCGTCGACGGCGCCTCGCTGCATGTAACGCCGGGCGAGGTGCTGGCCCTGGTCGGGGAGTCGGGATCGGGGAAGACGACGCTGATCCGGGCGATCCAGGGCTTGCAGAAGCCGACGTCGGGTCAGATACGGGTCGAGGCTGTGGGCGGCGATGGTCCGAGACCGAAGATCCAGACCATCTTCAATCCCAGCGTCCAAATGGTCTTTCAGGATCCAACAGGCGCTCTGAACCCTCGACAGACCATCTATGAGATCGTTGCCGAGGGACTTCGCATCCAGCACGGTGACGGCAATGAGCAGGAACGAGTAGCTCAGGCACTGTCGCGGGCAGGTCTGCGCCCACCGGAGCGGTTCTTTCCCTTGTATCCACATGAGGTGTCGGGGGGTCAGCGTCAGCGCGTGGTGATCGCGGGCGCCATGGTCATGGAGCCCCGTCTCCTGCTGGCAGACGAGCCTGTGGCCAGCCTCGACGCCTCAATCCGCGGCGAGATCCTTGCTCTGATGCGCCGTCTCGTGGACGAGACCGGGCTGGCCATCCTCGTCGTCACCCACGACCTCGGGCTCGCCTGGAACATTGCCGACCGGGTCGCCGTCATGTATCTGGGTCGGATTGTCGAGACGGGGCCGACCGAGCAGATCCTGGAGAACCCCCGGCATCCCTACACCAGGGCGTTGCTGTCGGTGGTACCCGAGACAAGGGAGATGGAGCAGCAGATCCTGATCGGCGAGATACCAGATCCGGCTCGAATCCCGTCGGGATGCCGCTTCCACCCCCGCTGTCCTTTGCTCCAGTCCGGGGTGCTAGCGCCGGAGATCGCCGCGCGTTGCCCCACCGATGATCCGGGCCCGACTGCGGTGGGTGCAGAATCGGCGGCTGCCTGCTGGGCCGTTCCCGCGTAGCGGAGATCAGTCCGGTACGGGAAGCGCGAGCCGGAACACCGATCCACCATCGTGTCGATAGTCGAGCTCACCACCCATGATCCGGGCCAGGCTCCTCGCAACGGCGAGTCCCAGGCCCACTGAGTTTGGGGTGCGTCCGCCACTGTCGGCGTGGACGAACGGCTCGAACATCGTCGCTACCCGGCTCGCCGGTATCGGGCCACCCGAATCCTTGATATCGATGTTCGCACCCGCTGTGTCTGACGTGACCCACACCGAGATCTCATCGCCTCCGTAGCGGATGGCGTTGGTGATGAGGTTGCGGACGATTTGCCGGAGGCGGTTCGGATCGGCCCAGACGATGGCGTCCCCTTGCCACGAGATGCTTCGCCCTGACTCACGGCCGGATGTCTCCACCATGTCGGCGAGGTGATCGGCGACAGATACCACTGACGGGTAGAACGTCATGGTCCCGGCCTCCAGCCTCGTAACCGTGAGCAGGTCGTCGACGATGCTTGAGATATCGGCCGACTGACTGGCGATGAGGCGGACGAGGGAGCGTGCCTCATCCGGTTCGAAGAGGTCCCACGAGTCCGAAAGCTCGCTGGCGAAGCCCAGGACCGCGGCTAACGGAGTGCGAAGCTCGTGGCTGATGCTGGCCAGGAACTCACGCTTTTCGTGGTCCAATGCCTCCAACTCGGAGACCCGCACCCTGGCCAGCTCCGCCTCCTGACGAGCACGTTCGACCTGGAAGCGGGTGGTGGCGAGGCTGGCCCGCCGTTCCGCCTGGTCCGTGTGCAGGTCGCCGTCGAGGCGGTGGTACTCCCGGTGACAGGCCAGTGCCCCGGCATAGTCGCCGAATGCTTCGAGCAGGTCGGCCCGAAGCGCCGTCGCTCTTACCAGCAGCCGCTTCATGTCCAGCCTCTTGCTGCGGTCTGCTGCTTCCTCCACGAGCATTCCCGCCTCTTCTTTACGGCTCGCGCCGATGAGCCAACCGGCGCGAGCCAGGGCGAGTTCGATAGCCAACTGGTCGAGTCCCCCTGAGGTGGCCTCCGTCTCTGCGGTCACGGCCGCACCGATCGCATCGTCGACCAGGTCGGAAGCGGCTAGGACGTGGGCCCGCAGGGACCTCCCGTAGGCGACGGTATGACGCCCATCGTCTCCGAGTTTCTCGCCCCTCTCGATGATCTCTGTCGCAAGCGCTTTGACCCGCTCGATCGCCTCCGTTCGCTCCACCTCATCGCCCATCTCGGCGAGGGCGAGGAGCTCGAATCCTTGATTGATCTTCGCCGTGCCGACCCGGAGCTCATCACCCAGCCGGAGATATACGGACTCGGCTTCCTCGAAGAGATCGAGGGCCTCCTCGTGTCTTCCCTCATGGCTTAGGGCGATCCCGGTGAGGTTCGTCAGCAGCCCGACACCGAGCTCGTCGTCGGCCAGCTTGAGTGGTGCCCGGGCCCTATCCAGGTACTCGAGTGCCGTCGAGGTGTCACCCACATCTCCATACAGGTCGCCGATCGCCATCAGGGCATTGGCAACCCCACTCATGTTTCCTTCCAGCTCGAACTGCGCACGGGCCGACAATTGGGAGTCGAGAGCGTCGTCGAGACGCCCCATGGAGCTCAGGGCCCATCCCTTGTGGTTAAGGGCCCAAGCGCGAGCTGCTCCGTCTCCGACGGCGTCGGCGAGTGCGATAGCGGTGTCGGCCACCGCTACCGCCTCGGCAGAGTCGTACTCATACAAGGCAGCGGAGAGCTCGTTGAGGGCGGCGAGCCGTTCCGTGTCGTGTTGCGCTTCCTGGACGCGCATACGTTTCATGGAGAGAGAGTCCATGTCCTTAAGAAATCGGCGTGGTGAGGGGGGTACTTGACCTCGGCGCCTCCTACACCATGTAGGAGCGGACCGGATCCTTCTCCTGGAGAACCGGCCGGTCGGCGGCCAGGGCGGATATGTCGTGTGTAGTGATGCCGTCGAGGGCGAGATCGACGAGGATCCGGCCGAGCAGCGAGGCGAACTTGAAGGCGTGGCCGGCGCCCACGACCGTGAAGATGTTGGCTGTCCCTGGCACCCTGTCGAGGAGGAAATCGCGATCCGGCGTCAGCGTGTAGAGACAGGTCTTGGCCAGCCGGACAGGGCCGACTGCCTGTGGGAGATGCCGGGCGGCGAAGCCCCTGACCGCCTCGGTGACATCATCCCGGGGCTCAAAGCTCCTGCTCTCGGGATCGGTCAAGATCTCGCATCGATCCCAGGCGATCTTCACAGCCGGCTCTCCGAATATCGGGAAACCGTAGAACGAGGGCTCGTCCATCCAGATCCAGATGGGGAAACGGGAAGTGTGGAACGACATCGGATCTGCCGCCTCCATGTATACGACCTGTTCCAGGGTCACCTCGAGCGGAATATCCACGCCCAGACGGCCTAACACAGTTGGGGTCCATGCCCCGGCAGCGACGATCAACGAACCCACTCGATGGATCCTGCCGTCGACTTCGATCTCGACCTCGCCGTCGACCTCCCGGACAGCGCCGACGCCGGCGCTGTCAACGAGGGTCGCACCGTTCTCTCGGGCCAGCCGACGATGTGTCGCATTGGCCCTCGAGGCCATGGCGATGCCGGATCGGTCTTGATAGAGAGCCGTCACGTCTTCGCTCAGACGCCATTGAGGCCAGCGCCTCATCACCTCGGCGGCGTCGAGCTCGTCGAAGGGAACCGAGGCAGCAGTCATCGACATCCGGTAGTCGTCGAGTCCAATCGAGGCGCCAGCCGGGGCGAGATCGAGGCCTCCGGTCCTGAGGACGAGTTGCTCGCCAGAATCGACCTCTACCTGCTCCCACGCCGCGTAGGCCGCTTTGGCCAATTCGACGTAGGCGGGGGTGTGATAGGACAGCCGGATGATCCGGCTGTGATCCTCCGATCCTCCCCGGGTATGACCGAGCTCGAATTGCTCGACGCCGAGGACGTCGCCACCGAGACGACGGGACGCCCAGAAGGCAGCGGCGCTGCCGATGCCGCCCAAGCCGAGGACCGCCACCCGATAGTCGGTCACATCAGCTCGTCGAGATACCGCCGTATGTCCATCGAGTAGTCCTCCATCGGGGCATAGAACCCGGTGGTGAATCGGCGAGACGACATACCCCTTTGCACCGACTCGCAGATCTTCCAGTCCTGGCGGTTGACCATGTCCCAGAACTCGACGGCATCCGAGGGATCGAAATCGGGTCTCGCCATCTCATCGGGATGGAAGAGGAAATCGCACACGACGGTGGTCAAAGCGGGGCCGTGAGGCCACAGGGTGAAAGCGGCGACATGGTCGGCGGAGAGACTCAGCATGAGGTTGGGGTACACCAGCTGGCCCTTGTGCCGCTCCTGTTCCTCGGGGGTCAAGCCGGGAAACGGCCGGCGGTTGGTCGTTCCGCTCGCAGTGAAAGTCCAGGCACCATCCCGGTGGGGGATGCCGCTCTCCCAGTCCAGTTCCGAGCCGCCCCGCTGTCTGAAGGCAGGCACCAGCTCCACCAATTCTGGATGGACCGGCCCGCAGTGGTAGCACTCGTTGTAATTCTCCACGAGAGCCTTCCAATTGGACGCGACCGGATAGACGAGCCGGACTGCAGTTCGAAGTTCGGTCAACGGATAATTCGCCAGATAGCTCTCGGACTCCAGGAATTGACCGGCGATGGGCGCTGCCGCCTCCGGGGCGAGGTGGATCCAGACGAAACCAGCCCAGATCTCGACCGCGATGTGATGGAGGGGCAGGTCCCCTTTGTCGAGTCCGTCGGTCTCGTCGAGAAATGGCGCCGCCCGGAGTTGGCCATCGAAGCCATAGGTCCAGGCGTGGTAGGGGCATTGGATCGAGCCTTTGAAGGTACCGGTCGGACCCAGGTACGTTTGTGATGGCTTGCCGGCGGCGTCGGTCAGTTGAGAGCCGCGATGCCGGCAGAGATTGACATAGGCCGCCAGGTCACCGGCTCGCGTCCTGGTGACGATGATCGATTCGCCGACGACATCGCAGACCAAATGGTCGCCTGGTTCCGGGATTTCCTCTTCGCGACCGACGCAAAACCATTGTCGCTCGAAGACGTTGGACACCTCTTTGGCGTACCAATCGGATTCGACATACCGGTCACGGTGAAGTGTCGGTTCCACAGAGCGAGGGTAGTTGAACGGCGGTTCAGGCCCATTCTCTCGCCACCCTTTCATCCCACACCCGGTTGAACACGACCCGGTCTTCGTGCAGGGCGGTGAGCTCGATCCTGAGTTGGAACGAGTCTGCATCACCGGTCAGCTCCAGACTGCCCCGCGTTGTGACCTTCCAACCCGGTCGCTCCATCGTCGACTCCGCGTCCGACCGGACACGGGTCGAAGCGGGATCGTCGTCGTCAACGCTCACGAACCAGTTCTCGTCCGAGCTGTAGGTCAGATCTTCCCGCTGAGGTTGAAACTCCCTGGAGCAGCGGTGCCGCTCATAAGAGGTGGTAGTGCCCTCCCGATGGACCCGTGCGCGGCCCTTGTCGTCTTCCTCGAGACCGGGGGGCTGGGGCAGTGGTGGCGGGAGGGGAACGACGACCCGGAGATCCTCGTCACGCACCGGGACCGCGGGCAGATGCAGGGTCGAGCGGCCAGGGTCGAAGGTAAGGGTGAATCTTTGCCCGGGCGGCCACACAATCGGGAAGTCCGCCCCAGACAGGGCAAGTCGCAAGCTCCAGCCCGCGGGCAACACCGCCGACGTCGTCAACAGCGGAAAGCGAAGCGTGATCGACGTGTCGGGCACGATCGGCACGGGTGTCGACAGGTCATCAGGGAAGACCAGATTGCGGCTGCCCCTGGTGACCAGGTGACCGTCCCCAGCCGGGGAGATGGCGAGGAGCCGGGCGGCAACAACTCCGACGTGCTTGTCGCTGGCCACCGCCAGCTCGATCTCCGGCGTCCCCAGGATCTCCAAGGGTTCATCGAACGGCGCGGTCTCGAAGGTCGCCGAGTGAGCATCGTCATCGGTCGACTCGGCACTGCCCCGTCCCGCTCGATCCCAGGCGGGGGCGTGGATCCCGACCCATTGCGGTCCCGACCACGTCGTCGT
>JARDZU010000032.1 GCA_029240695.1 Acidimicrobiia bacterium | reverse complement strand
GGCCGGCTCAGACGACCTCCTCCTCGGATGGACCGTCCTGCCGCCGGGAGCCCGGCATGATCGGCACCGCCACCCCAATGCCGACGAGTTCCTCGTCGTCCTCTCCGGGCACGGGATGATCTACACCGACGACGAGGACCAGCCTGCCGGGGAAGGTGACGTCCTGTTCACCCGGCGAGGCCTCTGGCATGGCTTCGACAACACCGGCGACGAGGATGTCACCCTGGTCTGGGGATGGAGCGGGGCGGGCTCGCTCGAAGCAGCCGGATACGAGCTACCGCGATGAGCCAGTCGGCGCTCGCCAGCGGCCTGAAGGGCCAACTCGAGCTGCGGCGTGACCTCATCTCCCAGGGCTATCGCCCAATTGGCTGGAAGGCAGGCTTCGGCGCCCCGGCGTGGCGGGAGCGATTCAGGACCGACGGCCCGTTGATCGGGTTCATGACCGAGGCCACGCTCCTAGAAGACGGCGCCGAGTTCGACATCTCCAGCTGGGCTCGTCCAGTGGCCGAGCCCGAGATCGCTGCCTATCTGGGGTCCAATCTCCCACCGGGTAGTGGCCAGGAGGAAACCCGGGCGGCGATCTCGGCCATCGGGCCGGCCATCGAGCTGGCCGACATCAACCCGCCACCCGAAGACCTGCACGAGATCCTGGTGGGGAACGTCTTCCACCGAGGCGTCGTCCTCGGCCAGACCGACCCCGGCCGGGCCGGCGCCGACCTCACCGGTCTGGAGGCGCGGGTCAGAGTGGATCGCCGGGAGCAGGCCCGGACCGATCGTCTAGAGGACCTTGCCGGCAGTGTGATCGAGGTCGTCTCCCATCTCTCCGGTCTACTGGCGGATCAGGGCGAGATGATGAGGGCAGGCGATGTCGTCATCTGCGGCTCCGTGGTCCCTCCGATCGATCTCTTCCAGGGGATGACCGTCCAATTCGAGCTGTACCCGTTGGAGCCGATCAGCTTGCGCGCTGTCTGAAAACGGAGGTCAATCACCCAAGGGCGCACCCTGATCCATCTCCGGCGGGCCCCAGGTTCCGGCCGTGTAGCCGATCAGCTTCGGGGGCCGTTCGAGAAGTGGATCATAGAGACGCCATGAGGCCTCGACCTCGTCCGCCCTGACGAACAGCGTCTGATCGCCCTCGAGAATGTCGAGGATCAACGTCTGATAGGCGTCGGGCAGCTTCCCGTACACATCCGAGTAACGAAAATGCAGCGCCTGGGTGTCGATGGTCGTGTCCTCGTCGGGCGACTTCACGTTGAAGCGAAGGTCGAAACCCTCATCCGGCTCGAGGATGATTCGCAGCACGTCGGGCTCGTGGACGCAATCGTCACGCCGGCCGTGGAACACACACAGGGCGGGCTCGCGGAACGTCACCTCGATGTGGGTCGACCGGCGCGGCAGCCTCTTCCCGGTCCGGAGCAGAAAAGGGATCCCCTGCCAGCGCCAGGTGTCGACGTAGAGCCTGATTCCGACGAATGTCGGTGTCATCGAGTCGGCGCTGACGCCCGCTTCCTCGAGATAGCCGGGAACTTCCTCACCGTCTCGCTGCCCCGCCTCATACCTGCCATAGACGACATCGTCTTCCTCCACTGGCGCTACGGCGGTGATCACCTTGACCTTCTCGTCACGGATCCGGTCGGCATGGAAGACATTGGGTGGCTCCATCGCCACCAGTGCGAGTAGCTGGGTCAGATGGTTCTGAACCATGTCCCGGACCACCCCGGCCCGCTCGTAATAACCGGCCCGACCGGCAATGCCCAGGTCTTCGGCCACAGTGATCTCGACACGACTGACGCGGTCCCTGTTCCAGAGTCGCTCGAACATGGGGTTGGTGAATCTGAAGGTGAGAAGGTTCTGCACCGTCGCCTTGCCCAGATAGTGGTCTATCCGGTAGATCTGGGTCTCGTCGAAATTCGATAGCAGGAGATCGTTGAGGGCACGGGCCGACTCGAGATCGGTGCCAAATGGCTTCTCGACGACCACGCGAATCCATCCCGCCCCCTGGTTGAGCCCGGAGCTTCCCAGCCCCTCGATGGTGGTGGCGAACGCCCCGGGTGGGATCGCCATGTAGAAGACCCGGTTGCCGGGCAGGCTGTGTTCGGCCTCGATGGACTCGATTCGCTCTCGGAGAGCGCCGTAACCGGAATCGCTGTCACTGAGCGCCTGGTGATGGAGGTTGCCCTGGCACCACGTGTCGACCTCGTCGGCCTCGAGCCCGCTCTCGACGAGTGCCTCTTTCGCCCAATCCCGATAGCCGGCGTCCCCGACTTCTCGGCGGGAGACCCCGAGCACTACGCATCCGTCCCGAACCTCATGGTCGGTTATCAGCCGGTAGAGCGATGGGATGAGCTTGCGCTGGGCCAGGTCGCCTGTGCCGCCGAAAATCACGAAGACATGGGGGTCTACCCGGCTGATCGACCTCGAGCTCATCATCAAAAGGTAGCGGTGAACTAGATGTCGGCGCTAAGCAGGACCTCACCGGTGGGCTCGGACAGACCTGCCTCCGGCTCCTCGGTCATCGCCAGGGTCAGGCCAGGTTGGATGCCTTCGACCAGGACCGTCGCCTCTTCGGGAGACTCCGGCCGGAAGGCGCCGGCGGCATTGGGGCCTTCCTCGTCGATAAGCCACAACTCATAGACCCGATCCTCCTCCGGCAGGTCGAGATCGGAGCCGTTGAACACCCCTTGCCCCAACGATTCCGAGTACACGAATCGTGCGCCGCCCACGTCTGAGTCGAGATCGACTTCGACCGCATCGGAGGCGGCGAGAACGGCGGAAATGTCTTGGTCCTGTCCTCCGATGTTGGACACGAGCAATCCCACCGAGACGACGAGGACCGAAGCAGCTACGGCCACCAAACCCCAGCCGAGGGGTTTGCGACGACGACTATCCAGCGGGACCACCTCAGCGGGCGAATCGGTGGCGACAGCGGTCATGACACGCTCCTTGAGCTCTGGCGGCGGAGTGACAGAGACCGTCTCAGCGACAGAGGCGGCGGCATCGGAGAGCTGGGCCAGCTCTTCCCGACATTCGGCGCAGTCGACGAGATGCGCCTCGTACTCGGCGCGTTCCGCGTCATCGAGCGCATCCACGGCGTAAGCCGCCACGAGATCGTGCATGTCATCCATCATCTTCACCAAGAGCGGATCGCAGACGGGTGAGCCCGTCACGGATCCGTGTCTTCACCGTCGCCAGTGGGGTGTCCAATCGCTCGGCCACCTCGCGGTAGGTGAGGCCCCCGAAATAGGCCATCTCTATCACCTGAAACTGTAAGTCAGTCAGCGAGCTGAGAGCATCACGCACCCGATCTCGCTCGTCACCGAGAATCGCCATCTCGGCGACGTCGGCCACCGGGCCGTCGGCCGGCACCTTGAGCTCCCGATCCCGGGCACTCTGGGATCTGCGAACCACATCGACACCACGCCGGTGGGCCATCGTCGCCATCCAGGATTTGACCGAGCCGCGCTGCGCGTCGAAACCGGACGCTTGCCTCCAGACCTGGAGGTAGACCTCTTGGGTCACCTCCTCGGCCAGGGCCTCGGACCGGACGACACGAAGAGCGAGCCCGTAGATCATCGAGGAGGTCTGGTCATACAGATCGGAGAACGCCTCGGCGTCGCCGTGGGCCACTCGTGTCATGAGGCTGTCCAGCGGTGGTGTTGTTGACATGAGTGTCAGACAGATCGTGCGGGAGCGAGGGAGGCTACCCACACCCCATGGCACGGGGTGAGGTAGAACGGCGGCCACTACTTGCATTTGGATTGGTTCGCAGTCGGGCACCTCGTGGATTGCCTCAGTCAGAGGCGCCCAGGACTCGCAACAATGCCCGACGGCACTGTTCCTTGTACTCCTTGTGATTGGTGCGCCAGTCAGTGGTCTGGAGCCACTGAAGAAACATCCCTTCGATGACAGCACGCATCTGGATCGCCGCAGCTGTCGGGTCGTCGACATCGAGCGCACCTGCCTCCACCCCGGCCACGATGACCTCTCGGTAGAAGCTGTTCATGATCGATCTCGCCTTTTCAGCGAACTCGTCGAACTCCGGTGAGCGCGCCTGGTGCTCGACGCCATCGAGATAAAACCGGAAGAAATCACGATTCGCCCCCGGGCTGACCCACACCGCCTCCACCACCTTTGCGATGGCGATGGCGGGATCATCGGACTCGGCGAGGTGGTCCCTGATCCGGGCTTCGGTTGCCTCCAGGACCCACTCCAGAGCGGCCAGCACCAAACCGTCCTTGGTCTGGAAGTGGTAGATCAGCAAGCCCTTGGATACCCCGGCCTCGGTGGCGATCTGCTGAAGGGGCACGCGATGCACCCCGTCCCGAGCCATCACCTTGTAGGCAACCCGGATCAACTCCGCACGCCGGTCCCCTGCGACTCGAGCCCGGGTCGGCGCCTGGGTCATGGCAGCTTCACGTACTCGAAATCCGTGGGTTTTCCCTGGATGCCACGCGACGGCTCGGCGATCCATCCCGCGAAGTCGCCAGGCGTGAGCTCAGGCTGCATGAGGCTCTCTATGTATGACTGGTCATCCGTGGTCGGCAGCCACCGGTCCCGGTTCTGCTCGAATTCGGCACCAGGGACCAGACCGCCTTCAGGGGTCACAGAGATCTCGCCGAACTCCCCGATCCGCCGGTTGAAGGCGACATGGGGCAGGACGATCTCGAAGTCGATGCCTCGACCGGCGATCTCGTTGTTCCACCGGGTGATCCCGGCCTGGCAGTCCTCGATGAAGTCGTCCCGGAGCCGTGCGTTCAGGGCGTTCAACGCCGGGACGCCGACCTGCCGAAGCTCCCCGTCGACCACCTTCATCACCGGGTAGGTGTCGTCGACCAACCGGTGGTCGTCTTCGATCCGGTCCTCGTGGAACCTTCCCTTCACCCCCGCGTTGAAGAAGTTGGCTGCGTTGGTGGACTCCTCCGAACCAAAGAGATCGAGCGTCAGGGAGAAATGAAGGTTGACCTTGCGCTGGATGGCCGGGAGGTCGATCACCCCGAGCCGGCGCACCGCCTCGGTGTCGCGCGGGTCCTCGACACCGCCCTCCGCCATCGCCTGGGCGGTGCGCTCGACGATCCGCTTCACCCCGGTGTAGCCCACGAACATGTGGTGAGCCTCCTCCGCCAGCATGAACCGGCAGGTGCGGGACAAGGGATCGAACCCGGACTGGGCGAGAGCCTCGAGCTGCATCTTCCCGTCACGATCGGTGAAGTAGGTGAACATGAAGAAGGAGAGCCAGTCAGGCGTCGACTCGTTGAACGCCCCCAGCATCCGTGGCTTCTCGGCGCTACCTGACTGACGCTCCAGCAGCTCCTGAGCCTCCTCTCGTCCGTCTCGCCCGAAGTACTTCTGGAGGAGGTAGACCATCGCCCACAGGTGACGGCCCTCCTCGACGTTGACCTGGAACAGATTGCGCATGTCGTAGATGGACGGGGCGGTCGAGCCGAGAAATCGCTGCTGCTCCACAGATGCCGGCTCCGTGTCGCCCTGGATCACGATCAGCCGCCGCAGCATCGCCCGATAAGCGCCCGGGACCTCGGTCCAGACCGGCTCACCGACGTGCTCGCCACATGGGATCGTGCGATCGTCGACCCGCGGGGCGAGGAGAATGCCCCACCGGTAGTCGGGCATCTTCACGTAGTCGAACTTTGCCCAGCCCTCCTTCTCGACACTTATCGCGGTGCGCAACCAGACGTCTGCCATCTGGAACCCGTCTGGCCCCATCGACATCCACCAGTCGATGTATCCGGGGTGCCACTGCTCCAAGGCCCGACGGAGCTTCGGGTCCTCGGCGAGACCCACGTTGTTGGGGATCAACAGGTCGTAGTCGACCATCTCGGTGGTCATCACACCCTCCTCTGGTCGTACTCGGGACGGAGACCGGTCCCATACCTCCGCAACGCTCCCGTCTCACCCGAGGCGTTGGGTCGCGAGAACACCCAGTTCTGCCACGCGGTCAGACGGCCGAAGATCTTGGTCTCCATGGTCTCCGGGCCGGGGAAGCGGAGATTGGCCTCCATACCCGTCAGGCTGTCGGGCGAGAATCCGGCTCGCTCCTCCAGCATCACACGCAACTCGTCTTCCCAGTCGATGTCGTCCATGACGTCGGTCACCAGGCCCGCCTCGTACGCCTCGGCCGCCCCGATCGAATGCCCGACTGCGTTCATGGCCGTCTTGAGACCGGCATCGTCGCCCCAGAATCTGGTCTCGAGTCGGGTGAGGCCGTTGGCCATCGGCAGCATGCCTGTCGATGAGCTGGTCAGCATCATGCCGGCCTCGACGTCCTCCTCGGGCCAGGTGCCATCGAGCATATAGCTCCGGTCAGCGGCGAGAACCAGCTCGGCGAGAAAGCCGACGAAACAGCTCCCCGGCTCGACCAGGCAGATCATGGTGCGGGAGGTGGCATCCACCCGCTTCAGGAGACGCTTCCAGTAGAGCGCCACTTCCCTTAGGAACCAGTCGCCCCCGCGTTCGACGAGGAGGCCGTCGAACCCTTCGACCAGAACCGGGTCGCCCGCGCTGCGCAGAATGAGAGTGCCGATCTCGAGCTCGTTGACCCGCAGATGGAGAATGGCGTCCTCGAGCTCACGGGCCAGACGCAAGGGCCAGAAGCTGGCGCTCAGATCTCGAACGTCGTCGTCCGGCCCGAGAATGGTCAAAGTGGCCGTCCGGCGGGCCCGATCGATCTCGACCTCGACGGAGCTGTATGTGATGGTGTCCTCGCCAAGCTCGCGCTGGAGCGGGGTGAGCTCGACCCCATCTGGAGTCGTTGAAGGATCGGTGGCCTTGGCCATCTCCTGTGCCCGGCTCCTGACCGTCTCATCGAACGCAGAGGAGGCAACCAGCTCGTCGACCAGACGCCACTCCAGAGCGCGCTTGCCTTTGATCCCCTCCTCCACCGTGCAGAACACATCGGCGCGATCACGACGGACGTGCCGCTTGTCGATCAATCGAGTGAGGCCACCGGTCCCGGGTAGGACTCCGAGCAGCGGGACTTCGGGCAAAGCAACCGATGACGAGCCGTCGTCGATGAGCATGATGTGGTCGGTCGCAAGGGCCAGCTCATAGCCGCCGCCGGCGGCATTTCCCTTCAGGGCCGTCAGGTATCGCTGACCGGAGTTGGCAGTGGCGTCCTCGATCGCGTGTCTCGTCTCGTTGGTGAATTTGCAGAAGTTGACCTTGAGCGGGTGCGGCGAGATGGAGAGCATGCCGATGTTGGCCCCGGCGCAGAAGACGCGGTCGTTGAGCGAGCCGATCACTACCGCCCCCACCTCGGGGTGTTCGAAGCGGAGACGCTGCACCGCATCCGCCAACTCGATGTCCACACCGAGGTCGTACGAGTTGAGCTTCATCTCGTAGCCTTCGTTGAGCCCGCCCGCCGGGTCGACATCCATGTCGAGGAAGGCCACCGGGCCGTCGAAGCGGAGTCGCCAATGGCGGTACCGGCCTGGATCGGTCTGGAAATCGATCACCAACCGATCCTACCTGACCGGTCAGTCAGTCGACTCAGTAACCCCAGACGTCGTGAGCCACCTCGACGGTGCGGGCGAGCTTCCGCCATTGGTCGTCGGGGCTCAGCTTGTTGCCATGGACAGTGGAAGAGAACCCACATTGATGACTCAAAGCGAGCTGGTCCAGCGACATATATTCCGCCGCCTCCTCGATCCTCTTCTTGACCTCTTCGGCGGGCTCGACGTCGGGAAGCTTCGAGCTCATCAACCCGAGCACCACCATCTTGTTCGCCGGGACGAAGCGGAGAGGTGCGAAGTCGCCGGAGCGCTCGTCGTCGTACTCGAGGAAGAAGGCGTCGACGTCCATCTCGTTGAACAAGATCTCCGCCACCGGCTCATATCCGCCTTTGGTCACCCAGGCGCTCTGGAAGTTGCCCCGGCACAGATGGATCGCGGCGACCATGTCATCGGGACGGCCCGAGAACGCGTCGCTGACGAGACGGCTGTACAAACGGGTCAGGTCGTCCGGATCGTCCCCCCTCGCAGCAGTCCGCTCCCGGACCTCCGGGTCGCACAGATAGGCGAGGTTGGTGTCGTCCATCTGGATGTACCGGGCCCCTCTCGAGGCCAAGTCGGCGATCTCCTCCCGATAGGCGGCTGTGAGATCACCGAAGAACTGCTCGAGATCCGGGTAGACCTCCTCGCTGATCCCCTGCCGGCCGCCCCGGAAATGCAGCATCGACGGAGCAGGGATCGAGACCTTTGGAGTCTTGGTGACCTGGGAGGCGAGATAGTCGAAATCCGGGCCCTGGATGGGCCGGGCGTGGCGGATCGGGCCGTCGACCCCCATCGTCGGCGGGGAGAACTCGATCTCGGAACCGTCCAGACGATGGAACCTGGCGAGGAAATTGCCCTCGGTGACCGTCACCCCATCCAATTGCTCCAAGAAGTCGACATGAAACATGAAGCGCCGGAATTCGCCGTCGGTGATCCCCTGCAGGCCGATGTCCTCCTGCTGTCGCACCACTTCGGCAATGGCTTCGTCTTCGACCTCTCTCAGCTCCTCAGGGCCGATATCGCCTTCGGCGCGTTGCGCCCGGGCGTCCACGACAGTCTTGGGCCGAAGGAAGCTGCCCACGTGGTCTGCTCGGAACGGCGGCCGGTCGCTCATGTCGTCTCCTTGCTCATCCGCGATGATTGCCGAGATTAACCCCCGGGATTTTGACGGTCATTGCCCGGTCCGGGATATCACAAAGGCCTCGTCGTTGAACCAAACCCCTTCATATTCCTGGATGACTGCGCGGGTGGCCGGCACATAGCGACCGCTTTCCACCGCCTCGGACAACCGCTCCTCGTCGATCTGGGCCACGTAAGTCGCTGCGTTCCACGCTGCGACGATCAACGAGGTGCCGATGTGCTCCTGCACCTCCGACGGCATGGCGTGCAGGTGGTACCGAAACACCGCCTCCTCGTCGGACGCCGGCTCGAAGATGAGATCCTCGTCACCAGGCTCGACGAAGTGGTCCGCTGCAGCCGCCGCCAGGACATGCCGGTTGGTCTGAAATGGGTCCTCAGCGGGCCAGACCCCATTGATGATCTCCAGGCCCGGGTCGTTTCCATGAGAATGGACCACCACCATCCGGCCCCCCGGGGCAAGCACCCTCGCCAGGGGGACTATGACCGTCGTCATCTTCTGCTCGACGCTGGTACGAGCCCGGTAGGGCTGAGAGGCGATGACCAGCTGATAGCTCAGGCCCGGACCCGTGCCCCGTTTCGGTATCACATCACCGAGGATGAACTCCCGGTCCTTGCGATAGATCACGAGCACCGCCGGACGGACGTAGACCGGATTCCCTGTCTTGGGGCTGGTGCGAACGGCCCAGTCGTCTGCCAGCGCGTCGTAGAGACCTCTGATCTGGCGGGAGAAGTCGAAGGCCGTCGTGCCTTCGAGAGGCACCGTCGTCCACTTCATCTCGGTTCCGGCCTCGTCCCGTAGGGGAGTCAAATGAGGGGCCTCCCGGTAGGACATGTTCGTCACCACGAAGACCATCTCCGGGTGCTCGAGAAACCGATCGGCCAGTTTGTCGAGTGAGATCCTCACGTCCTCGATGCTGATCTCCTTGCCCACTACCAGCCAAGGGACGTGGGGAAAAGCTCGATGCAGCCTGCGCAGCACCTCGGTCAGGACCGTGGCATCCCCCATGCCGGCATCGAGCACCTGGAGCGCCTTGCTCCCCGGCGCGATCCGATCGAGCTCGGCTCCGATTCGCCCGGCCACGACTGGCTTCTCGTTGGTCGCAGTGCTGAACAGGAGGTAGGCGGCGCGGGAATCGAAGAAGCGGGCCGTCATCGACCGGAGGGATCGGAGACCGGTGGTGTGCCGTGGGTGTGAAACGATTCGATCGTCTTCAAACCCCAGGCCTGGCCCTTGGCCCGGTCGGCTTCGGTCCAGGTGATCAGCTCCCAGTCGGGCGCCAGGACCAATCGGGCCCCGGCGTTGACGATCTCGATCCGATTGCCACCGGGCTCCCATACATAGAGGAAGAACGTCTGCTGGATGGCGTGCTTGTGGGGGCCGGTCTCGATGAACACGCCATGCTCGAGGAAGGTGTCAGCGGCCCGGAGGATGTCCTCACGCTGGTCGACCGCGAACGCCACGTGATGCAGACGGCCCGGGGTACCGGTCCAGTCATTGGTGTAGACCACGTCGTAGCCCTTGTTGGAGAAGGTCATCCAGATGGCTGCGATCGCCCCACTGTCGAGTTGGATCTGCTCGGTGGGGAGGGCTCCCAGGACGGGCACCACGAAGTCTCGGGTGCCCTCGACATCGGCCGCCAGGAAGTTGACATGGTCGAGGCGGCGCACGCCGACCCCATGGCTGGGCCGGCGCTGGGCCTGATTCTTGAGTGCAGGAACCGCGCCCTGCGGCGGGGTGTATCGCTCGGCTTCGAAGTAGATCTCCCAGTCGTGCCCGTCGGGGTCGGCGAAGGCATAGGTGGCCCCCCGACCCGGCTGGCCCTCGACCCAGCCCCTCCCCAGGCCCGAGGCTTCGATCTCCGCCACCCGACTGTGTAGAGCTTCGTCGTCGACTACCCGGACACCGACACGCCCAATGCCGGCCGATGCTCTGGCGGTCAGCTTGAGGCTGAACTGCTCATAGTCGTCCCAGGTGCGAAGGCACACACTGTCACCGGCCCTCTCGACCGGAGTCATCGAGAGAACATCGGTGAAGAAGCGGACGCTCTCCTCGAAGGTCGGCGTGAACAGCTCGACGTATCCGAGCTGGGCGATGTCACGGTTCGACCGCATCCGGCTCCTTCCGGCCCACTTCTTTCCCAGTTTCACTCATTTCGCCGTCGTATCAGATCCCCCATGGTCGGGATGATGCCCCGGGGCACCCAGAGGAACAGGGCGATGATGAGCGCCCCGTAGACCAGCAAGCGGAGCTGGCCCAGATCTTGGATCAGCTCGTTGATGACGGTGAAGACAGCCGCGCCCAGAACCGGGCCAAAGAGAGTGCCGATGCCACCGAACGCCAGCAACACCATCGTCTCCACGTCCACCTGGGCAAACCCGTAGGTGGTAGGGCTGATCGTGCCTTCCGTGAGGGCGAAGAGCGACCCGGCCAGACCCAGCATGGCGGCGCCGATCACGGCGGCAGTGACCCGATATAGAGCCACGTTCACTCCGGCCAGCTCGGCCGCGACCTCGTCGTCACGCAGGGCGCGGAAGGCCCAGCCGATGTGAGACCGCCGCAGGAGCCCGTGGGTCAACAGGAAGATGAGTACCAGAGCCAGCATCAGGTAATAGGGCGGGATCGTCTGCCGGAGAAAGGTATCCGCTCCGGCTTGGATGTGAAAGCCGCCGTCGCCACCGGTCACGCCCGCTGCTCCGAGCAGGAGATTGCCAAACACCAGCGAGAAGATCAGAGTGATGATCCCGGTGAAGATCACGCCCAGCGAACGGCGGACTGCGATCCAACTGAGCAGCCCGCCGAAGACGCTCGATGCCAGGGTGGCCAGCAGAATGCTCAGAAGTAGGGGCAGCCCCACCCTGTCGGCGAGGATGGCCGATCCATACCCTCCGATGCCCGCCAGGGCCCCGACGCACAGAAAGAGCTGTCCCGTGCTGCCGAAGATCAGGTTGAAGCCCACCGCGTAACAGGCGAAGGTAAGCCCGAGGACGGCCACGCCCATCATCACCCGGGAGTCGCCGAGCCAGAGCGGTATCAAGGAGAGCAGAGCCCCGACCAGGGCGATCGGCCAGAGCAGTGCCACGAGTGAGCGCGACGCCCGTTGCTCCGTCCCACCGACGACGGCGGTCCCGGTACCCTCGGTGTAGTCCTCGATCATTCCTTGACTCCGAGAAGTCCCGAGGGACGGATGAGAATGGTCACGGCTGCCGCAAGGAGCAGGATGATCAGGGAGAGCACGGTGCCGATCGAGGAGGCGGCGAAAGTGCTGATGATCCCCAGGAGGATCCCGGCGAAGATGGCGCCCCCGACACTCCCCAACCCGCCCACCACGGTGACGATCAAGGCGGAGACCGTCAGTTCGAAGCCTGCCGTGACCGCGACAGGGGTCACCAACGAGCGCGTGACGGCCACCAATGCGGCCAGGACCCCGGTGAGGACCAGGATGAGGCGGAGCATCCTCTGAGGATCGATGCCGACCAGGCGCGCACCCTGCTCGTCCTCGATCACCGATCGGATGGCGCGACCGAGTGTTGTCTTGCGGAAGAAGATGAGCAGGCCACTCAGTACCAGGATTGTGATCACCGAAGCCACCACACCACCCCTGACCATGCGCACCCCGAGTATCTCCACCGGGCCACCACCGATACGGAGCGTCAGCGCCTTGGTCGGGTATCGCCAGGTCAGGAACCCATCGACCATGAAGGCCATGCCCAGGGTCAGAAGGAGACTGAGCAAGACCCGGGCCTCGCCCTGGAGCCGATAGACGGGTCGAAGGATGGTCAGGTCGAGCAATAGCCCCAGGAGACCCCCGGCTACCAGACCAACAGCCACAGCCGGGATCGGGGCAAGGCCCGCCTCCATGGAAAGGACGACCGCCATCGCCGAGAGCACCGCCATCTGGCCGTACGCCAGATTGAGCACACCCCCCAGGCCGTAGACCAGGGTGAGCCCACCCGCGAGCAGCCCGAACTGGAGCCCGAGGACTATCCCATCGAGGAGGTTGGCGATCACGCGATCCCCAGGTAGGAGCGACGCACGTCGGGGTCCTTCGCCAGATCAGCTGAGGTTCCTTCCTTGCTGATGACCCCGTTCTCGAGGACGTACCCTCGATCGCTCAGGGCCATTGCCAGCGGGACTTGCTGCTCGGCAACCAGGATCGTCAGGCCATTTTCCTTGAGGGCCCTGAGCGCCTGATATGCCTCGGCCGCCAGCTTCGGGGCCAATCCTGTCGTGGGCTCGTCCAGGACGAGGAGACGGGGCTCGGACATCAATGCCCGCCCTACCGCGAGCATCTGCTGCTCGCCCCCGCTCATGGTGCCGGCGTGCTGCCGGCGCCGCTCAGCAAGACGGGGGAACAAGTCGAGCACCACCTTCATGGTCGTGGGGTCGGGACGGTTGGGGTAGGCGCCGAGCGCAAGATTGTCCTGGACAGTCATCCGGGGGAAGAGGTGTCGCTCGGCAGGCACGAAGCTGATACCGAGTCGGGCGATGCGCTGTGCTGCCAACCCGCCTATGCCCTCGTCCTGAAAGACCACATCGCCCGAAGATGGCTGGAGCAGCCCGAGCACAGCCCGGAACAGCGAGGTCTTCCCGGCTCCATTCGAGCCGATGATCATCACCGCCTCGCCCTCGTCGACGTGAAAGCCGATGTCCCTGATGACATCGCCGCCCTGGTATCCGGCGGTCAGGCCCCGCACCTCAAGCATTGTTCACGTCTCCCGCGCCGAGATAGGCCTCGACCACGGAATTGTCACGCATCACCGTCTCAGCGGGGCCCTCGGCCAGGACACGCCCGAAGTTGAGAACTACCACTCGTTCCGCCAGCTGCATCACTGCCTTCATGACGTGTTCCACCCACACCACGGTGATCCCAAACCGCTCGCGGATCGTCCGAACCATCTCGATGGACGCGCTCAGCTCGGCGTCGTTGAGCCCGGCCATCACCTCGTCGAGGAGGATCAGCCTGGGTTGGCCGGCCAGGGCCCGGGCCAGCTCGAGGAATCGCCGTTCGTGCAGATTCAGGTTGGCCACCTGGTCGCCATGGCGGTCACCGAGACCGACGATGGTCAGGATCTCTCTGCCCATGGCCAGCGCCTCGCTCTCGGTACGGCCGCCGGCATCAGAGCCGAAGATCGCCCCCAGGGTCGCGTTCTCGAGGACGCTCATGTTCGGAAAGACCCGGGGGGTTTGCTGGACCATGGCAATGCCCAACCTGGAGACGGTGTGGGTCGGGTGACCGGATATCCGCCGACCGTCGAAGGTGATGGTGCCGCTGGTCGGGCGCTCCAGGCCAACGATCAGTTTGAGCAGGGTGCTCTTGCCCGCACCATTGGGGCCGACGATGGCGAGTACTTCGCCATCGTCGACCCCGACATTCACTCCGTCGACGGCCGGGAGGCCGCCAAAGTGCTTCCCGACCTCCTCGAGCTCGAGAAGAGGCACGTGAGGATCAGGACCCTGGCTGGTACGGCTCCAGCGTCTCGGACTGGGTCAGCAGCTCGACCCACCATTCGCCTGCCTCGTTCAACCCTTCCGGGGCAGGGCCTTCGCTGATCGTGTTGACGGTCGGCGCCGATGACGCCAGCTCGCCCCACTCGGTCCAGCTCACCGGATGGGCGTAGCCCTCAAGGTCGTCATAGGTCTGGCCATGGAGGTACTCCGAGATGGCCACCGGGTCATCCCCGGCGTTGGCGACTGCGTCGGCCACCATCCTCACGATCCCGAACCCGGCCACCGCGTCGTCAGACATGAAGACATTGTCGGAGAACTCGAGATAACGAGGGGCGAGGGCGGCATAGCTCTCGCCGGTGTAGTCGGCGCAGGCGAAGTCGACATAGCGGCCAATGGCCAGGTCGGCGAGCCCTCCGACCGCCAGGTCTGGCGGGATCCAGGAGCCGGTCACGGGCACGTCACCGATGAGATCGGCCGACAACGTCACTATGGCGGCGCTCCCTGGCGGATGACCGGTGGCGATGACCATCTCGGCGCCGGCGTCGGCGATGTTCCGGACAAACGGGGTGAAATCGGTGTCCGGGGGCACCGGAGCGACCTGGGTCTCACCGTAGGTGATGCCGGCGGCATCCAAAGCGGGCTCTACAGCCGCGCGAAACGACTGGCCCCACGGATAGTCGGCGACGATTACCCCGACATTGGTCAGACCTTGCTCTTCGACATACTGGATGACGGGTGGAGCCGTCATCGGAGCTGCCGGTAGACAGGTGCGGAACATGAATCGGCTGTCCGGAGTCAGGGCCATCTCTGTGCCCGACTTGACCAAGAAGGTCGGTATCTGCAGCTCCTCAGCCAGAGGGCTTATGGTGCCCCCCACCGTGCTGGAGATGATTCCGCCGATAGCGACGACCCCTTGCTCGGCCAGGCGCTCATAGCCTGACGTGCCGGCATCGGCATCGTTGGCCGAGTCCTCGACGACCAACTCGATCATGCGTCCGTCGACCCCGCCTGCGGCGTTGATCTCCTCCGCGGCCAACATCATCCCGTCACGGGCGTTGACGGCCCAGGGTGTGAAACCGGTGAGATCGGTGAGTATCCCGATCATGATCGGCTCACCGGACGCTGCAGTCGTGTCTGGCGCAGCCTCCGTGGTGTCAGGAGCCGCCGTCGTGGCCGGGGCTTCTGTCGTTCCTGCTGTGGTTCCGGGAGCCGCTGTCGTGTCGGCTGCTCCATCCCCGCTACATGCAGCCCCTATCAGTGCAAGGACGGCAACTAGCGCGAGCAGCCTCACGCTCGGGCGATGGTTCCTCATCTCTCCTCCTCGTGGTCTGCCTAAGTGACCTTGGCGACAGCCGGCCCGATGATTCCGGGCGGGCATGAGTCACGCCTCGGGCCGCGGAGGCACCCTAATCGTTCAGTGACACTGAACGCCTCGCCCGGAAGGTGTTTTCATCAGTAGGACCTGGGGAAGACAATCCCGTCCATCAGCTTGCGGGCAGTGCGGATTATCCCGGCGCCGAGGACGCTGGGCTCAGGCCCGGAGTCGAGTCGCACAGTGGCATCGAACGTCCCTGTCGGATGCTCGATCCGAATGACATCGGAGCCGGTCTGGAGACTGGCCGAGATGGCGGCGGGCGACCCGGGGAAGTGGCAGGCGGTGGCAACGCTGACCGCCCCGAGCACGCCTATCGCCTGATGGCAGCGATGCGGGATGAAGGTTCTGGTGGAGATGGTTCCTCCCGCCCGTGGTGGGGACACCAGAGTCAGCTTGGGCACAGTGGCCTGGCTCACATCACCGAGGTTCATCAACGGGCCGGCAACCAGGCGGATCTCCTCGAGCTTCTGGCGGAGATCGGCATTGCCCTCCAACTCCTCGCAGGTCTCATCGCCCGCGACTCCGACATCTGAGCCCCGCAGCACGACCACCGGCATCCCGTTGTCGATCAGAGTGACTTCGACACCTTCCACCTCGTCCACGGACCGACCCGTTGGGAGAAGGGCTCCCGTGCTGGAGCCGGCGATGCCCTCGAATTCGATGACGATCTCCGCCGCACCGCCAGGAACCCCGGCGATCTCGGTCTCACCCGCATAGACAGGCTTTCCACCTGCCACGGGAAATGTGGCCACCGCCACTCCCCCGGTGTTGTTCATCAGGATCCGCACCGGGGCCCGGCCATCGGACAGGGTCAACAATCCCCGTTCCAGGGCGAAAGGGCCGACCGCAGCCAGCATGTTCCCGCAATTCTGCTTGTCGGTGACCTCGGGGCGGTCTACCGACACCTGCAGGAACAGATACTCGATGTCGATGTCGTCTCGCTCGGAAGGACCAACCACTGCGACCTTGGTGGTGAGCGGATGGGCACCACCTACGCCATCGATCTGCCTCGGGTCCGGCGAGCCCATGATCCGGAGCAGCAACGCGCGGCGGTCGGCTTCATCGGATGGGAGATCGTCGGCCAGGAAGAACGCCCCTTTCGACGTGCCGCCGCGCATCAACATGCAAGGAATGCCGGGAGGGTCGGAGTTCATGGGTCGACGTTGCCTCGAATGCGAAGTTAGCCGTCGGGAGTCGCAGATAGGGTTGCCGCGATGACTCCGGAGTCCCTTCTGGTGATCAGTGCCCACGTCGGGGACTTCGTGTGGCGCGCCGGTGGTGCGATCGCCCTCTATTCGAACCGCGGGCACAACGTCACGGTCGTATGTCTCGCCTATGGAGAGCGGGGGGAATCTGCACGATATTGGCGCCAGGGGATGGACCTCGCACAGGTCAAGGAAGCGCGCCATGCCGAGGCGGAGTCTGCAGCCAAGGTCCTCGGCGCCGACCTGCGCGCCTTCGATGCTGACGACTACCCCCTGGTCGAGACAGCCGAGCTGTTGGACAGCCTGGTGAGGGTGTATCGGGAGATCCAACCCACCGTCGTTCTCACCCACAACGATCGTGACCCGTGGAATCGCGATCACGAGACGGCACACTCGATCGCCACCCAGGCCCGCATCATCGCCCAGGCGGCGGGTTACGACCCGGGCACGGAGGTGATAGGGGCGCCACCGGTGTTCCTCTTCGAGCCCCATCAGACCGAGTACTCGGGCTTCATGCCCGACGTGCTGCTGGACATAACCGAGGTTTGGGACCAGAAGCTCGAAGCGATGCGGTGCATGGAAGGTCAGGAGCATCTCTGGGACTACTACACCGACGTCGCGACCAGACGCGGGGTGCAGGCCCAGCGCAACTCGGGCCCCAACCTCGGTCTGCTGAACGAAACCAAAGCCGAGGCCTACCAGCGGGTATTCCCCCAGGTGGCCAGCGAGCTTGCCTGAGATGAGAGACGGAATCGTGGTGCGATATGTACCCCGAGTCGCCGCCGACGTCGTGGCCGGGTTGGGCTCTGCCGGGGTGGCCACGGTTCACGAGGCAGGTGCGAGCGGGCTCCTCGATCCCGGGATCAGACCCATTCAGGAGGGGACGCGCATTGCCGGCCCGGCCGTGACGGTCTCATGCGCCCCGGGGGACAACATCATGATCCACGCCGCGGTCGAGGTCATCGAGCCAGGGGACATCCTCGTCGTGGCAACGACCGCACCATCGACCAACGGGATGTTCGGCGAGTTGCTCGCCACATCGGTGATGGCCAAAGGGTGTGCAGGCGTGGTGGTCGATGCCGGTGTTCGTGACGTGTCGGATCTCCGGAGGATGGGTCTCCCCGTCTGGTCGCGGGCGATCCACGCCTCGGGGACCGTGAAAGCCACGCCGGGATCGGTGAACGTGCCGATCGCATGCGGCAGTGCCACCGTCGGCCCTGGCGATGTCGTGGTGGCCGACGACGATGGCGTGGTGATCGTGGAACGGGAGCGCGCTCTCGAGATCCTGGAAGCGGCCCGCAAACGTATGGAGGGGGAGACGGAAATCAGGACCCGTCTTGCGGCCGGCGAGCTCGGTCTCGACTTCTACGGCTTCAGGGAGCGACTCGAGGGCTTGGGAGTGCGCTGGATCGACACCCCCGAGTAGCCAATCAGACAGCTTTCTCGCGCAGCTTGAAACGCTGGATCTTGCCCGTCGCCGTCCGCGGGAAGTCCTCGACGTATTCGATGACATGGGGGAATTGGTAGCGCTGCAGTTCGTCCTTGCACCACGCTTGTAGCTCGGCGTCGAGGTCACCGCCGGCGGCGATGCCTTCGGCGAGTATCACTACGGCCTTGATCCGGGACATGTGCTCGATGTCGACCGCCACCACGGCCGCCTCCCGTACCGAAGGGTGCTCCATCAGCCGGTTCTCGATCTCGATCGGGCTCACCCACAGCCCGCCAACCTTCATCATGTCGTCGACCCGCCCCTCGTACCAGAAATAGCCATCGTCATCCTGCCGATACCTGTCTCCGGAGAGGAACCAGTCACCGCGGATCTTGTCCCGGCTTCGCTGGTACTGGTGCCAGTAGGCAGTCAGGGCGCTCGGTCCCCGTACCCACATCTCGCCCGGCTCCCCCACCGAGCACAGAGCGCCCTCCGGGTCACGGACTTCCATCTCATATCCGTCGACCGGTGTGCCCGACGTGCCCGGTCTCACCGCGCCGGCGCGGTTGGAGCAATAAATGTGGAGCATCTCGGTCGAGCCCACGCCGTCGAGGATCTCGATCCCGGTGCGATCGTGGAAGCGGCGCCATATCTCGGGGGGCAGCGGCTCGGCTGCCGAGATGCCGAGACGGACGGAGGACCAATCGGTCCCGTCGAACTCGGGGTGGGCGAGGACGGCGTTGTAGAGGGCCGGCACCGAGAAGTAGAGCGAAGGTCGATGAGAGCGAACCCGCTCCAGAAGACGATCCGGCGTGGGGCGACCGGTCAGGTAGACGGACGTAGCTCCCGCCCACATCGGGAAGGTGAGGTTGTTTCCCAGTCCGTAGGCGTGAAACATCTTGGTGCTCGAGAACACCACATCGTCCGGGCCGATGCCGAGCACCGGACCTGCGTAGTTGGTGCAGGTGGCCGCCACGTCGGCGTGGCGGTGGACCACGCCTTTTGGCCTCCCGGTCGACCCTGAGCTGTACAGCCAAAAGGCCATATCGTCGGGATGAGTAGGCACCGGATCGACGTCATCCGCTGCCTCCTCGAGCCAGGCGTCGAAGGACCCGGCGCCGGCCGGGGCATCGCCGTTGGCCACAACCAGGCGAACCGATGATCGTGCCACCACTTGAGGCCCGACCACGTCGAGAAATCCGGCGTCGACGATGGCTATCGACGCGTAAGAGTCATCGAGGAAATAGCCGAAGTCGTCGGGCCTGGCCAGGAAGTTGACCGGAACCGGTACCGCCCCAATCCGCATCGCCCCGAGAAAGGCGGCAGGAAAGGCGGGGGTGTCGTCGAGGACCAGCAAGACTCGGTCCTCCCTGCCAATCCCCGTGTCCCGAAGTCGCGCGGCGATGGCAGCCACCGCTCGGTGGAGACGTCCGGCCGACCAGGGGACGTCATCGGCAGTGACCAGGATGGTGTCGTCCTGCCGGCCCTCCTCCATCCACCCATCGACCAGGGTGCTGATATTGGCGTTGGTCTGCATCTGTCCCTTGCCACTCCCGACC
>JARDZU010000031.1 GCA_029240695.1 Acidimicrobiia bacterium | reverse complement strand
AACCGGCCAAGACCCGAGCATCTCGAGCGCACGATGGGAATCGGGGAAAGAGGCGGCACTTGGGAGCTCAACGTGGCTCCGGTGCCAAGAAGAATCCCCGAGGGCCGACTCCGCGCCGGGATCTTTGCGGAGCAGACAATGCGGCTGCGCGCTTAAACAAGGTCAGAGCCCAGGCGTGGCCGACACCGAGAAAATTGAGGTTTTCGCATAAAACCAATGGGTAAATGCGGGGGGCCGTCTGGAGTCAACATGTTGCCGGAAACTCCTCCGGTGGGAAGCCAACTCCCCACGGCGACAACTAGGGGCCAGCGCCGCCTTGCGTCTGACCACAGGAAAACCCCCGGTGTGCCGTCCGGGGGTTTTCCTCTTCCTGGAGGGTCGAAGCGAAACGCTGGCTTTGACTGTCGAGTTAAGCGTTCGGCCCAGTTCGGTTAAGACGAGCCGGCCGTTGATGAAGACGTGACCGTCGTTGTCGAAGCCGACGTGCTCGGCGTCGAGACTGCACCACCCTCTTGCGGGTTGATCACATTCGTCGAAGTGGTGACCCCGTCAACCTGGGTGCCAGGGGTCGGATCGGTGTCTTCCACACTGCAGGCTGCCACTAGAACACCGACCACGACAGCTGCCATAACTCGGCGCCAGTGGGTACTTTTGATATGCATAAATTGACTTACCCATCATCGAATTCGCGCCAAACCTGGCGCTACTTTTGGTGGGCACAATCGAGGGGCGTGTCGCAGGCATGAGGACGTAGTGTCGGTCCCGTGCGGGACACACATAGGGAGGCGCCACTGACCACCCGCACGTTCCCGGCGAAAGAGCCCGCGGAGACCCAACGGTCGAATCACTTTGACCTGAACCGGGCACCGTCACGCCGGTGATCAGCCGAGGGGATTCTTCCAGCCTGAATCTGATTCTCAGCGCTCTGCTGGCACTTGTCTAGATGTTCCACATGGTGGCCGGTCGATGGTGTGCGAGAATCTCATAGTGAACCTGCCAGACGGTCTCCCGGCTTCTCCAGACGGGGTGGCCTCGTTGTCCTTCCCCCAGAGCGAGAGCGATTTTCGCGCCGCAATAGACGTTCAGTCTGCGCGTTGGCCGGCTCGAATCCTGTACGGGGTGTTCGCGGTGTGTGCGACCTACGCGGTGGTTGTGTTCGTCTGGTACTTCGTCGTTGGGCCGATCTCTTCCCTAGTTCCAGTGGTGGTGATTTCGGTCGTCCTTTGCGTTGCGTCGTACTTCGGCATCAAGCGATTCAACAGGTGGGTGGTCATGCGTCGCCTCATCAAGTCGAAGCAGCGCGACGTCCTCGGCTCTATCTGCACGATCACCATCAAGGACAGGGTGTTGACCCTAATGGTGGACCCGGTCGGCGTCTCGATGACATTGCCCGTGTCTCGCATGGAAAGAGTTGACGAGACGATGTCTCACGTCTTTCTGTGGACCACCAGAGTGAATGTGATCCCGATTCCTCGCCAGTCGGTCCCCAAGACCGATCTCGACGCTTTTCTCTCAGCGCTCTTCACTCCGTTGAGAACAGCGGATGGCGATTCTCCCGACCGCACTCCAACCGGCTAGGACCACGTTTGAAAATTCCTGCGTTGGACTCGTCGTCACTTTCGATTTCCACGCAGGAGCGAGAACCCCCGAGCTGTCGAATCACTTCAAGATCAGGCCGGTCGGGGGTTGTTAACCCCATCACCGGGGGCTTCCGCTACCGACCAGCCAGCTCGGGCCGGTTTCGCCAGCAATCTCTATTCGGCCACTCCGATCACCTTTGGATTCTGTCCAGATCGATGTACCAGTCGCCCCTCGGAGCACCGGTTTGACCGGGCCCTCCTTGAGGGCGGCAAGCAGCCGGTCGCCAACCGGGCCCGGGGCGACAAGGAACTGCTGGTACTTGGGCGTGTCGAAGGCCGGAGCGGACGCGACGACCTGGGCCCGACGCGGCCCGTATTGGTCTACGGTGAGCCGGGTCGGGGCCTTTTCCCCTTTCTCAGGCCACGAATCGCGGAAGATGGAGACCCTACGTTTGCTCTCGTCGCCCAGAATCATCTTCACCGCAGCTGCTCCTTCATCTGGTCGGCGAGCCGTGCCTTTGCGGCGGCTTCGGCGCGTGTTGGGCCAGATCCCGTTGACCTGCGTCGATCGCATCCTTGAAGAATCGGGGCTTTTCCCAGCCGTGACCAAACTCCTGAGCTGGAGTCACCACTCCACCATCCGCCGCGACCAGCGATTCGAAGGGACTCAGCCCCTCCACCGCCGGCACGCCGGTATACGTCTTCTGTCCGCTCCGCGTCTGCTCCGCGGCCCTCAGCGCCAACCGCTCCGACGCCCGCTCCCTGACCAGAGCACCGAAGACGCTCCTGGCGATCGAAGGACGTCCACAGTCGTCTGTCTGGACGTCGATATCTTCCTTCTGCAGGAACGCCATCCAGCCGCCAAGGGAGGCTCCAGATCGACCCCCAATTGGCTGACCGGGATCAGCCGGCAGGCCTCGCACAGTTCGACCGTTGTTTCATTCATCGTGACCTGACCTCCTTCGGGGTCGTTGTTGTTGTTGGGCGTATCCCTTCCCTCTCGAGCCGGGTGTCCAGTTCGGCCAGGGCGTCCGGCGTCATTTGGCGTCGCCGCCCCGGTGGACGGAGAGCGGCGCCGGGGAGCTGTTCACGCCTCCAGCCGATGTAGTCGAAGACGCTCAGACCGTGGGATTTCCCCTAGTCAGAGCACTTGACCAGACGGACTCATAATCCCTTGGTTGCAGGTTCAAGTCCTGCCGGGCCCACCGCGTCCACCCCCTCCTGTGTGGAGGCCGGGACAACATGCTCCCCATCGGGAACGTGGGTGTCGCCGGCGCGAAGCCGACCGACCCAGTGGCGACATTGATCTTCGATGTCGATCCGTGACATCGAATTTTCTCGAGCACTGCCGGACTGGAAGCCATGCCAGACCAGATCGCGAGCTGTAGGATCGACCGTGTTCGTTCTTCGGGGTTGTGGGGTGGCGATGCAGGGACGGTCGATCATTAGTCGGCTTGCCGGAGCGCTGCTGATCTTCGTCCTCTCGCTTGGCCTTCAACTGATAACAGCTGCCCCAGCCGCCGCCGCTTCGCTCACCCTGAGCCCGTCGTCGGGGGTCGCAGGCACCAGTGTTCAAGTTATCGGCACAGGCTTTCCCGCCTCCTTTCCAGTGGCACTCTGTTGGGATGGCTCGGGGTGCTCGGATCTCGGCACGTTTCAGTCAGGGTCCGGCAGCACTTTCTCGGCGAGCGTGACCATCCCTCCTGACGCGTTGGCGGGGGGTCACCAGATAATGGCCTGTCGACAGGGATCGCAGACCTGTGCGACGGCCCTGTTCAGCGTTCTTCCCAGCGCAACGACCACCTCCACCACAACGACTGTCACCACGCCATCAACAACCGTGCCTGGCACCGGTTCCACGGTTGTGACCAGCACCACCCTGGTCACGAGTACCACCTCGACAGCAACGGGCGTTCCGCCCTCGACAACACCGGCGACAACCGTGACCACCGATGCTCCAGTCACCACGACCACGACGATCCCCGCGTTCGGGCCGATCGGAGAGACCACGACCACCAGTCCTTCGGCCAGTTTCACCGGCGATGCACCGCCACCAAAGGCCACGTCCTCCAGTGGGGGTGATCTGGGCCCAGGGTCGATGGCCGGTCAGGGCGGAGGTGACCTGGTTCTCGCAGCATCGTCCCGGGCCGAGGATGAGGGTTTCCCTTGGCTCTCATCGCGGCCCAGTGGCATCGATAACGAAAGTCCTCGTGGAATCCCAACGATCCCTAGGCCAGGTTCCGTCGAGGCACCCGACATTCCATCTTGGCTCCGGCCGGTTTCCGCCCTGGCAAATCTGCCCTTATGGGGCCTGGCTGCCGTACTTTCGGCCGGCGTGGCGGCGTTGTTCTTTGTCATCCCGCTGATAGGCCGATGGCTCTGGAATCTGTCGGAGGACGAGTAACAGAAACACCATTCGTTCCGCTTCTGCCGACGTTGACCCGGAGACCTGATCCGGACAGGACACTGGCTCTCGCCATGACATACCCGGCCCTATCCTCCCTCGGCGGTTGGGCAGTAGTGGCCCATCAGGAGTGACCCGGGGACAAAGATGTCGATACGGCTCTTCTACGACCAATGGCCTCAGTACAACCAACGACTCGTCGACGTCATGGTCGAAATGTCTGCCGAGCAGCTTGCTTTGCGTCCCGACGCCACGCGTGCCCCTGTGTGGGCCATCGTTGCTCACATTGCGGGAGCACGGGTCTACTGGTTGTGCGGTGTCCTCGGCGAGCCAGGAGCGGAAACGACGCCATTTCCCGATCCACACGGCGATGGCTGGGAAGATGACGAGGACCAACCGCGAGATGCCACCGAGCTGGTCACCGCGCTCGAGACGACCTGGCGAATCGTGGACGATTGTCTCGAACGATGGACGCCAGAGATTTTGAGCGAGACATTCGAACGGATGAGGCTCGGTGCCCCGCAAAGGCACTCGAGAACTTCCGTCCTTCAGCGCCTTTTCAGTCACGATGCGTATCACTGCGGCGAATTGTCACAGACGCTTGGGGTGGCCGGCCTCCGTCAGATCGACCTCTGGGGCCCGGAAGGGCTCGTCCGGGAACCCGGTCAATACGGATAGCCGTCGGGCTGGCAGCAAACGCCGGTTTGTGACTGCACATTGAGCCAGGATCCGGCAATCATGTCTGCGACAGGTGAGGGAAAGCAGGGGGCAACCCCTTCACGCCGACCAAAGTGAGCACATCAGATTGGCCATCGACACCAAGAGCACGTCCACGGAGCGATCCCGGGCTCCGCGATTTCTGGTGTGGTTGCTTGCGCTGGCCGTCGTGGGGGTGGCCGGCGTCTTGTTGACACTCGTCTGGTTCGTCGGCCCATCGACCCATGCGGTAGAAACCGTGCCGCCCGCTGATGCGGTGGTGCTGTTCGCCGGGGCTACCGAGCGTCTCGACACGGCCGTGCACCTGATGGAGAACGGAGCAGCTCCGAGCCTGGTCATCCCCAACGGGACGGACATCGAGGACGCCGAGGATCTCTGCGAGGGTGACGCCTCATTCGAGGTGGTCTGCCCCATAACCGACGACGTGACAACAGCAGGCGAGGCTCGCGCAATAGGCCGGATCGCCGGCGAGAGGGGTTGGTCGAGCCTGATCGCGGTCACATCGGTCTACCACGTCCATCGGGCCACGTTCCTGTTGGGACGGTGTTACGACGGCCCGGTCGATGTGGTCACACCGTCACGAGATATCGGTTTGGGGGACTTGGTCGACAAGATCCCACATGAATGGGCCGGATTCCTGGCCGCTTTGGCGTTCCAACCCGCGTGCTGAGCAGATCCTCCGCCATCGGCGCGAGGCGGATCCCAATTAGCGTGTAGAAGGATGACTAACCCCACCACGAGCACAGCATGGCCGGCGAGTCGCGTACTGGGCCTGATCGGGCTCATCCTCTACGTCGGAACCGGTGTGTTCCCGTACCTGGCGTCCGGTTTGGTCGCGCCCCCGTGGGGGATCGCCGTCCTCTACGCGGGCTGGCTGGTGGGCCTTTGGCTGACCATCCGTCTCTTTCGAGGCGGTTCTGCGTGGGCACTGGCAATGCCGGTGGCCGCGGTCGCCTTCTGGTGGGTCGTCGTGACGGTGGGTGAGTCCGTCTTCGGCTGGACGGCGTAGCGATAATCGGGCCGTGTCATCGTCGCATCCGTGGTGGCGCCACGCCGTTGTCTACCAGGTGTACTTGCGCTCCTTTTCCGATGGGGATGGCGACGGGACCGGCGACATTGCCGGCCTCAGGTTGCGTCTTCCCTACATCCGGTCACTGGGTGTCGACGCCATTTGGATAAACCCCTGGTATGTGTCGCCGTTGAACGACGGTGGATATGACGTCGCCGACTATCGCAGGATCGACCCGCGGTTCGGCACGCTGGAGGACGCGATCGGGCTCATCGAGGAAGCGAGCGGTCTCGGGCTGAGGGTTCTGCTGGATCTGGTGCCCAACCACACGTCGACTGATCACGTCTGGTTCCAAGAGGCTTTGGCCTCCGCACCTGGAGGTAAAGCTCGAGCCCGTTATCACTTCCGACCCGGCCGTGGCCCGGGCGGTGCGGAGCCACCGACCGATTGGATCAGTGTCTTTGGGGGGAGAACTTGGAGCAGGGTGGGCGACGGCGAGTGGTATCTGCATCTGTTCGACTCGACCCAACCCGACCTCAATTGGGCCCACCCCGAAGTCAGGGCCGAGTTCCTGGACATCATCAGGTTCTGGCTCGAGCGGGGGGCAAGTGGGTTTCGGGTCGACGTGGCCAATGGCCTCGAGAAGGACCCGAGCTACCCCGATGTCGGTGCCGTCGACAAGCCCAAGGGGATCCCTGGTGGGGACCTCCACCCGTACTCCGATCGTGATCCACTCCACGAGATAGTTCGGGAGTGGAGAAGTGTCGTCGACGAGTATCCCGAAGCGATCCTCGTCGCCGAGGCCTGGGTCGAGAACTGGGACAGGCTGGCTCGCTATCTCCGCCCCGATGAGTACCACCAGGCGTTCAATTTCGAGTTCATGGAGGCACCGTGGACGGAGGAGGCGATGAAGTCGGCGATCTCCATCGCCGTGCCCGCCTCCGCCGCCATGGGTGCGGTCCCGACATGGGTGCTCTCCAACCACGACATCGTGCGACAGGTCACACGGTATGGGCTGCCTCAGACCCTGGATGCCAGGGACTGGCTGCTCGATGGCGACCGGGAGTTGTTCGATCCCGGGCTTGGCCTACGCCGGGCGAAGGCGGCGGCGCTCCTGATGCTGGGGTTGCCCGGCTCGGCATACATCTACCAGGGTGAGGAATTGGGGCTTCCCGAAGTGCACGACCTCCCCTTGGAGTTCCTGGACGATCCGACCTACACCCGCTCAGAGCAAACCATGAAAGGCCGTGATGGTTGCCGGGTCCCAATTCCGTGGACGGCCGAGGGCGGATCCTTTGGTTTCGGGACGGACGGGTCATGGCTGCCCCAGCCAGCGGACTGGGGCGGGCTCTCGGTGGAATCTCAGGAGGGAGTGCCCGATTCCATGCTCGAGCTTTACCGGACTGCGATTCGGTTGCGGGACCAACACCTGGCTGGATCAGAGTCCTTCGAGTGGGTCGAGGCCTGCGTCGGGTGTCTTGCCTTCCAGCGGGAATCGGTCCTGGTCGTCGTCAACTTCGGGCCCGAATCGACCGTCATGCCCGAGGGAGAGATCCTGCTCGCGAGCTCGAGGCTCGTGGAGGATCGTCTACCCCCGGACACTACGGCTTGGTTAGGCGTCTGAATCCAAAGGGACCCAGACGTTTTACGGTTAGGCGGTGGCGTCCCAGTTGGCGGTCAGGCCTCGAAGGGTGGCCGTCGCGTCGGGAGAGGTGTCGACTGTCTCCGCGGCGCAGAGAACGTCTGTCGTCGCACCCGTGGCGACATCCGACGCCGTCACCGCGACGGTGACGGATTCTGCCGTCGCAGCGGAGTCCCAGCCGCCTGCCCCGACCACGGTGCCAGTGCAACTGTCCCGGGCGACGATCACCTGATATGAGCCCTCTGTTTCAGCCTTGGACAGGGTCACGTGCCCGTTGAGCGTGACGTTGGCCTCAGCAGTGGGAGTCGCCTCGAGTGTGAGCAGCTCGACATAGGTCGTGCCGCTTACGGTCACCGGATCCGTGTCGTCCGTCACCCCGATTCCGGCGCTTCCATCCGTCTGCGCCAGACGACGCATGAACGCCGCCATCTGCTGCCGGGACACGTTGTCCTCGGGGCAGTACTGGGTGTTGGCCGGCGGGTTGCAGCCGATCGTGATTCCGTTCTCCTGCATCCACGCGATCGACTCGTGGAACTGGTTGGAGTCGGGCACGTCGTCGAAGGAGTGGGCCGCAATCACGGCAACTGGTACCGCGATGATCACCGCCAACGTGGCGATGATCGTGGTCACGCGCCGACGGGCGCGACCTGAATGAGTATCGGACATGGTATTTCCTTCCTCCGTTCGCGGGTCGGCTTCGTGAGCCTCTCCGACCCTCGTCAGCGCGCGGCATACCACCCCCTCTCGATCCTGAAACAGGCGTGGGTCGGTAACCTCAAGGTGATGATCGACTTTCGACAGCGAATTGGCGGCGAATGGGTGAATGCACTCGGTGGGGGGACCTGGGATCTGGTCAACCCGGCCACCGAGGATGTAATCGAGCAGGTCCCGTTCGGTGACGGGGAGGATGCCTCAGCAGCCATCGACGCCGCCGCCGATGCCTTCCCGGCCTGGTCACGCCTCACCGCATACGAGCGGGGGGCGATCCTGGAGAAGGCGGCGGCCTTTGTGGAGGCCAATCTCGACGAGTTCGCCCACATCACGACCGAGGAGTCCGGCAAACCCCTGGCGCAGTCGAAGGGGGAGTGGCAGACAGCCCCCAATCAGTTCCGCTGGGCGGCCGGCGAGGCGCAGCGTCTCTACGGGCGCTGGATCCCTTCGCGGCTGGCTAACCGGAGAATCGACGTCAATTATCAGCCCTTGGGAGTGGTGGGTGTCATCACCGCATGGAACTTCCCGGTGTACAACCAGACGAGGGCCATCTCGTCAGCGCTGGCTGCCGGATGCACGGTCGTGAGCCGCCCCTCCGAGTTCACACCCCGTTCAGCGATGCTGGTGGCTCATGCATTCGCCGAGGCCGGGCTCCCCGAAGGTGTTCTCAATGTCATCAACGGCGATCCCGAGCCCATGGGCCAGGTCATGCTCGACGACAAACGGTTGAAGAAGATTCAGTTCACCGGGTCGACCCGTGTGGGGCGGTTGCTGATGGATGGCGCCTCGAGGACGGTTACGCGGCTCTCGCTCGAGCTCGGGGGCAACGCTCCTGTGCTGGTATTCCCCGACGCCGGTGACATCGCAGCCGTGGCCAAGAGCGCCATGCGGACCAAGGTTCGCAACAACGGCCAGGTGTGCATTGCTCCCCAGCGGTTCTACGTTCACGACTCGGTGGTCGACGAGTTCAACGAGAGCGCGGTCGCTACGGCCGAACAACAGGTCGTCGGCAACGGCTTGGATCCGGAAACCACAGTTGGTCCGCTCATCAACGCCCGTCAGCGGGACCGGGTGGTCGACCTCGTATCGGCGAGCGTGGACCAGGGTGCTCGGGTCCTCACCGGTGGCGACCGCCCGGATCACGACGGCTATTTCTACAAGCCCACCGTGCTCACCGATGTCAAGCCCGGGGTGCCCGTCCATGAAGAGGAGATATTCGGGCCGGTGATGCCGGTGATCCCATTCGACGACATCGACGATGCCATCGCCGTGGCCAACGCCACCGATTACGGCCTGGCCGCCTACGTCTACACCCGTGACCTGGCCACCGCCTTCAAGGTGAGCGAAGAGCTGGAGTTCGGGATGATCGGGATCAACGATTGGCACCCCAGCACCCCCGAGGCGCCATTCGGCGGGGTGAAACAGTCGGGGCTTGGGCGTGAGTCCGGGCTGGAGGGCATCCACGAGTATGTCGAGCCCAAGACCAGGTATTTCGGCAACCTCGGCTGATTTTCAAACCGCGCATAGCCCGAGTGAGCCGTTAACCTGGCAGCAGCCGCACCGACCGGGAGGCCAGCGTTCAGACGCTCCACGGTGACCAACGGCAGTACTTCTCATCCGGTCAGACCGCCTCTTCTGCCGATCTCGCGCCAACCCGGTCCCGGGTTCGCATCGAGGGAGATCGCCAACTGACCACAGCCCCGGGACACGGGGCGGAGAGAACACCATTGTCTACCTTTGCCGAGCTCGGCCTGCCTGAGCCCTTTACCGAGATGCTCGCGCGTCGTGGCATCACCAGCCCATTCCCCATCCAAGCGATGACGATCCCCGATGTCCTCGCCGGACGTGACGTCGCCGGTCGTGCCCCTACCGGGTCAGGCAAGACCCTTGCTTTCGGTCTGCCCGCGCTCGCCCGGCTAGAGCGTGGCCGGAGTCGCCGGCCCCGGGGCCTGATCCTCTCCCCGACGAGGGAGCTGGCCGATCAGATCCTCACCGAGCTCCAACCGCTTGCGAAGGCGGTGGGTCGCTCCATGGTGGCCGTCTACGGCGGTGTCTCCTACGGCCCGCAACGTTCGCGTCTCCAGCAGGGAATCGACCTGTTGGTGGCATGCCCGGGACGTCTCGAGGACCTCATAGACCAGGGGGTCGTAGACCTTCGGGACGTGGATCTGGTGGTAGTCGACGAGGCGGATCGGATGGCGGACATGGGATTTCTCCCTGCCGTCAAGCGAATCCTCGACATGACCTCATCCGACCGCCAGACGATCCTGTTCTCTGCGACGCTCGACGGAGACGTCGCTGTGTTGACGCAGCGGTATCAGCGCGACCCCGTTCGACACGAGTCCGAGCTACAGGACGACGACACCGCGAACGCCGAGCATCATTTCTGGAAGGTGGAGAGGTCGGATCGCGCTGCACACGTCGCCAGGGTGGTCAATTCTGACAGCCCGACGATCGTGTTCACTCGGACCCGTCATGGAGCCGATCGGCTGGCCAAGCAGCTGGCGGGCGCCGGAGTCAGCGCCGTTGCTCTTCACGGCGGGCGGTCACAGCAACAGCGGAATCGTGCGCTCAAGGATTTCGCCAGCGGGCGCAGCCAGGCCCTCGTGGCCACCGACGTGGCGGCCCGGGGCATCCACGTAGAAGGCGTTGCCAGCGTGATCCACTTCGACCCGCCGGAGGACGAGAAGACATACGTGCACCGTTCGGGGCGGACCGCTCGGGCCGGCGCAAGCGGGATGGTGGTCTCGCTCGTCGATGGCAGCCAGATCAAGAATGCCCAGAGGATGCAACGGGCCCTGGGCCTCGACTCCGCAATGGTGACAGGGCCAGCCCCTCGCCTGCCTAAGGAGAGAGTTCCTTCCCCGTCGAGACCAGAGCATTCACGCCGATCGGGCGACAACGAGGCGATCTACGTGGGCAACCTGCCGTTCAGCGTCACCGGAGAGGACCTCGAACGGATCTTCGCCCGCCATGGACGAGTCCACTCGGCCACCGTCGTCACCCATCGGGACTCCAGGAAGTCACGTGGTTTCGGCTTCGTGGAGATGACTCCCAACGCCTCGAACGCCGCCATCGCAGCTCTCGACGGCTCGAGTGTCGCCGGACGTCGGTTGAAGGTGCGGACAGCCAGACCCGGAGTCGCCCACCCCTAATCTGCCCCCGGTGATCGAGGCCGCGGCAGTACCGCGCTGGAAGTTCGTCCTGATCGGCCTCGCCGCGGGTCTCCTCTCCGGAGGATTCGGGATTGGTGGCGGAGTTGTCATGGTCCCTCTGCTGGTGGCGGTTGGCCTGGACCGTCATCGCGCTCACGCGACATCACTTGCCAGCATCTTCCCGATAGCGGTCGCAGGGGCGGTGACCTTTGCCATCTCCGGCGAGGTGAATCTGGGACTCGGGGTGCTCGTTGGGGTGGGCGGCGTAATCGGATCGATCGTGGGTGCTTCTCTGATGAATCGGCTCAGCGCCAGGTCCCTGAGCATCTTCTTCGGCCTCGTGCTGCTTGCGGCGGGAATCCGCATGATCTTCAGCACCGACCCGCTCCCAATCGCGGGTGGATTCAACGAATTGACCATGGGATTGATTGCCTTGGGAATTGGTCTCCTTTCCGGCTTTTTGGCCGGCGTGGCCGGAGTCGGTGGTGGCATCGTCATCGTCCCGGCCACGGTGCTGCTGCTCGGCTTCACCCAGCACGAAGCACAAGGCACGTCGCTCCTGGCCATCATCCTCACCTCGATCGCCGCCACGATCATCAACCGAAAGAACCGCCGCGTGCGGCTGAGGGAGGCAGTCATGGTTGGCGCCGGCGGAGTCGTCGGTGCTGTCGTCGCCTCGGTGGCGGCCCTCGGTGTCGATGGCAGGGTCCTGTCCGCCCTCTTCGGGGTGCTGGCGGTCCTGGTGGCTGCCCGCACGCTCTACCAGGCCTACGCCTCGGAGCCTCAGCCCGTTTAGCCGATGATCACCCCATGGTTTCGCATCTCCTCGATGGCTCGTTGCCCGTCCCCGGGCTCGAGATCGACCGATGCGCTGGCATCCGGTATCACAGAGGTCTCGTAATCCTTTGCCGCATCGAGAGCGGTCTCCTTGACACACCAGTCGAGAGCCAGGCCGACGACCACCACCCGCTGGCAGCCACGCTCCTCGAGCATCCCGCGCAGGGCCGTTGGGGTCTCTTCTCCGGTCACGGGGTCGCGCATGGTGAACCCCGAGTACCCGTCCTCGCCGTTGGCGCCGTTCTGAACGATGGGACCCGATACCTCGAGGCCGGGGTGGAACTCCGCTCCCCAAGTGCCCTGGACGCAATGCACCGGCCAGATGCCCCCGTCCTTCTCGAAATGCGGGGTCGACCCGGGGTGCCAGTCCTGGGTGTAGACCACGAACGCTCCGGCCGACAAGGCCCGCATCACCTCTATGTTGACTCTCGGGACGACAGCATCTCCACCCTGGACGAACAGGCTCCCGCTGGGGTCGGCGAAGTCGTTCTGAACGTCGACCACGACGAGAGCGGTGCTTGAGTCATAGCTGATCACGCTCGGCAGGCTACAAGCGGACAATAGGCTTGGGCCATGGGAATCTCCCGGGGCGCCCTACTCACCGATCAATACCAGTTGACGATGGCCCAGCTCTATTTCAGACACGGGCTCCACGAACGCGACGCCCGGTTCGAGCACTTCTTCCGGCGTTATCCCGATTACGGCGAACATGAGGCCGGATACGCCATCAATGCCGGCTGGGGCTGGCTGGGGAGATGGGCGGACCGCGCCCGCTTTGGCGCCGCAGAGCGTGACGCCCTCAGGGCTCATCGAGTCGAGGGACATCGCCTCTTTTCCAACGATTTCATCGAGTGGCTGGGCGGGGTGAGCTGGGATGCCTTGCGTTTCGAGGCGATTCCGGAAGGCAGGGTCGCCCACGCCAACGTACCTCTGACGGTCGTCGAAGGGCCGCTGGGAGTCGCCCAGATCCTGGAGACATCGCTGCTCAATCATCTCAACTTTCACACCCTTGTCGCCACCAAGGCATCGAGGGTGGTCGAGGCGACAAGGGGTGGCGCCGTCCTCGAGTTCGGCTTGCGCCGGGCCCCCGACGAGGGTGGCATCGCGGCGACAAGGGCTGCCTTGATCGGGGGAGTGAGCGCATCCTCCAACGTCGGAATCTCCCATGAGATGGGGGTCATGCCGCAGGGGACGCATGCCCACTCGATGGTGCAGGTCTTCATGGCATTGGGCGATGGGGAATTAGGCGCCTTTCGTGCCTATGCCGACATGTATCCCGACGAATGCATCCTGCTCGTCGACACCATCGACAGCCTGGAATCCGGAATCCCGAATGCGATCACCGTCTTCGAGGAGCTGAGGGCCGGAGGCCACGATCCGGTAGGCATTCGCCTCGACTCGGGAGACCTCGCTCATCTGTCGGTTCTGGCATCGCAGATGCTGGACAGCGCCGGCTTCGAGGAGGTGCATATCGTTCTCTCCAGCGGTCTCGACGAGCTGACCATCTTCCAGATCCTCACCCAGATCACAGATGAAGCTCCGCGCTACGGGGCCGATCCCGACCGGGTGATCCGTCGGCTCCTTTACGGGGTGGGAACCAAGATGGCGACGTCGGACGGGCGTCCGTACCTCGACGGCGTCTACAAGTTGGTTGCTATCGCCGACCGAGACGAATGGCGACCCGCGATCAAGGTTTCGGATACTCCGGCCAAGATCGTCAATCCGGGCCGCAAACGGGTCCATCGCCTCTACGACCAACGTGGGCTCGCCACCGTGGACCTGATGGGGCTGGCCGACGAGAGGCTTGGATTCCCACTCGAGGTGCGACATCATCGCGAGACCGGCATCGGGCGGACCCTCGACGAGTCGAGGGTCTCGGCCACCGAGGAGCTACTGGAGCCCGCAACCCTGGCGGCACCCTCCGATGACCCTGCCGTTGTGGCCGAGGCCAGAAAGCGCCGGGTGTCCGACCTCGAGCGTCTCGACCCAGGGGTGAAGCGTCTGGTCAACCCCCACGTGTATCACGTGTCGGTGACCAGACGCCTTGCCGACCTAAAGACCCGGCTGATAGAGGAAACGCTCTAACCGAGGTCGTCTCCCTGACCTGAGACCGGTTCAGGAGTGGTTTTCTCATCCTCGGCTGACCTGGTCACGAACACAGGCAGCAGAACCGCAAGTCCGACGACGAGGAGCAGAACCGGCCAGAACCATGCTCCGAGAGAGGTCATTGCGTCGATCAGGTCCAGAGGGGTTTGGGGCACCAGGAAGACGAGCCCGACCATTGCCGCCACCACGCCGGAGATGAAGGAGATGGCATCGAATCTGTGAGATTTCATCGTTCAAGTTCCTTTCGTCTTCAGCGTCCGACGATGTGGATGTCGATGTTGCCGAGATCGACTGCCGCATCCAGAACGACCGTTCCCTCGGGTCCGGGGTTGTCGAACTGCAAGGTTGGATTGCCCAGACCCGACGACTCGCGTCCGAAGGCGCCGACATGGCCGACATCGACCGACGCCTCACCTTCGAGACCGACGCCTGGGGGAATCCAGATCTCGATGTTGCCGGCATCGACTCGGGCCTCGAGATCAACGGTCTCACCATCCCAGGGAAGGTCGGTCAGGTCGATGACCATGTTGCCGACATCGAGGGCGTAGCTGTCCTCCAACTCAGCAAAGGTGTCCGGCGAAACCGTCCTGTCGAACTCTTCCGAGTTCCAGTCGTACTCGAAGACGGGAGAGAAGAGGAGCGTTGGCACCAGAAGTGCAGCGATGAGGATCAGCCATCTCGCCCTTCCCACGAAGCCACCGACGATGAGGCCCAAGCCGATGACGACTGTGGCTAGCGCCATGTAATGGCGGGGCTGCGGCTCGATGGGCACGCCCGGGATGTTGTCCAAGATGGCGAGCACGCCGAGGCTGACCAGCATCACACCGATCGTGATACGCCCCAGATATGAGGTCTCCTTCGGCTTGGCCGGCGGCGGGGGCAGGACTGGTGGGGTCGGAGTTGGTGTCGGAGGTGGACCGCTGCCTGTGTCGCCGGGCCCCGATGGTGCCACTGGCTCGACCGCCGTGGTCACAGGTGTCTGAGTCGTTGTCATTTGTTGAACTCCCTCCTTTTGGTCGTTCGCTCCCTCGTTCCTCACCAGGCGCGGGAGATCGCCCGTGTAGAGGAGGACACCAACCACGAGCAGTCCGACCGACCAGACGATGCCGGTGGAGAGGAAAGTGAAGTTGTCAAGAAGGATGAGGATGGCCAGAAACACCAAACCGATGCCGAGCCAGGACCTCGTAGTCGAGGCGCCCGAGAAGATCCGTTGAGCCGGTGTCTCGGCCTCGTCGACCGAGCGTATGAGAAACCACCCGGCGGCGTAGAGGGCGACACCAAGGCCGCCGGCAAAGGTGAGCAGAACGAAGATCACCCGGATCAGCAGCACTGGCACGTCGTAGCGGTTGGCGAATCCCTGGGCGACGCCGGCCACGATCCGACCCTGACGGGGGCGGGCGAGCTCCTGGGTGATCACGGGAGCCTCAGGGGCATCTGTTGTATTGGTCTGTTCCATACCCCGATTCGACCGTTCCCGCCCCGCATCTTCAATCGGGGACGACCCTGAGACATCCCCGAGGTTCTCGGGGATGTCCCTTATTGAGGTTGAGACTCGTCGCCGCGATCATTTCATCGTGACTCAAATCGGGCAGCTCCGTTTCCGCCGTCGCGGCAGCGATCGCATCGTGGCCGGTGTTGCCGGGGGCCTGGCCGACACTCTTGGAGTCAGCGATGCCTTCGTGCGGGCAGCCTTCGTCACGCTCAGCATGGTCTGGGGTCTCGGGGTGCTGGTCTACCTGGCGTTGTGGCTCATGGCTCTCGACCGGGTCGAGGACACCGACCCGGAGTCGGTGGCAACACACCAGGCGGTGGGTCTCGGCCTGGCCTTCGGAGGATCCATGCTCTTTCTGGGTGCGCTGGGGTGGTGGCCGTCGAACGCCCTGGTTCTCACCGTGGGGGCCCTCAGCTTCGGCACGGCGGCCCTGACTGATCGGAACATGCCGGGCCCTCTGGTCGCCCTGGTAGACCCGAGCGTGGACCGACCCGGACGTCTCCGCATGCTGTTCGGGGTCTTGCTGTTGATCGGGGGGCTTGCCGTCTTCTCGTCGAGCGTCGGGCCGATCTCCGGGATCGGGCCCGTGGTCCTCGCTGTCGCACTCACCGGGTTCGGGATCCTGGTGGCCTTCGGGCCGTGGGTCACCCGTCTCGCCCGGGATCTCGGCACCGAGCGACGAGAGCGGATCCGCCAGGAGGAAAGGGCCGAGATGGCAGCCCACCTCCATGATTCGGTGCTGCAGACGCTGGCCCTGATCCAGCGAAGCGACGATCCGGCCCGCATGTCGATCCTTGCCCGGCATCAGGAATCCGAGTTACGGGATTGGCTCTACGGGAATGCACCCCTCGAGGGTGCCGACCTCCTCTCTACTGCGCTCAAAGCGTCTGCTCGGAGGATCGAGGCCGATCACCAGGTGCCGATCGATGTGGTCGTCGTCGGGGACCACCCATTGAACGAGGACACCCGGGCCCTCCTCGGGGCGGCCAATGAGGCGATGGTCAACGCGGCCAAACACTCTGGGGCCGAGCGAATTTCCCTCTATTTCGAAGCCGAGGACAATGAGCTCATCGTGTATGTGACCGATCAGGGAAAGGGCTTCGAACCAACGGATGTCGCCAATGACCGGAGGGGCATCGCGCAGTCCATCAAGGCAAGGGTGCAACGGGCCGGGGGCGAGGCCGAGATCGAAAGTGAGCCGGGCGAGGGGACCGAGGTCGTGCTCAGGATGCCGGTGGCCGCCGGATGAGGGTCAAGGTATATCTGGTCGACGATCATCGGCTCTTCCTGGCCGGCGTGAAGGCAGAGCTGTCCGAGGAATTCGCCATCGTGGGATCCGCCTACGACGTCGATACGGCGATCGAAGAGATTCGAGGACTCGAGCCCGATGTCGTATTGATCGATGTCCACATGCCTGATGGCGGCGGGATTGTCGTTGTGGAGAGCGTCGGCGAGACGAATCCGGAGGTCAAGTTCCTCGCCCTTTCGGTCTCGGATCAAGCGGAGGACGTGATCGGGATGATCAGGGCAGGGGCGCGGGGCTACGTGACCAAGACCATCGAGCCGGGAGACCTGGTCGATGCGGTGCGTCGCATCGACGCCGGCGACGCGGTCTTCTCACCACGCCTCGCCGGGTTCGTCCTGGATGCCTTCGCCGGCGTGATGCCTACGGAGGATGATCCGGAGCTCGACCAACTGACCACGAGGGAGAAAGACGTACTTCGACTGATCGCCAGGGGGTTCGCCTACAAGCAGGTGGCCCGGAAGCTCAATATCTCGATCAAGACCGTGGAAACGCATGTCTCGTCGGTGTTGCGAAAGCTCCAGCTATCCAACCGTCATGAGCTGGCGAGATGGGCTTCGAAGAGAAGGATTGTCTGACGAGGGGCTAGGCGACGGCCTCCACAAGTGGCCGTGTCGTCGCCTCGACACCACCAAGGGCGACGAGACCCCCGACCCGCACGATAGGGGCGTCCGGGTCGTCCACCGGCCGGGTCAGATCTTCGACACGACCTGCCGTGACGGTCCCATCGAACACAACCTTCCATCCGGGCGGGACGACCAGGCTCAGACCGCCGAAAGCCACCAGGATGTCCAGGTAGATCCCTGTCGGAGCGGGGACCACCCGGCGCAGGTCGATCAGGGTGCCACCGAACAGTGTCGTGACCTTGCCCCCGAAGAACGGATCGGCTGCCGAGATCAGCTTTTCGCCGCCAAAGATGTTCACCAGGTCGATTTCCTCTGTCTCTTCGGTGGCATGGGACTGGAGGAGCAGCTTGGCCGCCAGGGCGGCACCGAGAAGGGCGACGACGGCATAGCGGACGAGTCGAAAGATGAAACCGAACATTTTCGTACCTTACGTTGCTATACGCTCGCCGGCTTCCACGGCGAGCCCGAGGTGGTTGCTGGCTGGAGCCAGCGGGCAGGACCAGCGGTTCGAGTGCACGCATGAGGGGTGATAGGCGTAGTTGAAGTCGAGGACGATCAGATCGCCGTCGTGACCGAGATCGGCACCTTTGACCGTGTCGAGGAGATATCGCCCTCCGCCATAGGTTGTGTCACCGTTTCCCGCGTCGCGAAAGGGGAGGAAGATGCCACCGCCGTATGCATCCAGCCAGAGCACCTCGAGCCGGCAGTCCTGACCGGCGAGTTCGAAATCCACGGTGCCAATTGTGAGGAATCGTGTCGAGCCGTCACCGGAGTGGTCGAGAACGGCCGCCTGGTCGTCGCTTGGCGTGAATCGGCCGGTGGCCCGCCATCGTCCGTCGTAGTTGTAATAAGGGAGACCTGTGAACGATTCCACGTCTTCGACGGGGGATTGCGGATGATTGGCGAAGAGCGCATCCCGGCTCCCGACCCATTCCTCCCAGGGGCCAGGTCCGGCACCGCCCTCTCGTGCCAGGCGGTACATGTCGTGGACGCGCCTTCTGTAATCCCAGAGATCGAGCGTCTCGCTCACCGCGTCAACTTAATTGCCTTGACGTTTGGCCCCCGGGCCGCCATTCTTCGGGCGTCGAGAGAATGAGGCAGCCATGAAGCAGCGGATGACGAATCCCAACGGAACCCCAGGGCTTTTCGACGCGCCCGTTTCCGCTGCCGGCGACGACGTGCCGAACACCCGAAGGCGGCCTCTGATCACATGATGTGACATTCCAGCAACTGTCTGTTGTGAGGCCGCCGGAGAACCCGGCGGCTTTTTGTTTTCCGCCCACGACACGACAAAGGACTCGACCAAATGAAAACCCATCTAAGACAACTGCAAGAGCTCGGACGATGTAGCAGCGAGGGCAGCCATGAGCTGTTCTTCTCTGAGAAGCCCGCGGAGTTGGCTGCAGCGCAGCGAATCTGCGGGACTTGCCCCGTCCGGGTCCAATGCCTCGAGATCGCCCTGCGCGATGGTCACGAATGGGGGGTATGGGGTGGTGTCATCTTCTGGGATGGCCAGCCCTACCACCGCCGCCGTACCAGGGGTCGTCCTCGGCAGTCCGAGGCCGGGCTACCTATCGAGGCAGACACCCGTGAGCTCTGGGAGCAGGTGAAGTCAGCCTGAGATCAGGAGACCGCCAGCTCCCGGAGACCTCCGGGAGTGGACGGATGACGCATCTTGGCTAGGGCCTTGGCCTCGATCTGACGGATGCGCTCCCTGGTGACATTGAAATGCCGTCCCACCTCGTCGAGGGTGGCCGGCTCCTGATTGCCCAGGCCATACCGCATCTCGATGATGGTGCGCTCTCTCTCGTTCAGACGCTCCAGGACGAATTGAAGATTCTCGATGTTGAGCTTCGAGGCGATCAACTCGAAGGGAGCGGCGGCCTCGAGATCCTCGATGAAATCACCGAGCATGGCGTTGTCATCGCCGACCGGCTCGAAGATCGAAACCGGCTCGGGGGCGACCTTTCTCGCTTCACGGATCTTGTCGACGGTCAGACCGGATTCTTCGGACAGCTCGTCGTCGGTCGGCTTGCGGCCGAGGCGTTTGGTCAGATTGGCCTCAGAGCTCTGCATCTGGGAGATGGTGTCCATCATGTGGACCGGGACACGGATTGTGCGGCTCTT
>JARDZU010000170.1 GCA_029240695.1 Acidimicrobiia bacterium | reverse complement strand
GATCCGCTCGGCTCCCCCCGACCGAGATCCTCCCTGAGAACCAGGTGCGTTGCCACCACCCCGCACCTGGTTCGCCTGCCTTCCGCCTCACTGCCAGCGGCGATCGCCGACTAGACCAGACCGGTAGTGGCTAGCTGCGGAGTGAGTGCGTCGACACCCGCCTCGGTGAAAGCTGCGGCCACCCTTTCCCTCGAGTCGCTCGTACAGAAGGCAATGACCGACGGCCCCGCCCCGGACCGGGCGGCATGGAGGGCGCCGGCGCGCTTCCCAACCTCGATGAGACCTGCCACCTCGGGTGAGATCTCATCTCGGGGTTGCTCATGGATCTCGTCCCCATGCGCCGCCCCAAGAAGGTCCGGGTCGCCTGTGATGAGACCAGCGGTGAGGGCAGAGACTCGTGACAGGCTGCGCAGGACCCGGTCCTGGGGATGGGAATGTTCGATCACCCGCCGCGCCTGCTCCGTGAGAAGATGACTGTCAGGCACCGCGAGGACCACCTGGAGCCCGGGGTGGATAGGTAGTCGGAGTGGCATGCCCTCCGCCGGAACCAGCGACAGGCCGCCGTAAACCGCGGCAGCGACGTTGTCTGCATGCCCCTCCAGTTCCACGGCCAGTCGGTAGACCCGATCGTGGCTTGGCTTCTCCCCGGTCAGGCGTAGGGCTGCGGCGATACCGGCGACGGAGGCTGCGGCCGATGAGCCCAGGCCCTTTCCGATCGGGATCTCGGCATCGACCTGGAGCGCGAGCGGGAATCCGTCGCCTACGACAACGCGGGCAGCGCTGATCACCCTGTCTCCCTCCTCGGGCCCGGGCTGGTACCTCCCGATGTGGTCGACACTCCAGTCATCGGCACGACTGGCCTTCACCGCGCAGCGGATCTCGATTGCCAAGGCCAGGCAATCGAAGCCTGGGCCCAAATTGGCCGAGGTCGCCGGTGCCGAGGCAGACGCGGAGTGAAGGTCCTGGCTCACCCACGCAGACTATTCAGGGTTAGCGTGACCGGGAGTGGGCGACATCTTCGACTTCGAGAACCTGCTCCCCGAGCTGATCCTCGGCCTTGGCCTCGCCCTCCTCGTCGGAAATGGGCTCGCCTGGTGGCGGCATCGCCAGGGAAAGACCCCGGCGGGAGTGGAGAACCCCGAATACCGGGGGGGTCGTGTTGCGTTTCTTGTGCTCGTAGGAGTCCTGATGACGACCTGGGGAGCGGTCTCCTTGCTCACCTAGCATCCGATTTCATGGCGACCAGCGGTGGAACACGAGCGATCATTGCCGCGATGCTGGCCAACGCCGGGATCGCGGTGGCCAAGTTCGTCGCATATGTGGTCACAGGATCCGCCTCGATGCTTGCCGAGTCGATCCACTCGGTCGCCGACACATCTAACCAAGGGCTCCTGCTGCTCGGTGGCAAGCGAGCACGCAAGGTTGCCGACGACCAGTACCAATTCGGCTACGGGAGGGAGCGCTACTTCTGGTCGTTCGTCGTGGCGATGGTCCTGTTCACCCTCGGTGGGCTCTTTTCAATCTACGAGGGCGTGAGCAAGCTGCTCCACCCCCATGAGTTGACCTCGATCGGCTGGGCGATCGGTGTGCTGGTCGTGGCAATAGGGCTGGAGTCGTGGAGCTTTCATACCGCCATCGACGAGTCGAGGAAGGTAAAGGGCGAACGTGGCTGGTGGGAGTACATCCACACCTCCCGCTCCCCGGAGCTGCCCGTCGTCCTGCTCGAAGATGCAGGGGCCCTGATCGGGCTCTTCTTGGCGATGATCGGGGTGGGACTGGCCGCCATCACCGGGAATGAGGTGTGGGACGCGGTTGGGACGCTGTGCATCGGCACCCTGTTGCTGGTCATCGCCGGTTTTCTCACCGTCGAGATGAAGTCGCTCCTCATCGGGGAGGCCGCAATGGAGAGCGATATCGACGCGATACGTGGTGCCGTCGAGGCGACACCGGACGTAGTCAGGGTCATCGATCTAAAGACCCAGCACATCGGGCCCGAGGAGCTCTTGGTCGCAGGCAAGCTGGAGTTCACTCCCTCCCTCACCGCCTCCGAGATCGCCGGTGCCATCGACGCCGCGGAGTCCTCGATCCGTCTCGCCGTTCCGCTTGCAGGCCGGATCTACCTGGAACCGGACATATGGAGGGCCGACCACGTGCCCAACCCAGACGGCCCCGCGACCGGAGCGGGCGGCGGAGGGCACTGAGCCCTCAATCGAAGTCGGAGGAGCCGAGGCCCGATCCGAGAAAGACGAGGCCCTGGTCGAGCATTTGATCGACGTCGGCGTTCCCTGACCTGATCCATCGGTTCATCACAGCCCGGAAGGCCGCGACCACAGCCGCGGTGAGCTCCGGCCGGAGATCGTCATCCGGGTCCAACCCGAGACGATCGGCCACGGCGTTGGCGAACGACTCCACCCATTCCTTTTCATGCTGGAGGACCAGCGTCTGCAGCGAAGGTGTGGACTCGACCAGTCGGGCCCGGGCGAGTCGAAGATCCTTCGAATCCTCGACCTCGTGAGAGATGGTTTGCAAGGCCCGGCGCAAGCCCTCGATGACACTGTTCGACGGGCTCGAGCGACGGTTCAGCCGCGAGGACCACAGCGTCGACCCGATCGAGCCCGGACGACCGGCCAAGGCGGTTTCGACCAGCACGCTCTGAATTCGACACACTTGCAAGCGTCACTGTTCGGAGGTGTTTGCGATGTCCAGTGACACTGAAGTTCCGCATGGCTGGCGGGGCACGGTGTGCAGTATTCGTATATGGTCCATCTTCGCAGTTGTCGCACCAGGCTCCTCCCGGTCGCACCGGGAATGCACTCGGGCGGCACCGTCGACTGACGAGGAGGAGAACGTGAGGAGACGAGCACGAATCCTGGCGATTGTGTCTGTCCTGGCACTCGTGGCCGCCGCTTGCGCCGGCGACACCACCACCACCACTGCCGGAGGAACGCCGGGCACGACGGCAGCGACCGACACCACGGTGGCACCATCCACCACAGCAGCCCCGAGCACCACGGCAGAGGGATCTGGTGACCCGATCGTCGTAGGCGGGACCCTTTCGCTCACCGGGGCGTTCGCCGCGACCGGGGCAATCCACAAGCTCGCCGGTGACATGTTCGTCGAACGGCTCAATGCCGCGGGCGGCTTGCTGGGCCGGGAGGTCCAGTGGAACCTGCTCGACGATGAGTCAGACACCGCCAACGTCGCCCCCCTCTACGAACAGCTCATAAGCCAGGACCAGGTCGACTTGATCATGGGGCCTTACGCCACACCGAACATCCTCGCTGCCATGCCCGTAGCCGAGCGGTATGGATACACACTCCCCCAGCACACCGCGGTGCTGGCTCCGTTGATGACCTATGCCTGCCAGTTCCCGGGCTGGTCGATCGGACCCGAGCCGAACTCATTCATCCCGAATCAGATTGCCGACGCCCTCGACAGCCTCGACGGTGCAGTCAGCACGGTTGCGCTTCTCACCAACGAGTCGGGTTCGACCGCATTCGTGAGCTACGGCATCGCCGATGATCCCGATGACCCATCGACGCTCAACATCCTGCCCGAGCGTGGCTACGAGATCGTGGCCGACATCCCATACCCGCCGGGATACGAGGACTGGGGGTCGACCGCGGCCCAGGTTCGTGACGCCAACGCCGATCTAGTGTTGATGAACGGGCTCGGGGCTGAGGCCAACTCACTGATCGAGGCGATGCAGCAGCTCGACTACACGCCACCGTTGATGTTCGCTCTCTTCCCGGCCCCGGGCCTGCTTCTCGGATTGGGCGACGCGGCCCAGGGGACGCTTTCGGTGTCCATCTTCGAGCCCAACGAGCCGATCCTCGAGCAAATGGATCCCGAGGTGGGCGAGATCGTCGACGAGTACGCCGAGCGCGCCGCCGCCGCACAGATCCCCTACACGGTGTTCGAGACCCAGGCGGCCGCCTCCTGGAACGCATGGGAGATCCTTGTCCAGGGTGTCGAAGGGGCCGGCTCAACCGACGGACAAGGGATCTGCGACTCGCTGCATTCGACCGGTGCCGACCTGACTTTCAGCGGAGCGGTCACCTTCGATACGGCGGTGAACAACTTCTGGGAGACCACCGAGGGCCTGAAGCAGATCCAGGGCTCTGAATGGGTGATGGTCTGGCCGGAGGACATCGCGGCGGGCGCGCTGGTCGGGCCCACGGGCTGAGCAGAGCGGATGCACAGGCGCCCCGGGTCTCCTCAGAAGGGAGATCCGGGGCTCCTGTCGGTAGTCGACGTTCCCGGGTGATTACCTGGTGATCGAGATACAGGCGACCGTCTCAGGAGCCCTCAATGGCAGCCTGTTCGCCCTCATGGCCTTGGGGCTCTCCCTCGCCTGGGGATTCCTCAAGGTGATCAATCTGGCCCATTTCGCGATGATCCTGCTCTCCGGTTACCTCACCTTCGAGCTGGCGACCTCCATCGGCTTGGGCCCGATTGCCACGATCGTGATCACCGCCCCCCTCATGTTCCTCGTCGGCGCGATGATCCAACTGGGCTACGAGCGGTTCGATGTCTCCGAGCTCAACTCGCTCCTCATCAGCTACGGGCTACTGATCATCACGGTGCAGGTCGTGACCAACATCTGGACAGCCGACTTTCTGCGGCTGCCGGCCGAGCTCAATCCCTTTTCGGCCAAGTCGGTGGGGGTCGGCTCACTCAGGTTCCCCGTCCCCACGCTCCTGGCCGCCGGGTCCGCCGTCGTCCTGGTCGTGGCGACGGAGCTGGTGCTCGGGCGAACGTACGCCGGGAGGGCACTGCAGGCCTTCGGTCAGGACAGGGAGATTGCCTCGGCCTTCGGTATCGATCATCGCCTCCTGGGGGTTCTGCTCGCCGGCGCAGTGGGTGCCAGCGCCGCGATCGCCGGGATGTTGTTCTCGATTGGCGGCACTCTCACCCCGGACCTCCCCTTCGAGTGGATCGGCCTGGTCTTTGCCATCGTCATCCTTGGTGGCATCGGCAATGTCACGGGCACGTTGTACGCCGGGCTCCTCGTCGGCGCGATATCGGGGCTGGTGGCGGTGGTGTGGACCCCGTCGACATCGCCGTTTGTCGTCTTCTCCCTGGTGGTCCTCGCCCTGGTGTTCCGCCCCAAGGGCCTATTCCCCCAAAAGGGGGGCTGAGTGCGCCACAAGGGATGGATGGCTCTCGTCGGTATCGCGGTGGCTCTGGTAGCCCTGCCCGCGATACGTCACGCCACAGAATTCCCGATGTTCTACCTGATTTTCCTCTCCGGGATTCTGTTCTGGACCGCTCAGTCCACCAGCTGGAACATCCTCTCTGGCTACAGCGGATACTTCAGTTTCGGCCAGGGCGCTTTCTTCGGCGTTGGGGTCTACACGATGGCGGTCCTCTTCGGCCGCCAGGGGATGAGCTGGTGGGTGGCGGCCCTGGTTGCCGGGATCGCCTCCATGCTGCTCGGGCTGGCAATCGGCACAATCGCCTTCCGGCTCAGATCGTTGCGGGGCGAGATCTTTGCCCTGCTCACACTTGCGATCCCCTTCATCCTCGCTTCGGTGGCGAGGCTCTCGAAAACCATCGACGGCGGGCAGGGAATCGTCATCCCGGTACCTGAGGCGCCGTCTTACTTGAGCCAGTTCCAGGAGTTCGTGTTCTTCGTGAGCGGGGTCGTGGCTCTGTTCGCTCTGGCCGTCGCCTACGTGATGCAGCAAACCCGCTTCGGCTGGGCACTGTTCACGATCCGGGACGACGAGGACGTCGCCGAGGGTCTCGGTGTGCCCACCTTCCTCCACAAGATGATCGCGATCGGGGTCACCGGGTTGATCGCCGGCATTTCCGGCGCCGTCGCCGCCCTGCAACTGGGATTCGTCAGCGTCGAGGGGACGTTCAACCTGGACGTCCCCCTCTTTGTCATCGTGATGAGCGTGCTCGGTGGTCGAGGCCATTGGGCCGGCCCGATGGTGGGCGCAATCTACGTGTACACCCTCCAGAACCGCCTCGCGTCCGGAGGTTTCGAGGGGTGGAGCCTGATCGTTCTCGGTGTCATCCTGGTTCTCGTCATGTTGCTCGCCCCTCAGGGCCTCATGGCCGGATTTCGCCGCCGACCATGGCTCTCGACGGCTGTATTCGTGGTGATCCTCCTCGGGCTCTGGCTGCTGGGGGTCACGACCGACCCGGTCACGTCGCTGGCTCTGGCCCTGGGAGTGACCGCGGTCATCGCCTTCA
>JARDZU010000169.1 GCA_029240695.1 Acidimicrobiia bacterium | reverse complement strand
GCTCTGGCCGGGCGGCCCCCATCTGCGATCCGCTACCTGGGCGCCGAGCCCACCGCCACGGCCTGGGAGATCGACACGCTGATCAGGGGCGTGCAAGTGCCGGGCGGAGGTTTTCACGTCTTTCCCGCGTCTGTGCCCCGGAGGTATGTCGCGTTCTACGGGCACCCGGTGGCGTCAGGGCTCGGAGCGCTCGGAGAGCAGGGTCCCGCCGAGACCCTGGCCCGAATGCAGCCGCTGCTCGCCGAATACGCCGCCGACGGTGCCCAGGTGATCCCCACATTCGAGATCATCGCCAGTGTTGCCTCGGCAGGCCCGACGGATGGCGACTACAGCGAAGAGTCCTCACCAGAGAGCCTGGGTGCCTGGATTCAGTTCGCCCGGGAGAACGGGATGTACGTGATCCTCGACCTTCAACCGGGCCGCGAGGACTTTCTCACCCAAGCCAAACAGTACGAAGGGTTGCTCAAGCTCCCGAACGTGGGCCTCGCCCTGGACCCGGAGTGGCGACTCCTCCCCGACCAGGTGCACTTGCGACAGATCGGCCGGGTGGGTGCTGCCGAAGTCAACACCGTGGTCGACTGGCTCGCTGATCTCGTCAATGCCAATGGCCTGCCCCAGAAGATGCTGATCGTCCACCAGTTCAAGTCGACCATGATCGTGAACAGGGAAAGGCTGAAGCAGCGACCCGAACTGCAGATGGTCATCCAGATGGACGGCCAGGGCCCGATCCCCACCAAGGACGAGACCTACGCTTTCCTGACCGCGGGAACCGAGGAAGCGCATTGGAAGTGGGGGTGGAAGAATTTCTTCGACGAGGACTCGCCCGAGACCGCGACCCCCGCCTACACCATCGACCATTCCCCGGTCCCCGTCTTCGTCTCCTACCAATAGACCTGGCAAGATCCCGCTCTCGCACGGAAAGGAGCGCTGTTGCCCAGGTTTGCCTACTTCTGTGGCCATGAGCAGTGGCACCCTGAGGAGCTGGTCGAACAGGCCGTCCATGCCGAGGCGGCGGGGTTCGACGCGGTCGTCGTATCCGAGCATTTCCACCCGTGGGTCGACGACGTGTCGGCTTCAGGGTTCGCCTTCTCGACGATGGGGGCGATGGCCCAGGCCACGGAGCGGGTTCAGCTGATCACTGGAGTGACGACACCTCTGTTCAGGTATCACCCGGGAGTAGTGGCTCAGGCCGCCGCCACACTGGACCGTCTCTCCGGCGGCCGCTTCGTCCTCGGGGTCGGGACCGGCGAGAACATCAACGAGGGACCGCTGGGATACGAGTTCCCGGCTTACGCCGAACGCAATGCCCGTATGGCCGAAGCCTTGGAGATCATGCGCCGGCTTTTGGATGGCGAGAAACTCACCTACGACGGCGCGTACTACAAGACCGATCGGGCCAAGCTCTACTCACCACCGATCGGCCGGGTCCCCATCCTCCTCGCCGCCGGAGGCCCCAAGTCGGCCACTCTGGCAGGAGAGTCGGCCCAGGGTGTCATCACATCGGTGAAGGATCCCGCCGAAACCGTGGAGAGGGTCATCGACCCGCTCAGATCGGCCGCCAGAGACGAGGGGCGACCGGATCCGATCGTCCTCGCCACCCGATGGTCGATCTTCGCCGGGGACGAGGAGGAGGCATGGGAGGCGATCTTCCCGTGGCGGGGCCTGCGGGCCCCGGGCAGGTTGGAGGCGGTGGACCCGGCTGAGCTGAGAGAGATGGCCGACGCCATGCCCCGGGAGGAGATCCTGGGTCGGTACACGAGGGTCCGCACGGCAGACGAGATAATCGAGGCATACCTCCCACTGGTCCGGGATCTCGATGCCGACATCGTCACGTTCCAGATGGCCGCCTTGGACCAGCCCGGGCTGATCCAGATGTTGGGGAGCGAGGTAGTGCCGGCCTTGAAGGGCTGAGCCTGTTCAGCCGACCCTGGTGATCAGCTCCACCAATTGCAGGATCCGCTGCACCGAATCGGGTGACAAGCTCTCGTCGTTGGCTGCCACCAACAACGAGGGGACCACGTCCTGCAGAGCGCTCAGGATCAGCTGCGAGTCGTCGTTGGAGGAGCCGAGCAACAACTCCACCGGCCCCATCATCCCTTCCGCCAGACCGGCACCGAACGTGGCAAAGAGGTCGACCCGCTGGCCGCCGACATCACGGGTGATCATCACCCGCTGGTCACCCCCTTCGGGTGTTACCCCGACAACGAAGAACTCCACCCCATCCTCGCTGGTGGTGCCCAGGTCCTCGATGGTCACCTCGCCGGCAAATGTGTCTCCAACGCCCTGGGCAAAGCCGTTCCAGAAGTTGGCCGCCACGTCACCGTCGCCGTTCTCCAGTGACGCCGCCACCGCCGAGGGAGTCACTCCTTCACCCAGGGACGCGAGCACTGCCTGACCGGGGACGGCCAGCGAGCCTGCCGCCCCGAAGTTTCCCTGGGCCAGGAAGCCCTGCAACTCTTCGACGGCAGCGACCGGATCCGATGCACCCTCGCCGATTGTCACGGTTGTCGTGGCTCCCCCACCCGAGCAGGCGGCCAAGGCGAGGAAAGCGACGGCGAGCGATCTATGCATCCTGACCCACCAGGTCGGGAATACGCCCGGTTCGCCACAGTCCGTCACGACGGTCCTTCCGATTGAGACCGGTGGCGAACCAAAGCCAGATCAGATAGCCGAGACCGATGGCGTCGAGGACCCATCGCCAGGGGTCACCCATGGCCCGCTCCCAGGCTTGCGGCCAGAACGGCGCCGTCCCGGCCGGCATGTCCCAGCCGAAGAAGGGCCAGAACAGGACTTCGGGATCGGTCCACATGCCATCGAGAAGGATATGGAACAGCCACCCCACCCCGAACGCCATGAAGGCACGACGACGCCGTCCACGCCTGGTCAATAGGAGCACGCAGGCCATGTATACGCTGGGAGCAAGGAGCGTGTGGGCCCAGAGCTCTCCGATGGCCAGCGTTCTGCCCATGATCCCGGTGCCGACGACGAGGTCGACGACGTCCGGGAAGACCGCCCCCGTCAGCAGGAATCTCACGTCCACCTTCGGATCCCGGAAAATCCACCGGAAAAGCCAAAGGGTGGCCCCGAGGTGCCAGAAGAGCATGGCTCAGGCGACGAGGATCCGCCGACAATGCACACATCGGGGGATGTCGGCTTGGAATGCCTCGTTCTGCTCGGCTGGCGACAACGTCATGTGACAGCCTCCGCAGACCCCATGCTCGAATCGACCGATTGCCACACCCTCCTTCGAACGTCGGAGTGTCTCGTACATCTCGACGAGGTCGGGGGGCACCGGGACGAGCGCTTCGGCCTTGCGCTCCTCCTTGCGAGCAAGCTCGGCGTCTATCAACTTCCACTCCGACTTGATGGACGTTTCGTGCCCCGCCTTCTCCTGAATGGTCGCTTCACGGCGGGCTTCGAGGCCGGCGACGTGCTCCCGGGCCGGGTCGAGGCGCTCCAGCATGGCGAGAACCCTCTCCTCCAGGGCTTCCTGCTGACCGTGAAGGCTCTGCACCTCGAGCCGCATGTGCTCGGTCTCCCTGGCGCTCATGCCGCCGGCAAACAGCCGGGTCTCGTGCTCGGTCAGTTTGGCCTCGAGTATCTGGAGCTCGCCCTCCGATTTGTCGAACTCGAGCTCGAGAGTCTTCAACTCACCAGCCGCCGTCATGATCTCCGCCGTTAGCTCCTGTTCCCGCTCGTGGGCGTCCTTGTACGCATCGAGCTCTGGAAGAGACTGCCGTCTAGCCAGCAGACGATCGATTTGAAGATCTAGATCCTGCACATCGAGCAGATCGGCAAGGCTCGTCATCTCCATTCGGCACGGGAGGGTAGTGCCCGGCCGTGGCCAACCTTCCTCCTCCTAGGCTCACACGCTTGGACCTGACAGCACCGCTGGGCTGGGAGCCGCCACGGGATTGGCGACGAGTCGTGGCCATCGATTCCCACACCGGAGGGGAGCCGTTTCGGATGGTCGTCGAGGGCCTCCCCGACATCCACGGGGCAACCATGATCGAGCGCCGCCGGTTCGCCGAGACCCATTTCGATGACCTGCGGCGCTCCCTGATGTGGGAGCCACGGGGCCACGCCGACATGTACGGCGCCTTCGTCGGTCCTCCCGTGGAGCCTTCGAGCGACCTCTCGGTCCTTTTCATCCACAACGACGGCTTCTCCACGATGTGCGGTCACGGCATCATCGCCCTGACCAAGGTCGTGCTCGACACCGGCATGCTCCCGGCGGAAGGCCCGGAGACCGTGATTCGGATCGACACGCCGGCGGGCCAGATCGAGGCCACCGCCCAGATCCCGGCCGGGTTCGTCCAGTCGGTGTCGTTCCGCAATGTGGCCTCGTTCGTCGCCGCCCCGGACCAAAACGTCGATGTCCCCGGGCTGGGGATGGTTCGGTACGACCTGGCGTTCGGGGGCGCCTTCTACGCCTACGTGGAGGCCGCAGATCTCGGGCTTTCGATCGATCCGTCGAGCACACCCCGGCTCATCGAGGCGGGACGAGCCATCAAGCAGGCGGTCGTCGACTCAGGGCCGATCGTGCACCCCATGGAGCCGGGCCTCGGCTTTCTCTACGGCGTGATCTTTGTCGGCCTGGCCCAGGATCCGGAGCACCATTCCCGGAACGTGTGCATATTCGCCGATGGCGAGGTCGACCGCTCTCCCACCGGCACCGGAGTCAGCGGGCGTCTTGCCATCCATCACGCCCGAGGTGACGTGGCGATCGACGAGTCGATCACAGTCGAAAGCATCCTGGGAAGCACTTTCGCCGGTCGGGTGGTGGAGACGACGGACGTCGGCGGTGTCCCGGCAGTGATACCCGAGGTGAGCGGGACCGCCTACATCACCGGTCGCAGCGAGCTGTGGCTCGACCCGGCCGACGTGTTCGGCGGGGGGTTCCTCGTCCGCTGATTGGCCTGGGCTCGGGGTGGTCGCCGGCGTCTTCTGGCTGCTCCTACGCCAATCCTGACGAGACCCTTCTCTCTTCCTCACGCGAGATCCCGAGGGTGACCAGAAGATCCTCGTGGAGCTGGAACCACACCGAGTGGTACGAATCGACCGTGTCGGTGACGTAGGCAATGTTGCCCCCGAGGGCGCGCTCGAGTGCAATCGTGAGGCGAGTGCGGTATAGAGCAAATCGCGTCAAGCGACTTGCCAGATCGGTACAGATCCGCTGCGCCGAGGCATCGATGCGGATGAGGCGGGACAGCACCTTGGCGTCGTAATCGGGGTCGGTGTGATCGTTCAGCATCGGCGTGCTGCCGATCCTTCGCATCTGCCACTCACCACAAGTATCCAGGAGGGCAGGATTGAGCCCGAGGAAGGATTCGTAGGATCGGAGCACAGGAACACGGCTGTCGACGGAGTCGAGCTCCCTTCGCGCCAATTCCTCGTCGGTGATTCGACCGCTCTCGGTCACGCCCCAACCCCCGAAGGGGCCAGGGTCTAGTGCGACCAGGCCGCGCTCGGACAGATCGCGCAAGTGGAGGCCGGTCTCGCCGGTTTCCAATCCGGAGGCCTCGGCCACTCTCTCCTCGCCGGCCACCCCGATGCACCGCAGGGTGTGCAACACAATGAAGTCGGGGGCGGATCGATCTGGTTGATTCACCGGTGGGCGTTGAGGGACTCGAACCCCCGACTCCTGCCTTGTAAGGGCAGTGCTCTAGCCAACTGAGCTAAACGCCCGCGACCCGGCCCTCAAGAGCCGTGGTGGGACCGCGAAAGTCTACGAGAAATGAGTCCCCGAGCCCATTCAACATTGTGGGGATAAGTGCCGATACAGATATCGACAATCCCAAAGAGTGGCCAGGGGTGTTCCTACCCTGGCTGGAGGCCGAGTCATGGGTAGAAGCAGCTCCATCGAACGTGAAGTAAGTGACGAGGCGATCCGCCAGTATCTGGACGGGATCGGCTTGTTCAACCTGCTCACCGCCGAGGACGAAGTCCGGTTGGCAAAGGCCATCGAAACCGGGCGCAAGGCCGAGTTGGCACTGGAGTCAGAGAAGGACCAGACCAAGCGTCGCCAGCTGGCCCAGATGGTCCGTGCCGGCGAAGAAGCCCGCCAGACCTTCATCCGCTCCAACCTCCGTCTCGTCGTTTCCATTGCGAAACGCTACGGGCACGCCCGTCTCCCCTTCCTCGACCTGGTGCAGGAAGGCAATCTGGGTTTGATACGGGCGGTCGAGAAGTTCGAGTACCGCAA
>JARDZU010000030.1 GCA_029240695.1 Acidimicrobiia bacterium | reverse complement strand
AGAACCCGTTCACCTGGGCCGCGTTGGGCCCGTATGCCGAGTAGTTCCACGAATCGACGAACGACTGCGCCGTGACCGGCGTGCCGTCGTGGAAGGTCCAGCCGTCCTTGAGAACGATCTCCCAGGTGAGACCCTCGTCGGGAGAGGTGATCGACTCGGCGACACCGGTGAACTGGGGCTCACTGGTCTCCGGGTTGTAATCGATCAGCCCGCGGAACAGGGCGCTGAGCACCGCGTTCCCTTCCGACTCATTGGTGTTCGGGGGCTGGAGGAACTCCGGCTCACCGATGTAGGTCGTGATGATCCCATCGCCGGCCGCAGCGGCCTCAGTGGTCTCGGTCGTGGGCGCAGCGGTGGTTTCTGTAGTTGCTTCGGTGGTCGCCGTCGTGTCGCCCGACGCCTCCGTGGTTTCTGTCGGTTCCCCGCTGCTACAAGCCGCAAGGAACAGTCCAAACGCAAGAAGAGCGGCAAGCGCGCTCCTCTGTCGTCCCTTATTCATATGGATTCCCTCCTTTGGGCAGACGGGCTTTTACGCCCGTCAAGCGGGGAGCATATACACCCAATGCGGGCAACACATAGTGACGCGGGTGGTTTTTTGGTACCGAACGATCACCGGGGCGGCATCCTGGCTCCGGCGTCGAGGCGGATGACCTCACCGTTCAAGAGCGGGTTCTCCACAATCGACTGCACCAGATGGGCAAAGTCTTCCGGGGTGCCAAGACGGCGAGGGAACACATGAAGGGCGGCCAGGGATTCCTTGAGCTCGTCGGGGGCGTCCGCCAACAGAGGCGTGTCCATAATTCCCGGTGCGATCGTGACCGCTCTCACGCCGATACTGGCCAGATCGCGGGCGAGGGGCAGGGTCATTCCGACGATGCCGCCCTTGGATGCGGAATAGGCAGCCTGCCCGATCTGCCCCTCGAAGGCGGCGATCGACGCCACATTCACGATCACTCCTCGCTCCCCGTCGGGACCGGGCTCGTTGGTAGACATGACTGCCGCCACATTTCGGGTCACGTCGAACATGCCGATCAGATTCACCTCGATCACGAACTTGAACAGGTCGAGATCGAATAGCTCACCGTCCCGTGAGATCAACCTCTGCGCCGGCGCCACGCCGGCGGCATTGACCAGGATGTCGATCCGGCCCCACTCCTCGGCAGCGCGGACCACGGAGTCGGCAACGGCATCTCGATCACGAACATCACAGCGGATGAAGCGGGCGCTCTCTCCCAGCGCATCGACGGCTGCGGCGCCATGGGCCTCGTTGATGTCGAGCATCACCACCGATCCCCCACCCCGGACGAAACGGGAGACGGCACCGAAGCCAAGACCGGACACACCGCCCGTGACTAACGCCACTGAGCCCTCGATCTTCACGCCGGACCTCCTGTATCGGCGGAAGCTACCACCGACCCCCTCGTCGTCCTGCTGATATGACAGCCGTGATCGGGATCTTCGACTCGGGTGTCGGCGGCTTGAGCGTCCTCACCGAGATACGACGTGAACTGCCTGACGCCGACCTCTTCTATCTGGCCGACCAGGCTCGAGCCCCATATGGGGTGCGAACCCTCGCCGAGGTCGCCGAGATGACGGCTGAGGCCTCCCGATGGCTCCTCGATCGGGGCGCCACGACTATCACCATCGCGTGCAACACCGCCTCGGCCGCCGCCCTCCACGCATTGCGTGCCAAACATCCCGATGTGCCGTTCGTGGGAATGGAACCGGCGGTGAAGCCGGCTGCAGTTAGCACAGCCACGGGTGTGATCGGTGTCGTCGCAACCGCCGCCACCTTCCAGGGCGAGCTCTTCGCATCGGTGTTGCAGCGACACGCCACAGGTGCGACGGTGCTCACCCGGGCATGTCCGAGATGGGTGGAGCTCGTCGAGAGCGCTGAGGTCGAAGGGCCCGAGGCGAGGCAACAGGTGGAGGCATGCCTGGAGCCGATCCTCGATCGCGGCGCCGACACGCTGGTGCTGGGCTGCACCCATTTTCCCTTCCTGGTTCCGCTCATCGAGGCGGTGGCCGGGCCTCGGGTCAGGATCGTCGATCCATCGCCTGCGGTGGCCCGCCAGGTGAGCAGGGTCGCGTCATCGACCGGAGGCTCGGGTCGTCTCATCCTGGCCACTTCGGGCGACCCTGAGCGGTTCCGTCGGGTCGCGTACGAGTTGGCGGGGATCGAGTCACTCGAGCCGGTCCTAGCCTGCACGTGGAATGACAGCTGAGATCTTCGAGTCGGCCGTGCGCGACGCCCTCTCACGCGTCCCGGACTCGGCATGGATCCATCGCGACCTGGCTCTCTTCGGCTGGGGAGTCTCCACGAGGATCGACGCCGGCACCGGAGCCGACCGCTTCGACAGGGCCTTGCGCAGGCTCTCCGCCACTACGGCCCCGGTGGCTCTGGCGAGCTTCACTTTTGACGAGAACGACGCGGGCTCGGTCGTGGTCATCCCCCGGGCACTCATGAAGATCGACGCAGCCGGGGCCCGGTTCCTGATGGGGGACCCAAGCGACTTGCCTCCATCAGCACCACCCACCGTCCTGCCCCGTGGCCATCTCGGCGACAGCGGGCTCGAGGTCTGGATGCGGCTGGTCGGTGACGCGCTCGATGCGATCCGCGAGCGAGAGGTCGAGAAGGTCGTCCTGTCCCGACGCCTTTCTGCTTGGTTCGAGGATCAGGTGCCCAGCCACCTCGTCCTGTCCAATCTCGCCCGCAACGAGCGTGGATCGCACACCTTCCTCGTCGATGGCTTTGTGGGCTCGAGCCCCGAGCTACTCGTTTCGCTGGCCGAGGGGAGTGTCCGATCGATCTCCCTGGCCGGATCTGCTGATCCCGGCGACCCGGCCTCGGCCGGCTTCTTCGACACCGAGAAGCTGACGCGGGAGCATGCCCTCGCGGCCGACTCGGTCGACACCGCACTGGCGCTCTTCTGCACCCGTCTCGGGCGGTCGGAGAGAACGGTCGCCACCTACGGAGACATCCAGCACCTGTCGACCGTCTTCGAAGGAGAGGTCCGCCCCGGGACCACAGTGACTGACTTGCTGGCAGCCCTCCACCCCACTGCGGCCGTTGCGGGTACGCCGACCAAGACCGCGGTCGAGCTGATACGTGAGCTCGAGGGCCACCAGCGGGACAGGTACGCAGGTCCGGTGGGCTGGTTCGACCGGGATGGAGAAGGAGAGTTCGCGATCGCCCTCCGCTGTGGGGAAATCGACGGTGCGGAAGCGACCCTCTACACCGGTGCAGGGATCGTCGACGGCTCCGACGCGGCCATGGAGTTCGAGGAGACACAGATCAAGCTGCGGCCGATGCTGGGGGCACTCGGACTCAGTTGAACCTGGCGCACACCGCCCGCGACGTGTCGTCCAGGCCCCGACGAGTCTTCAGATCGGTCTCGCGTTCGACCGGCACGACGACGACATGTGGTCCACCTGCCTCGAGCCGACTCCTGATCATCGCCCCAAGATCAGCGACGTCCTCCACGACGGCGGTACCCAGGTTGTAAGCGGACGCGACCCGGCTCAGGTCGAGATTGTGAGGGGCGACGAACAGGCGCTCGAAGGCAGGGGCGTGCTCCGCCTGTGGCAGCAGGTCGAACAGACCACCCCCGCCGTTGTCAGCGACCACGAATACCACATCGCCGACGTCGTCCGCCACGAGACCAGTGGCGTCATGGAGAAACGAGAGGTCACCTGCGAATGCCACCGCGCCTCTCATCGCCGTGGCGGCGCCTGACGCCGTGGAAACAAATCCATCGATGCCTGAGGCACCGCGATTGGCGATGACTTTGGCCGTGTGAGAGACATGTGCGTCGACATCCCTGATCGGCATTGACGAAGCCGCGATCAGCGTTACCTGATCGAGGGGCTCGAGGGCTCGGGCCAATGCCGGACCGGTAGGCGTCTCTTCGGAAGCAAGGTGGTCGTCTAGAGCCGACCGCATCGCAGCGTCCGCTCCCAGCCAAGAGCGGAGCAAGAGGTCGTCCGGAGCCGGCAAGAAGCCGTCGAGGGTTTGCGCCGGATCAGCCTGAAGCAGATGGCTCGAATGCCGGCGCGGGTCATTCCACGCCCCCCAACGGTCGACGTGCACCTGCGGCACGGGCAGCGAGGTGAGAGATCCGATGCGGTCACTGGGCCCGGTCCGGCCAACAGTCACGACCAGGTCAGGCCTCAGACCGCTGGGCACACCCGTCACCAACAAGTGGTGATAGGTGGTGACCACGTCGAAGACCCGGAGCCCCGAAGTGGCGGTGGCGAGCACCGGCCAGCCGAGTTTTCCGGCGGCCTCGAAGACATCCTTCGGGTCGAAGTCACCCTCCCCGACGACAACCAGGCCGCGGCCGCCTAACCCGAGGGCTGCCCCTGACGGCCTTGTCTGCTGGTGTTGCTGCCACGGCTCATCACCCGGCCGCCCTTCGATGGGGTGCCGGTAGGGCTCGGCCCGAGTCCGCCCGTCATCGGAGACGGGGACCGTCGGCTCGCGGAACGACACATTGATATGAACCGGCCCCGGGCGGCCGCCATGTCCCCTGGCTCTTGCCACTGCCTGGGAGACGCTCGAGCGCCAATAGCCGTTTGAATCGAGGTGGGGCTCCGAGGGAGGGATTGCACATGACCAGCGGACTTTCTCTCCGAAGATTCCCACCTGCTCGATCGTCTGATTGGCCCCAACATGAAGGAGATCGGGGGGACGGTCGGCCGAGATCAGGATAAGAGGAATCAGCGACAGGTCCGCCTCGACCACAGACGGCAGGTAGTTGGCAAGCGCGGTCCCCGAGGTGGCCAGGGCCACAACGGGGGTCTGAGTCACACGGCTGCGGCCGAGGGCATGAAAGGCGGCGGATCGCTCATCGAGGACGACCCTGGTCTCCACGCCGGCGTGCTCCTCGAAAGCGATGGCCAGGGCCGCCGAGCGGGATCCAGGCGAGATGACCACATAGTCGACACCGTGGCGGTGCAGCTCGTCCACCATGACCCGGGCCTGGGCGGTGCTGGGGTTGGGCTGTGTCAAAGGAGTCTCGATTTGTGGTCTCGCGATCTCAAGTGAGCACCTCGGCCGCGTTTCGGACTTTACGCAGGAGCTCGGCGGACCTGTCCCGGTCGGGCCGCCACCGGACCAGCAACTCAGGGTCGGGCTCCGGGCGGCGAACTTCGAGCTCCCCGTTCATCGAGACCAGGGGGAGGCGGGTGGGATCGCCCTCGATCAGCGACACCGTCCCCAGCCCGCAGGCGTACGGGAGCTCGGGAAGGAGAGAAGCGACCAAGAGACCGGAGTAGATCCCGATCGAAGTCTCCAAAGCCGACGACACGACGACGGGGATGCCGGCGCGCGCAGCAATGTCGAGCGTCCTGACCACCCCACCCAATGGCTGAACCTTCACCACCAGGATGTCGGCGGCGCCCATTGACGCGACCTCCAACGGGTCCGGCCGGAGACGAACCAGCTCATCGGCAGCGAGCGGAACATCCGTCATCTTCTTGAGCTCGACCATCTCCTCGAGGCTCGTGACGGGTTGCTCCACGTACTCGAGGTTGAAGCGGGCATAGGAGGCGAGACGGATAGCGGCAGTCTCGAGGTCCCAGCCTGCGTTGACGTCGATGCGGATCTTGCCCTCCGGCCCGATCGCCGCCCGGACCGCCGCAAGCCGTGCCTCGTCCTCCTCCATCGTCTGGCCGGGCTCGCCCACTTTTACCTTGGCCGTACCTGCGCCCGACTCCAGAACGAGCCGGGCAGCCACCTCGGGTGCGACCGCCGGCACGGTCACGTTGACCGGGATCGTGGCTCGGCCCGGCTCGGGGAGGACACTGCAAGCGGCTTCGAGTGCCGCAGCCAGCCACCGCGTCGTCACATGTGGCGGGTAGTCCGGGAAAGGTGAGAATTCACCCCAGCCGGCCGGGCCTTTGATTAAGACAGCCTCGCGATGATCTACCCGGCGAAAACGGTGACGCATCGGTATCCGGACGGGATACAACTCGAGAGCCTCCAACACGACGCTCATCCGGCCTGGGTCTCCCGCAGATAGTCGATCAGGTGCCCCACCTGATCGTTGGTGAGGGATGAGGAGAAAGACGGCATCCTCCCCCGTCCCTCGACGATGGTCACCTGGAGATACTCGTCCGGCTGTTCTGCGGCGTTCGTTCCGGGGCCAAGCGCTGGCCCGACTCCACCTTCGAGCTGGGCGCCGTGGCAGTTGGAGCAGAGCTGGAGGTAGATCTCCTCCCCCGTGGCGTCGGCCTCGGGGCGGCCCACGCAGGAGGAGACAAGCACACTCAACAGGGCCACGATCGCCACACGCCTCATCGTGTGCGATGGTATGGATCGCCGGGCCAGGGGCTTCAATCGGCCCGCCGAGTCGCCGCCCACCCAGCGGCGAGGTCACGGACCATCTGGGACTTCTCCTTGGGAACGACGAGGACGACGTCCGGCGTCACCACCACGACCAGCCCTGTGACTCCCGCGACGGCGACCGTCTTCGACCCCGATCGGACATAGGTATCCGTCACGTCGACAGCCACCACATCGCCGTTGAGGGAATTGCCGTTCCCGTCGCGCTCGCTCAGCTCCCAGACCGAGTGCCATGAACCCACATCGCTCCACCCTGCGTCGAGAGGGACCACTACCGAGTTCGCCGCATTCTCCATGACGGCATGGTCGATCGAGGTCGCGGGTATGTCTGAGAAGATCTCTCCGAGAGTGATCGTCCCGGCCGTTTCGGCAGGGAGAGCCGCCACGACTCCCGTCAGGATCTCGGGGACCTGCCGCCTGGCCTCGCTGAGGATCTGACCGGCGCCGAAGACGAACATTCCCGAGTTCCACAGGTGCCGCCCGTCGCCGGCGAGACGGGCAGCCTCGCCCTCGTCGGGTTTCTCCTTGAATCTGTCGACCCGAAAGCCGGACCCCACGGGCTCTCCCTTCTCGATATAGCCGTATCCGGTCTCGGGTCGGCTCGGCTCGACACCGAACGTGACCAGGGCACCGTCGCCGGCCAGCGCGACTGCCTTGCTCACAGCGTCGCCAAATGCCGGGCTGTCGGTGATGACATGGTCCGAAGGGAGAACCACGAGGACGTCGTCGGGATCCGAGATCAGGGCGGCTGCCACCACCGCCGGCGCAGTGTTCCGCCCCGATGGCTCGACCAGGACCGTGGCCCCCTCGATCGCTTTGCTGGCCAGCGATCTCTCCACTGCAAGAAGCTGATCGCGGCCAGTCACCACCGTGACGGTCCCGCCCAGGCCGAGCTCGTCCACCCGTCCCAGTGTCGCCTCGAACAGAGGCTCACCGAGAAGCTCGAGAAATTGTTTGGGGGCGTTCGTGGTCGATAGAGGCCAAAGACGAGTGCCGGATCCGCCGGAGAGGATCACAGGCCGGACCGTGGGATTCACCTGGCGAGGGTACCCCTTGCGGGTGCCTCCCTCGTGCTACGTTGCTGACCCTCTGAGATGAGCGATCTGCTACTCATCATTCACATCCTCGCCGCCGCGGCATGGATCGGCGGTGGCCTCCTCAATGGCTTTGTCGCTCCACGAATCAGCCGAAGCGGTGTCGAAGGTGCCGCCCTCGCCTGGGCCCGAGTGGCGGCACAGGCCGGCACCAGCTACTTCAACCCGGCGGGTCTGCTCACTGCCCTGAGTGGGGATAGGACTGGTCATGGTGAGCGAGACGTATGACTGGAGCGACACGTTCGTCTCGATCGGCATCGGCGTCGTGATCGCAGCCGGGCTGATCGGTGCCTTGGTTCACCGCCCGGGGGGAGAGCGGATCATCACGGCCCTCGAGTCGGGAGACCGCGCGGCCGCTGCCCGCGACGGAAAGAGGGCGGCGATCTGGGGAGCGGTGACGATCGTCCTGTTGATCGTCGCCGTGGTCGTGATGGTTCTCAAGACAGGTGCTGGTTAGCCGGGCCGGTCGGCTTCAGTCTGCGACTCCGATCGAGATGTAGCCGCATTCGGCACAGATCTGCCGGACGATGCCGATCCCACCGGGGGCTTCGACGAACTCGTGTTCATGTGAGGTCTTGTTGCGGGCGAAGGCTGATCGGACCGCGCCCAGCAACCCGCTCTTTTCACCTTCCGGTGCGGGGGCGCCGGCAAACAGCAACTCCAGGTCTGGCTCGAGCGATGCCGTCTCGTCTACATGGACGTGATCGAGATCGATCACCATTTGGGGACTGAATGTCTGGTTGGCTGCGGCAGCCACTGCCAATTCCTCCGAGGCGGCCGGAGCGGATTCCGCGACCGCCGTCTCTTCCATCCCACCGGGGACAGCAGGAGCGGGCGCCGGAGGTGCGTCGTCGGCGAAGATCGGATGGTCTTCCTCGGTTACCGACTCCACCGCTTGGACATCGGGGCCGGCGGCCTCTTCCGTGGCCTCTTCTGTGACCTCTTCTGTGGCCTCTTCTGTGGCCTCTGTCGGCAATTGCTCGAGCCTGAGGAGCGTGTCGGCGTCGTGAGGAAGGTCGTCGTACGGCTCTTCCTCGATCGGCGGCTCCTCCCATGCCTCGGGCCAGAACGGAGCGGAAACGTCCTCGGCCCGGGGCCGCTCGACTTTTCTCGGAATCAGGCCCGGGCCCGGTCGCAGTGGCGCACGGATCCCGGCCTCCATGTTCTCGATGGACATCGGTTCGGAAGCGGACTCGATCTCAGGCGCGAACGCCGTCTCGTCCAGGGTCTCGACCAACAGAGCTTCGATGGGTTGCTCTGCGCTCGGGACATTCTCAGGGCCGGGGGCCTCATCATCGGGCTCCGTGACCAACTCGGCACCGACCGGTTCGGTATCCACCGGCTCGCTGTCGATCGGCTCGGTGTCGATGGGCTGGGGCACATTGGAATAGGCATCGATCCGCTTGGTCCACGGCGACGGCTCGGCTGGAGGCGTCGCCGTCACGTCCATCGTGGCCAGACGCGCGGCACCACGGCCTGCCGTTTGGAGGTTCAACAGCATCGCCTCGCGGAGTTCGGGGATACGCGAGGGAATCGTGCCGCGCCGGGAACGGCCGACGGCCACGACACGACGCGGGATCGTCATCGACTTGTAGCGAGCCCAGACCCCGGCCATGTGATCGACGCCCTTGTACGCGAAGTCGACCGGCTCATCGGCGATGAATGTGATCTCCTCGCCGTCGAGAGAGATGGAGAAGGCGCTCGAAACGAGGCGCGCGGCACGCACATCGAAAAGAGACCAACGGCCGAGCGATTCTCCTTCGAGAAATACTTCGGTCTGGCCCTCTTCGACCACGATCGTTGCTGGGACTCCCGGATGGTCGACTTCCGGAACCCTCACCTGACCGGTGAATTTCACCCTGACACCGTCACCTCTGCGTCCCTACCCGCCCTGTGAAGTGCATAAAGATCCCACCCCCCGGGTGAATGTCAAGCCAAGAATCAAGCGTAGGCGTCGAGGGGTGGGCATGAGCAGACGAGATTGCGGTCGCCACCAGGACCATCCACACGGCCGACGGGTGGCCAGTATTTATCGCCCCGGAGCGAGGCCACGGGGAAGGCCGCGGTCTCTCTCGAGTAAACGTGGTCCCATTCGTCCGACGCCACCTGCTCGGCGGAATGAGGGGCGTTGTGGAGAGGGTTGTCCGCCGGGCTCCACTCCCCGGACTCGACGCGCCCCACTTCGCCGTGAATGGCGATCATGGCCTCGACGAATCGATCCAACTCCTCGAGGCTCTCGGACTCGGTGGGCTCGATCATCAGTGTGCCGGGCACCGGGAAGGAGAGCGTGGGCGCATGAAACCCGTAGTCGGCGAGACGCTTGGCGATGTCCTCCGCGGACACGCCTGCAGCCCTCGTCATCGGTCGCACATCGACGATGCACTCATGGGCTACGCGACCACTCGTCCCCGTGTACAGCACCGGGAAATAGGGATCGAGGCGTCGAGCCAGATAATTGGCCGAGAGGATCGCCACCTTGCTCGCCGCCCGCAGGCCGTCCGCCCCCATCAGGCGGACATAGGCATACGGGATGGGCAGGATCCCGGCCGACCCGAAGGGCGCTCCCGAGATCGGCCCCACTCCGGTCTGCGGGCCTGCCCGCCGGCTCATCGGATGGTTGGGTAGGAACGGGGCCAGATGTGCCTTCACCCCAACCGGGCCCACGCCCGGCCCACCACCCCCGTGAGGGATTGTGAAGGTCTTGTGGAGATTCAGATGTCCCACGTCGGCCCCGAAGCCGGCCGGCTTGGACAGCCCCACCATTGCATTCAGATTCGCACCATCGACATAGACCTGGCCACCGTGTTGGTGCACGATCCCGATCAGCCGTCGCACCCCTTCCTCGAACACACCATGGGTCGAGGGATAGGTGATCATCGCAGCCGCAAGACGGTCCGAATGCTCCGACGCCTTGGCTTCTAGGTCGGACAGGTCGACGTTCCCCGAACTATCGGTGGCGACCACCACGACCTTCATGCCCGCCATCACCGCCGAGGCGGCGTTCGTTCCGTGCGCCGACGACGGGATCAGACATATATCCCGATGCCCTTCGCCAATCGAGCCCTGATAGGCCCTGATGGCGAGCAAGCCGGCGAGCTCGCCCTGCGAGCCGGCGTTGGGCTGCAGCGAAACGGCGTCGTAGCCGGTGATGCGACAGAGGTAGCCGGCAAGGTCGTCGATCAACTCCAGATAACCCGCCACCTGCTCCTCAGGCGCATAGGGGTGGATCGCGGAGAACTCAGGCCACGTGATCGGGATCATCTCCGTCGTTGCGTTGAGCTTCATCGTGCAGGACCCCAGCGGGATCATGCTTCGGTCGAGGGCGAGGTCGCGGTCGGCAAGCCGTCGCAAGTAGCGGAGCATCGAGTGCTCCGACCGGTGCAGGCTAAAGACCGGGTGAGTCATGAACTCCGATTGCCTGACCAGGTCGACCGGAATCGAGTCGCCTTCGGAGACGCCGGTCTCTCGGGCACCAAAGGCGTCGAGCAGCCGCTCGAGGGTCTGAGCGGTGGACGTCTCGTCGAAGGCGATCCGCACGTGGTCCTCGTCCACGCGCCCGAGATTGATCCCGCCTTTCAGGGTCTCTCCCATCAACTCCTCGGCCCTGCCCGGAATGGCAATTGTGATGGTGTCGAACCACGACCCATTGACCACCTCATATCCGGCGGATCGGAGTGACGCGGCAGTCAATGAGGTCAGCCGGTGCACCTCCTTTGCGATCTCCTTCAGACCAAGCGGCCCGTGCCAGCAGCCGTAAAAGCCGGCTATGACCGCCAGGAGGACCTGCGCGGTGCACACATTGGAGGTGGCCTTCTCCCGCCGTATGTGCTGCTCCCGTGTTTGGAGTGCAAGCCGATAGGCGACCCGACCCGACGTGTCATGGGACACGCCGACGAGGCGGCCCGGGAGGCCCCGGACGTGCTCGTCTTTGGTTGCGATGAACCCGGGATGGGGCCCGCCGTATCCCAAGGGGACACCGAAACGCTGAGCCGATCCCACTGCGATGTCAGCGCCCCACTCCCCCGGTGGTGTGATCAACGTGAGGGCGAGCAGGTCGGCGGACACGGCCACCAGCGCTCCGGCACCACGGGCATCGTCGACCAGGGCACGGTGGTCCCTGATGTCACCCGATGATCCCGGATACTGGAGTAGGAGGCCAAACGCGGCATCCGCATCGAAACCCTCGGACAACATTCGGATCTCGACTCCGGTCGCCGCGGCTCGGGTCTTCACCACCTCGATCGTCGGGAGATGGCAATCATCATCGACGTAGAAAACCGATCGATCGCTCTTGGCGAGACGGCGGCACATGGCCATTGCCTCGGCAGCGGCAGTCGCTTCGTCGAGCAGCGAGGCGTTGGCGACATCCAGACCGGTGAGATCGGAGATCATCGTTTGAAAATTGAGGAGGGCCTCGAGCCGACCCTGGGAGATCTCGGGTTGATACGGGGTGTATGCGGTGTACCACGCCGGGCTTTCCAGTACGTTTCGCTGGATCACCGGTGGGGTGATGCTGTCGTGATAGCCCAAGCCGATCAACGAGGTCATGACCACGTTCTTGGATGCGAGCTCTGACAACCTCTCGATCGTCTGCCCCTCGGACAGGGCCGGCGGAAGGTCGAGGTCTGTATCGAGTATCGAGGCAGGGATGGTCTCGGCCACGAGGTCGTCGAGACTGGCCGCGCCGATCGTCGCCAGCATCTTGTCCATGTCGTCTGGGCGAGGCCCGATGTGCCTGTCGGCGAACCGCTCGTTGGGGTTGGGCATCTCTCTCCTCAGGGTGCAGTGCCCTCCCCCGCTGTCGTCATTTCCAGACAATTTCCAGACGACTCCAGCGATGCCTCGACCGAATGGTCCAAGTGCCTGAGAGATTCTGGGGAGGAATTGCCCCTTCGGCGCCCCTGCCAACCAGGGGCTCTCCCATTCGGTGTCGATGGCCAGTCCAGTCTAATTGGCCGGCCGGAGTCATACGTTGAAGCGGAACTCCACCACGTCGTTGGGTCGCATCACATAGGACTTGCCCTCGGTCCTGACCAGACCCTTTGCCTTGGCCGCCACCCATGAGCCCGCCTCGACTAGAGGCTGGTAAGCCACGACCTCGGCGGCGATGAACCCCCGCTGAAAGTCGGTGTGGATGGCGCCGGCCGCCTCCGGAGCGGTCGCCCCGGACCGGATCGTCCAGGCACGAGCCTCCTTCTCGCCGGCGGTGAGAAAGCTCTGCAAGCCCAGGGTGCGATAAGCCGCGCGGATCACCGCATTGAGCCCGGGCTCGTCCTGTCCCACCGAGGCGAGGAGCTCCCGCCGATCTTCCTCGTCGAGCTCACCCACCTCGGCCTCGATCTGGGCGTCGACGAACAGCGACTCGGATGGGCTCACCAGATCGGACAAACGGCTACGGAGGGCATCGTCGCGCAGACCAGCCTCGTCCACATTGAACAGATAGATCACAGGCTTGGCCGTGAGCAGATGCAGATCGGCGAACTCAGGGCTCCGGGCCATCATCGACGGGACGCTGCTCACCACACGCCCTGACGCCACGACCGACCGAAGGTCTCTGAGGAGCTCGACCCGCGGCACGAGCGTCCGATCGATGGTCGATTCCTTCTCGAGGCGGGGCAGCCGCTTGTCGATCGTCTGGAGGTCTGCGATGGCCAGCTCGGTCTCGATCGTCTCGATATCCCTCTTCGGGTCGAGCTCGTTGTCCACGTGGGCAACGTTCTGCGAGCTGAAGCCCCGGACCACATGGCATATCGCGTTCGCATCGCGGATGTTGGCGAGAAACTGGTTGCCGAGGCCTTCCCCTTCGCTGGCGCCTTTCACCAGCCCGGCGATGTCCACGAAGGTGACAGTGGCCGGGATGACCTTCTCCGAGTCGAAAATGCCGGCCAGGACCTCGAGCCGGGGGTCGGGTATCGGAACGACCCCCGTGTTGGGCTCGATCGTGGCGAAGGGATAGTTGGCAGCGAGAACGCCGGCATCGGTGAGCGCGTTGAAGAGAGTCGACTTGCCGACGTTGGGGAGACCGACAATGCCAATGGAGAGCGCCACCGAGATCGCAGGTTAGGGAGCGGCCCGGGCATGCCCACTAGCGTCGCTACCGATGGACAAGATCGCTGTGATTGGCGCTGGGTCGTGGGGTACGACCGCCGCAGCCCTGGCCGCCACGGACACGCCCACCATGCTCTGGGCGCGCCACCGGGAGGTCGCCGATGGAGTCAATCAGGCGCACCGGAACCCACGCTATCTCCCCGACCATCCGCTCCCCGATGGCCTCGTCGCCACGCCAGACCTCGCCGACGCCGTCGCAGGCGCCGGCGCGGTGGTGATGGCTGTCCCGTCACATGGGTTCCGTGGTGTTTTCTCAGAAGCCGCCCCTCATATCGATGCCTCAGTCCCGATCCTCTCCCTGACGAAGGGAATCGAACAAGACAGTCTGGCCACCATGACCCAGGTGATCTCAGATGTCTCTCCAACCCACGACCAGGGTCGGATCGGCGTGATGACGGGTCCCAACCTGGCCTCGGAGATCGCCGCCGGCCAGCCAACTGCAGCCGTCATCGCCTTTCAGGACCCGGATGCAGCTGTCTCCCTCCAGAAGGTGTTCATGGGACCGACCTTTCGCGTCTACACCAATGACGACGTGCCCGGATGCGAACTCGGGGGTGCCCTCAAGAACGTGATGGCGATCGCAGCCGGCATGTCTGACGGCCTCGGTTTCGGCGACAACACGCGGGCCACCCTCATCACTCGCGCGCTTGCGGAGGTCACGCGTTTGGGGACCGCATTGGGCGGGCGCCCGTCGACGTTCGCCGGGCTGGCCGGGATGGGGGACCTGATCGCGACCTGCATCTCCACCAACAGCAGGAACCACCACGTTGGATTCGGGCTGGCCCGAGGGGACACACTCGAGACGATCGTCGAGGAGATGCAAATGGTGGCCGAAGGGATCAAGACCACTCGAGCCGTCCTCGACCTGGCCGCCAAGCACAGGATCGATATGCCGATCGCAGCCCATGTCGGGATGGTGTTGTACGACGGGATGCACCCCCGTGACGCCGTCCTGCGCCTAATGACCCGTGACCCGAAGTCGGAGAGCTAGATGGCAAGGACACCGGCCACGATCCGCCGCCTGCCCGAGAAGTCTGTCGAGGACCGGGCGGTCATCGACGCCATCCTGGACGAGGGCTTCGTCTGTCATGTCGCCTACCTAATCGACGGCCGGCCCGTGGTCATCCCGACGCTCTATGTGCGCGACGGAGACAGCTGCCTGCTCCATGGGTCGACCGCGTCGGGGATCGCCGCCGCGGCGCGCCGGGGATCACCCCTCAGCATCGCTGTGACGCTCGTCGACGGGCTGGTGGTGGCCCGAAGCGGGTTCGAGTCCTCGGTCAATTACCGCTCAGTGGTCATCCACGGACATGGAACTGTCCTTTCGGGGGACGCCCACGCACGAGCCCTGGACCTGATGGTGGAAGGTCTGATCCCGGGCAGGCTCGCCGACATCAGGTCCCCCACGGACATCGAGTTGCGCAAGACCACCGTTGTGTCCGTGCCACTCGACACGATCTCGGCCAAGGTGTCCGCCGGCCCGCCCGAGGACGACATCGCCGACATCGGCACAGGGGTGTGGGCGGGTGTAGTCCCGATGACCACGACATATGGCGATCCGGAGCCCTCACCTGACCTGGAGCCAAATGTCGAAGTCCCGGACTATCTGACGACCCTCGAGCGTTCCTGATTGAGCGCAACCGCGGTAGGGAGACCGGTGTTCTAGAGATATGACCAACCGTCTGCTGTCCACATCCCACGGCACCAATCGTGAGGCTTTCACCGGTCGCGACTGGGCCCGTTTCATGTCGATCGGTCTCATCTGGGGCGCGTCATTTCTCTTCATCGAAGTCGGGCTCGAGGCATTTCACCCGGGTCTCGTGACCTGGCTGAGAGTGGGGTTCGGGGCGCTGTTCATGGCGATGTTGCCCCGGGCCAGATCGACTCCGATCCGACGCGAAGATCGCCCACGGGTGGCACTTCTCGCAGTCGTCTGGGTCGCCATACCGCTGACCCTCTTCCCGATCGCACAGCAATGGATCGACTCCGCAGTGGCCGGGATGCTCAATGGCGCGGTGCCGATCTTCACCGCGATCATCGCTTCGGTCCTGCTCCGACAGCTCCCCGGACGTCTCCAGATCGCCGGCCTGATCGTGGGCTTCGTTGGCATCCTGGCCATCGCCCTCCCCTCGGCCGAGTCGGGGAACACGGCTGCCCTCGGCGTGGGCCTCGTGCTGGTCGCCTGCATTTGTTACGGATTCGCTACCAACATCGTCACGCCCCTGCAACAGGCCTATGGCTCGATCCCGGTCATGGCGCGCATGCTCTGGGTGGCCGCCGTTCTGGTCGCGCCGTACGGGCTCTACGGCCTCGTCCGGTCCACCTTCGACTGGGGATCACTGGCGGCTTTGATGGCTCTTGGCCTCCTCGGGACCGGGCTCGCCTACATCATCATGGGGGGCCTGGCAGGGAGTGTCGGCCCCACCCGGGCCAGTTTCATCACCTATTTGATCCCGATCGTGGCGCTGGTCCTCGGCGTGGTCTTCCGGGATGAGATCGTGGCACCCGTTGCCATAATCGGATCCCTGCTCGTCATCGCCGGTGCGTTCCTCGCTTCGAGACGCGAGACGCCGGCCACAGCCATCGCAGCGGCTGTGTCCGATGTAGAGGACGACGCGGCCTGACGATCAGGCAGCCGCCGCCCGCCTCAGTGCCCTCATCGCAAGATCACGATCGCCGAGTCTCCGGCGAAGCTCGCGTTCCAGGCCACCGATCGGATAGAGGTTCTGTGGGGCCCGAGGGTCCTTGTGCCGGGCCGACGCGTAGCGGGGCAGCGAGGCACTCACCATGTTGGCCCGACGGGCGGCCTCGGCCACGGTCATGTCGGCCTTGACCTCACATCGAACGAGCCCTCCGGCAGGCCCGGTCCCATTGGCCAGCCTCAAATACCACGAAAACCTGCTCCACGAGGTCGTGGTCAGGAAGAGCGGTGTGCGGCACCCGACCGGCAGGCTCCCCAGTGTGTCTCTCAGCTCCTCGGGCAGGTATTGGACGTGCTGGGTCTTCACATAGCCGACCGCCCCTTCGACATGCCGACGATGGGAGAGAGGGCCGTCGACTACTACGAGAGCAACGTCGGCATGTGCTTCGGCGACCACGCCCTCGAGATCACCCATCCGCTCCTGGATCCCGAGCCAGAGTTCCTCGGGGGTCGATCCCTTTGTAGTCATGATCTCGTACGTTCCCACCGTTGTCTCCACAGACTCCGCATCGGCACCGGTGAAGACTCCGCGCCGGACCTCGGCCGCCACCACCCGGGCAGTGCTGTTGCAGCGAACCGCCCCGGCGGCGAAGGTGGCGGCCAGGCCGAAACCCGGGAACCGGCCGTCACGGTCGATCCAGAGGTTCGCATCGACCCGGCGCACACCGTCGACGAAGAGGATGTCCGGGGCCGGGTCGCCTTCCGGTGGCATCGGGCGCCATTGCTCAGGGGGCAGCTCGACGGAGGGATCGACGTTCTCCGTCGCGTCGACGAGATCCGCCTCCGATGGCGCGCCATAGTCCGGGTCCCACGCTTCGACCGTGAACCTCATTCCCCGATCCTCACAACCGACGATGTCTCGGGGCCCTTGGTGACCTCGAAGCGGACGGGCATCCGTTCGGCGAGCTCACGCACGTGGGTGACGATGCCAACGGTGCGCCCCCGACCGGCCAGCTCGTCGAGCACTGAGGCAACGATGTCGAGGGATTCCTGGTCGAGCGAGCCGAATCCCTCGTCTAGGAACACCGATTCCAACCGGGAGGACATCCCGGTCAGCTCGGCCAACTGCTCGGCCATCGTCAGGGCGAGAGAGAGGGCAACGAGAAATGTCTCCCCACCGGAGAGCGTGCGCGTGGTTCGAGTGAGCCGGGCATTGCGATGGTCGACGACTTCGAACTGACTCTTCCTGACCCTTAGCGAGTAGCTGCCACCCGATAGCTCGTCGAGAAGACGGTTGGCGCCATCGATGAGCACGTCCATCGCCTCCTCGAGGAGCCACGCCTCGAAGTTGTTGGCCTTGAGATGGTTCCCGAGTGATGAAGCGAGAAGAGCGTGCCCCATCTCGACACCCAATTCTTCACTCAGCTCCCTGGCATGGGTGATCGTCTTCTCCATCTCATCGATCTCGGCTCGCCGTCGCTCCTCCGCCAGGGCCAGGTCCCGATCGGGTGACTCCGTCGAGGGGATTCCGAGTAGCTCGAGCCAGGAGCGCTGCTCCTCCTGCGCTTTGGTCAAGCGTTCGGTTGCCGTCTCGACAGCCTTCTCCAGATCAGCCAATTCCTCCACGCGGGACGCAGTCTTCTCCCTCAGCCATATGTCGAACCGACGCCAGGCGTCGATGGCGTCATCACCGGGCAGTGGCGGCTTCTCGGCCGCGATCCGGTCCCTGACGGCGAGAAGCGCATCGCGCAGACTCGAACCGCGTTCACCGAGGTCGCCAACCGCGACACGTGCCTGCTCGACGGCGAGTCGAGCGCCGGTCACCGTCTTCTCGGCGGCCTCCCTCGATTCGACCAACTCCCGGACAGTGGTGATCGCCTCATCGAGGGCGTCGAGGCCCCGCTGTCCCTGAAGGCGCTCTTCCACTTCCTCGAGCTGACGATCGATCTGCTTTGCCTGTCCCTCGGCCTCCTTGAGGCCGTCCCGGGCGCGATCGGCCCGCTCTTCCAACTCTCCCGACTCGGTGGCGAGCTGATCGAGCGATGTGTCCGGCCCATCGGCCTCGTCCGTCATCGTGGCGACCACGGAATGGCACACCGGGCAGGTGTCACCAACGGCGAGACCGCGACGCAGGTCATGAGCCGCGTGTGCCACCCGGAGCTGCTCGAGCAAGCGGCGCTTCTCATCTCGGTCGGTGGTGATCTGGCTCAAAGCCGTGGTGAGAGATTCGAGTGGGAGCTCCGACCTCCTGACGGTGAGATCACGAAGTCGGAGTCGGTCGGCCCGAGCCGATTCGAGGTCGGCCAGCTTGGGCTCCCCTGATAAGGCCTCGTCGATCTTCTTGCCCAGCTCGACGGCTGTCGCCAATTCCTTCTCGACCGATTCGAGGTGCTTGGCGGCAGCCGCCATGTCGGTGTCGAGCGTCTCCAGGTCATCGGGAACTTCGATTGCCTGGAGCCGCATGAGACCATCGACCGCTGCAGCGTGGCTGGATCGCGCCTCGCCCACCAGGACTTGAAGCCGGCCCATTTCCTCGAGACGGGCAGGGAGCTCCACTCTGGCCTGTGCCAAATCGCCCAAGCGTTGTCGCGCCTCCTCGATCTGCTCCGGGGTGGCGACTTCGAGCTTGGCCAGGCTGTCACCAACCGACTTCGCCCTGCCCTCTGCCAGCTTGGCCCGCTGGTTGGCCAGTTGCATCACCTGCTCGTACAGACCCATGTCGAGCAGTGCATTGAGGAGGTCCTGACGATCGCTGGGCTGGTCGGTCAGGAATTCGGCAAAGGCACCCTGGGGCAGGACCACCGCCTTGATGAAATGCTCGTAACGAAGACCGAGCAGATCGGTGACGGCGTCGGTCACCTCCGCTGCTGTGCCCGCCAGCACCTCGAGAGACTCACCGCGTAGCAGGCGCGCCTCTGTGGTGGTCGCCCTGGAACCCTGGCGCTCCACGAGACGGACAGCGGTATAGCTCTCTTCACCGACCGAGAACCTGAACTCCACGCGGCACATGTCCGCCTGAGCCGAGATGATGGGCGCCACCGAGCCCTTGCCGACCCGGGGGATCGACCCGTAGAGGGCGAACGTCATGCCGTCGATAACGCTCGACTTCCCCGAACCCGTCGGGCCTGACAGCACGAAGAGGTCTGCATCGGTGAAGTCGATCTCGGTCTTGCGCCGGTAGGCGAGGAATCCCTCCATGACCAGGCGCTGCGGTCTCACCTGGAGAGAACCTCCTCCTCCAGCTCCCGGAACAGCTCCACCACGGCAGGATCGTCGACCCCCTTCGAGGTGAGATAGGCCTCCAACAACGCCGCCGGAGACCGGCCCACCCGCTCAATCCGTTCCCGGGGCGCCCTGTCCTCCGGTTGGGCGATGATCACGTCAACCGCCCCCGGGATCGCATCTCTGACTTCCTCGTTGAGGCCGGCTCTGGCTTGCTCGTCCAGAAGGACTTTCACGTAAGACCCTTCTACCTCCGCAGCCCGGCTGAGGACCTGCTCCAAAGTGCCCCGTATCTGGACGAGCCCGATCCCGCTCTCGAGCACGACCGCA
>JARDZU010000168.1 GCA_029240695.1 Acidimicrobiia bacterium | reverse complement strand
GCGGCCCGGCTCAGCTCGGCTCGCAGCCCATCGAACCCACTGCCATCGAGGGCCGAGACCATGTCGATCGTGGCTCCGTCTATCCCATCGCCCGCCAACCGGCGGCGGAAGTCATCGGTCAGCATTTGTCGCTGCTGGGGATCCAGTCGGTCGGCCTTGTTGAAGACGAACCGCATCCGCTCGGCGTGCGGGGCCAGACGGCGGAGATATTCGTGGAGGCGCTCGTCGTCGTACTTCTCGGGGTCGACCACCCACGCCACCGCGTCGATGCGAGGCAGGAGGGCATCGACAGTTGCCCGATGTTCGAGACGAACACTGTCGACGTCGGGCAGGTCGAGTATGGCCACCCCGGACAGGTCGGCCCGGTCGTGGCCGACCACGCGCTCCACACCGAGCCAATCGAGCAAGGGACGGACTTCTTCCCGAGCCTCGTTGGCCACCCAGGTCAACGGCTGCTCAGTGGTGGGTCGCAGAGCGCGGGCCGGGCTGACCTCCTCGCCGGCGAGTGCGTTGAGCACAGAGGATTTGCCTACTCCCGTGCCACCGACCAGTGCCATCACGTAGAGCTCGCCCGAAAAACCAAGCCGCTGTCGGATCCGGTCTGCCAAAGCCCGGGCTGACCCTGCATGATCGGCCAGCCCTAGATCGGTGGCGGCAGAGGCAGCCTCCTCCAACCGCTCGAGGGGGGTCATTGCGACTCCACCCGGGCCGCGGCATGGGCGGCCCGGCGCAGATCGGAGGCGAGATCGGTCGGCTGCGCCATGGGACCGAGGGCGGAGAGAAACCTTTGCTGTTCGGAGACGAACACCGCATCGAGGATCCGATCGAGACGGGTCCGTGCCTGTTCGACGAAGGCGGCGACGTTTGCCTCGCCGAAGATTGCCTCCAGTAGCTTCTGGTTGAGGACGGCGGTCGCGGCGCCGATGCCTATCTCCGCCCCGGTGAGCCCGCCGGTGTGGATGAAGACGGCGAGGATGGCGCTGGTCCCGAGCACGTTGAGGCCGATGCTGGCCGCCTGCGCCCTCCCCTTGAGTTGGGCGCCCATGACCTGGATCTCATCGCCGATCACTTCCATCCATTCCCCCAGCTGCTCCTTCAGCTCCGGCGCCATGCCCGGCGAGGAGCCCCACAGCGCGCCGTCCTTTGCCAGGGCCGTGGCGCCGTGTGGATCGTCGACCCAGATGGCGGCAGTCTTCGATGCTGCGGTGTCGGTGTGACGCACCACCGAGGTCACCAGGTCGGCGAAGGCCGCCTCACGCACCTCGGGAGCCGGCGGTGGCGGGGTGGGCCGTATCAGGTTGCGGAGGGAGGCGGCCACCCTCCCCACTCCTTCTGAGATGTAACGGGTGACCGGACCGGCGTTGACATAATCGAGCCATTGCCGCAGCACCTCGGTGCGGAGAAACGTTCCGGTTTCGATTTCCCGGTTGAGCTCGTTTCGGGCCCCCCGGTAGCTCGACTCGAGGGCTGCTCGTAGCGACGCAGCAGCCTGCTGCTCGCGTTCCACCTCCACGGCGATTCTCTCCACTGCCTCAGGGAGACCGGCCAGGGCGGTGTCGAGGCTGCGCCGTGCCATCGAGCGCCGCTCATCGTCGTCTTGACGGAGCCGTTCGATCGCCTCGAGGATCGGTGCGACCGCTTCCCGTCGCAGACCGTCGACGGCAAGGTCAATCTCACCCTCCGGGACTGAGACGACCTCCAGATCGCCGAAGGCCCCTTGGCGGTCGAGCTCGCCCCGCTCGATCAGGGCCCGATAGTCGGCCATCACAGCCGCCTCATCGGTCGTATCGGTGGGCATGCGGTTGATCACCGCCAGCAACGGCACCCCCCGTTGGCGAGCCCGGGCCAGTACGTCCCAAGGGACCTGGTCGGCGTAGCGGGTAACGGTGGTGACGAAGATCACCAGGTCGGCCGCCTCCAAGAGCTCCAGAGCCAGCTCCCGGTTGGTGCGTTCCACGCTGTCGAAGTCGGGAGCATCCACGATCATCAGCCCGGGGGCGATCGCAGGGTCGACACGGACATCGAGCTGGTCACGCTCGGAGATCCCGGCGAGCGGGCGGTCCTGGCGCAGGCTGGGGCTGTCAGTGGGGTGGACCAGCGCCACCGGGCGCCGGGTGGTGGGACGGATCAGGCCCGATTCGGACAGCGGAGCGCCGGCAATCGCGTTGAACAGGCTCGACTTGCCAACCCCCGTCGATCCCAACAGGACCACGACCAGCGGAGCCGAGAGGTCGGCCGCACGAGGGGTCAGATACTCGGCGACATGACGACGGAGCTGTTCGGCCCGGGCGGCGCGGTCCGGGTCGGGTGCAGTCTCAACCCGACGGGCGAGAGCTGTGGCCAGGTCTGATAGTGCCTCACTCAACCCCGCCACTGTATGGGCCTCGTCGGGCTGGTCCTTCGAGTCTGCTGTAACGAGAGACGCGCCACCTGGTTGGGAACCCTGCGTGCCGGGGAAGTGAGTCCACCAAAGAGCACTCGCGGATATGGAAACAATGCAGTACTGGGAGACATACTTGAACGACCACCGCGCCGGAGCCACTGCTGGGACAGCATTGGTCAGGCGGATTTGGCGGAGCAATCGCCGGACGGAGTGGGGACCGATCATCGAGAAGGTCGCCGAGTCGATCGAGCAGGACCTGGTCGTCCTCGACGAGATCCGGGCCGCGGCCGGTGTCTCGGGAGGAGATCTCAAAAGGGCCGCTGCTCTGCTCGCCGAACGTGTCAGTCGCCTCAAGCTGAACGGCCATCTACTCACCTATTCGCCCCTGAGCCGAGTCGTGGAGCTGGAGACACTCATGTCGGCCGTCCGCGGGAAGCAGGGTCTGTGGGTCACGATGCGCTCAGCCGCGCCGTCTCATCCCGAATGGTCCGAGTTCGACTTCGCCGCCCTCGAGAAAAAGGGAAGCGAGCAATTGGAGACGCTGCGGTGGGTCCACGAATGGGCCGTCGCCGAGATGATTGGCGCGGGAGCCTGATCCTTCTGATCGGCCGACTTCTTCACGGGCGAGGCGTAGTCGAGTCGGGTAGCCACGTCTGTCCCTTCGTGGAGCGTCCCATTTCGTGTAGCCACCAATCCTCAGCGACTCTCGTCAATCGAGTTCCCGGTGTGGATGCTCACGTATTGTGCGATGGTGCCAGCCACCCGACGCTCGGGATCCGAGCCGATCGACGAGCCAATCCGGGCCGAGCTGTTCAGCGTCGAACGGCTGGAGGAGCATGGCCGGAGTCTCGCCGACGCCCAGGAACTGAGTGAACGCCAGGGGAGACTGCGCCCCATCTCCCGGCGACTGGTGGACAACGGTGAGGTTCTTCTCGCCTCATATCGGGAGTTGTCCAAGGCAATCCGGGAAGAGGCACTGCTCACCCCCGCGGCGGAATGGCTGGTGGACAACTTTCATCTCGTGGAGAGCCAGCTGCACGAGATACGGGACAACCTTCCTTCCAGTTACTACCGCGAGCTTCCGAAGCTCGACGGTGGTCATTTGGATGGCTACCCGCGGGTTTACGGGATCGTGTGGGCATACGTCGCGCACCTGGACAGTCGCTTCGATCCCGAAGCGCTGCGCAGATTCGTGGCTTCATACCAGGAGGTCGAGCCCCTAACCATCGGTGAGCTGTGGGCCATCCCCATCACCCTTCGCCTGATCCTGATCGAGAACCTCCGCCGGATGGCGGAGTCGATCATTTGGGCCAGGAGGCTTCGTCGAGAGGCCGAGGTGATCGCCGACGGACTCCTTGGAATCGGCGGCGGCCGTTCCGGCGAGACACAGTCAGCCCTCGACCGCTACGGGCCCGCCAAGCTGCCACAGCCGTTTGCCGTCCAACTGCTGCAGCGTCTTCGCGACCAGGACCCGGAAACGACCCCGGGACTCACCTGGCTGCTGGATCGTCTCAGCGCCGAGGGGACGTCACCCGACGAGATAGTCGGCGAAACCCATCGTCGGCAAGCGGCCACCAACGTCACGGTACGCAACATCGTGACCAGCCTCCGTCAGGTCAACTTCTTCGACTGGGCCGACTTCGTGGAGGGCGTCAGCCTCGTCCATCATGCTTTGGCCGCGGAGAGCTCATACGGCGAGATGAGCTTCGCCACCCGGGACCGTTACCGGCACGCCATCGAGGAGTTGTCGAAGGGATCCGGGACTTCCGAGCTCGACGTCACGAAGACCACACTCCGACTGGCCGACCCTCAACTCGCCGATCGTCGCCAGAGCGATCCCGGCTTCTACCTGCTTGGAGAGGGCAGGACCACGCTCGAGGCTCAGATCGGCTTCCGTCCCGGTGTCGGGCTGGTCATGTCCCGATTCGTCAGGAGGCACGCGGCCGCCGTGTACCTGAGCTCGGTTGCCGTAGTCAGCGCTCTCATCCTGGCTTTGCCCCTGCTCACCGTCGAGCAGTGGTCGCCGTGGGGATGGGTGATGGCCGCCCTCGCCCTGATCCCGGCATCCGACATGGGCGTGATCCTCGTCAACCGCACCATCGCAGCCCTGACTCGGCCCGAGGAGCTGCCTTCACTGGCGTTGGCTCATGGACCGACCCCAGAGCTGCGCACGCTGGTTGCGATCCCTGCCTTGTTGACGCGACCCGACCAGGTCGAGGAACTGGTTGAACGGCTCGAGGTCCACTACCTGGCCAATCCGGATGGCGATCTGCACTTCGCGCTGGTCAGCGACTGGCGGGACGCCGAGGGGCCCGAGCTGGCCGACGACGCCGAGCTCTTGGCTGCGGCGGCCGGCGGCGTGCTCCAACTCAATGAGAGACACGGACCGGGGCCGGGAGGGGCGGATCGGTTCCTGCTCTTCCATCGCGAGCGTTTGTTCAACCCCGGCGAGGAACTCCACATGGGCTGGGAGCGCAAGCGGGGCAAGCTTCACGAGCTCAACCGTCTTCTCCGGGGAGCCTCCGACACCAGCTTCATCCCATCCGACCGGACACCAACAGGCGTGCGTTATGTGATCGCCCTCGACGCCGACGCGAGGCTCCCGCCGGGGGCGGCGACCAGGCTGGTGGCGACGATTGCCCATCCACTCAACAGGGCCCGCGTCGATGAATCACTCGGGAGGGTGGTGGAGGGATATGGAGTCTTGCAGCCGCGAGTCACCGCCTTCCTGAGAGCGAGCGGAATCAGCTATTTCCAGCGCGTCTTCTTCCCCCCTGGCGGGATCGACCCCTACGCCGCTGCAGTCAGTGACCTGTACCAGGACCTGTTCGGCGAAGGGTCCTATGCCGGCAAGGGGATCTATGAGATCGATGCCTTCGAGGCGGCGTTGGAGGGCCGAATCCCCGAGAACGCCTTGCTCAGCCACGACCTCTTCGAAGGAAGCTTCGCCCGGGCCGGTCTGGTGAGCAACATCGAGGTGTTCGAAGAGTTCCCGAGTCACTACGAGGTGAACCTCTCACGCCAACATCGCTGGGTCCGTGGCGACTGGCAGCTCCTCCCTTGGATTGTCGGCAGTCACGGACCGCTACCTCCCGTGGCTCGTCTCAAGATGTTGGACAACCTACGCCGCAGTCTCAGCGGGCCGGCTGCGCTCTTCACCCTGATCGCCTCCTTCATTCTGCCCGGGGTCCCGGTCTGGCCCTGGACCGCGTTCATCCTCGTCGCGTTGGCGCTTCCCGGGATGCTGCCCCTGCTCGAGCGGATCATTCCGCGCCGGACCAGCACGCCGGGTGCGGTGCGGCTGAGACGTTGGGGGACGGATGCATCGCGGGCACTGGGACGGACACTTCTGCAGGCCGCGTTCCTCGCCCACCAGGCGTTGAGGATGACCGAAGCCATCGTGGTGACCCTTTGGCGCCTGGTGTTCACTCGTCGCGGATTGCTCACGTGGGTCACGGCCGAGGAAGCGGAGCGGCAGTTCGACCTGGAGCTGACGGGCTTCATCCGGCGGATGTCCCCGTCGATGGTGGTCGGGCTTGCGGGCAGCATCGCGGCCGCACTTGTCAAACCTGAGGCGTTGGTGGCAGCTCTGGCCTGGTCCGCGATGTGGGTGCTGGCTCCCCTCATTGCCCACCTGGTCAGCACCCCACGCCCTGCCGAGGTGGCGGACCCACCCACGCTTCAGGAACAGGAGGCGCTGCGGCTGATCGCCCGGCGCACCTGGCGCTATTTCGAGAGATTCGTGACCCGCGACGAGAACTGGCTGCCACCCGACAATTTCCAGGAGGACTTGTCAAAGACGGCGCAGGCATTCCGCGCGCACGTTCTCGACATGTTCGAGCCGCAGGATCATCCGGACGACATTCCGTTGCCGGGCGCCCGG
>JARDZU010000167.1 GCA_029240695.1 Acidimicrobiia bacterium | reverse complement strand
CAGGATGGGGAGCCGGGATGGCCCACTTCATTGCGGTCGTCAGCCACCAGGGCGAGCTCCCGGAGGACTTCGCGCAGCAGCCCCCACCCGACCCGCAGATGTTTGGCATGCCGGTGGACTACGACGGCTCGCGGACCGATCCATTGCTCGGGCTGGCATTGGTCGGGTCCATCGGATATGAGCCAGACTTCGAAGGCCTGCGTGCTGCATCAACCCGAATCGTCATGGCCGCCGGCAATGAAGAGGGCACGATGGCCAACCGTGGCGCCTACGGCGTGGCCGATCGGCTAGGCACCACGGTCGTCGTCTTTCCCAGCGGCCACGGCGGCTTCCTCGGCGGCGAATACGGCCAGATGGGCCAGCCGGACGCATTCGCGGCCAAGCTCCACTCGGTCCTGGCGGAAAGCTGACCGAGAAGACGGTCGCCGATGAGATTCGGATTCATGGGCCGTCTGTACTGGTATGTGGGCGCCGAACCCCTCCGGGAGGAGCTAGTTGAACGATGACTATGCAAGGTGGAGCTGAATCGCCCGAGGTGGGCGCGGCCAGCGGCCTTCGGACATTCCATCTCCTGGTGGCCAACACGGTCATCGCATCCACGGCTAACAACTTCCTCTGGTTCGCCCTGGTGTTCTGGGTGTACCTCGAGACCCGTTCCGTGGTCGCCACGTCGGTGATCGGCGGCGTCTACATGCTCCTCTTTGCCGCCTCCGGGATCTTCTTTGGCACCTTCGTCGATGCTCACAACCGAAAGACCTCGATGATGCTCTCCAGCATGGGGTCACTGGCGTGTTTCCTGCTGGCGACAATGGTCTACTTCGTAGCGCCCGAAGGATCCATTCCTTCCTTGTCTCAGGCTTGGACCTGGGTATTCGTCGTCTTGGTCCTCGCTGGGGCGATCGCCGGGAATCTGCGGGCGATCGCGCTGTCCACAACCGTCACCCTGCTCGTACCGGTCGAACGACACGACCGAGCCAATGGTCTGGTTGGCACAGCCAATGGCGTCGCGTTCGCACTCACGTCGGTGTTCAGTGGCCTGGCGATCGGTCTCCTCGGAATGGGCACGAGCCTGGTCATCACGGTGGTCGTGGCCGGCCTGGTCACCGCCCATCTGCTCACCATCCGAATCGACAACGACAGGGCCGGCCAAGAGAGTGCGGACGTCGGCACCTCTACGACTGTGGACTTCAAGGGGGCCATGCGGGCGGTGCGGTTCGTGCCCGGGCTCCTTGCCCTCCTTCTCTTCAGCACGTTCAACAACTTCCTCGCCGGAGTGTTCATGGCCCTGATGGACCCATACGGGTTGGAGCTGGTGTCAGTAGAGGTATGGGGAATCGTGCTGAGCATCTCGAGCTTCGGCTTCATCGTCGGCGGGGTTCTGGTTGCCTCGAGGGGCCTCGGCTCCAATCCGGTGAGAAGCCTCCTGTTGGTGAATGTTTCGCTCTGGGCCCTCACCATCCTGTTCCCGATCCGCTCTTCGATAATTCCGCTGGCGATCGGGTTCTTCATATTCATGACCTTGATGCCCATTGCGGAAGCGTCTGAGCAAACGATCATCCAAAAAGTGGTCCCCTTTCGCGAGCAGGGACGGGTCTTCGGCCTTGCCCAGACCCTCGAAACCGCGGCGTCTCCCCTGACGACTTTTCTGATCGGCCCTATCGCCCAAGCCTGGGTGATCCCTTACATGACCGACGGAGCCGGAGCCGACGCCATCGGAAGCTGGTTTGGGACCGGACCGGAACGCGGTATGGCCCTCATCTTCATCGTCGCCGGGTTCATCGGTCTCGTCGTCACGATCATCGCGCTCAACTCACGTCCTTACCGAGATCTCTCGCAACGCTATGAGGAAACCACTCGCGAGGCGACTCCCGCCTAGCGGGGCCCTAGCTGGCCGTGCTGGAAGCGAGAGATGTCATGCGCTCGACGGCGAGATGGATCGCCTCGGCCGGTGGAAGGGCTCGCCCTTCTGCGACACCGTTCGCGAGATCCTCCCCCAAGGCCCGCTCGGCATTGGCGGTCGCCTCGGCCAGCATCGGCTGCATCCAGGGCACGGCGATCTGACCGGTGGCTTCCCGGCGGACCTCGGCGGCACCGAGCAGGACGGATGCGAACCGGTGATCCCCGGTCACCGAGGCGAAAACCGCCATCATCCCCAGGCAATCACAAATGCCGCGCGCATCCTGCAGCTGCTCCCGAATCAGCAGGCTCTCCGACATTCGATCCACGGCCTGGCCGATGTCACCCATCATGAACGCGAGCACTCCAAGGCTCAGCTGGGCGTGACCGATACCCCAAGTGAGGCCGCGGCTCTTCGAGTACTCCAGCGTCGCCCGAAGCAGCCGGTCGGTCGTGACCATGTCACCACGCGCGAGCGCGATATGAGCCAGCCCGTACACGCACCAGGCCTCGGATATCCACTCGAGACCGGTCTGTCGGGCTAGATCTGAAGACTCCTCGAACATCGCCTCGGCGCGGTCGAAGTCATTGAGGTTGTAAGTCGTCATCCCGTGCATCGAGAGAGACCGAGAAAGCTGGGCCTTGTCGTCGAGCTCGCGCCACATGTCGTCGGAGCCAGACAGTGTCTCCTCGGAGAGGACAGGGTCCCCGGCCAGCATCGCCAACCAGCCCACCGTCGCCAGTGTCATTGCTCGCCCGGGGGTCGCGGTCGGCGCGCCCGCGGCCAGGAGATCGGTCGACCACCTCAGTCCCTCGGAGACGTACCCGCGCGTATCCCAATAGAGCGGCAGGTTCCCGCAGATGAGCAGAGAGTGCTCTATCTCGTTGCCGGTTCGCAAACTCCAACCGAGGGCCTCGCGCAGGTTGAACCGCTCCCTGTCCAACTGGTCGAGCAACGCCGGGAATCGTGGCGTCGCCACAGTCTCCTCGACGCCAGAAGCGAGTGACAGGCACCAAGCAATGTGACGGCGGCGGATGTCGTCTTCCTCACCCGACTCGGTCAACTGCTCCAGACCGAACTCGCGCAACGTCTCCAGCATGCGATAACGAGGCTCACCGCCGTCGTCGATGGCAAAAACCACCAACGACTTGGCGACCAGCTCCTCGAGAAGGTTGAGCGCCGCAGCCTCGTCGAGCTCGTGGTCGACACATATCGACAGGGCGGCCTCGAGGGACCACCCACCGGAGAACACCCCGAGTCTGCGGAACATCACCGCCTCGGGCTCTTCGAGCAACTCGTGACTCCACTGGATGGCACCCCGCAATGTCCGGTGCCGCTCGGGAAGGTCGGCCTGGCCTTGATCGAGCACCGCCAGTCGATCATCGAGCCGCTGTAGGAGCTCGTCGGGCGTGAACGATCGAAGACGTGCGGCGGCCAATTCGAGTGCGAGGGGGAGCCCGTCGAGCTTGCGGGTGATCGCGGCCACCACCTGTTCGTTGTCCGAGGTCAAGCCGAATTCCGGGCTCACGGTGCGTGCCCTCTCCACGAACAGAGCGACGGCATCGGAGTCGGCGATCGACTCGGCACCGGCGTCCTCGGAAGGGACAGGGAGGGTAGAGAGCGGGTACTCGTGCTCCCAGGAGAGTCGAAGAGGTGCTCGGCTTGTCACCAGGACCCGAACACCGGGTAGAGCTTCGAGCACCTGACCAAGGTCCGGGCCTGCGGCGAGGATCTGCTCCATGTTGTCGAGCACGAGGAGCATCCGCGCCATCCCGACCACCGAGACGAGGCCCTCGATGATGGTGCGGCCCGAACTCTCCAGGACGCCCAGAGCACGGGCCACGGTGGGGAGGACTTGGCTCGGAGAGCGCACCGCGGCCAGATCGACGAAGAAAACTCCGTCGGGGAAATCCGTATCGAGCTTGTGGGCGAGCTCGACAGCCAGCCGCGTTTTCCCGGTCCCGCCAGGTCCGGTGATGGTGACGAGGCGCACGCCGTCACGCATCAGCAGCTCCGCCGCCGATTGCAGGTCGATGGTGCGGCCGACGATGGGCCCCACGTTCAGAGGGATCGACGATGCGACGTGAGGGGTCGCCCTCGGTGGGGTCATCACCAGGGGTGTGTCAGGGAAGTCGACCCTGCTCAGACGCTCCGTGTCATTGCCGCCTTCGAGGTCGAAGGATCCCAGATCGACGAGAGTCCAACCCTTCCGAGTGACGTGGTCCTCGATCAAGAGCCGGGTCGCATAGGAGACCAACACCTGACCACCCTGGGCTGAGACTCCGATCTTGGTGACGAGATCGACGTCGGGCCCGGCAACGCCTGCCACGCCCAGCGACCCTCGACCGGTGTGAACACCGATCTGACAGATCGGTGAACCGCCCCCCAATTCCTCATCAGATGAGACCTCGACCTGGATCAAATGGGCCGCATCCAGAGCGTCGAGGGGAGTCTCGAACACGCAGACCGAACCGCCACCCGGAGTGTCCTCGACGGTGCCCGAAGTCTTCTCCGTGGCAGAGCCAATGATTCCGCGAAGCCTCACCAGTCTTTCCTTACCAATCGGCTCGCCGCCCCCCTCGATGCCTACGGCGAGAAGAAACGTGAGCGTTCGAGCGGGGGTGTTTGGCTGGGATGCAATCACGGGCCGGATACTAAGAAGAGGTGGGTTGGTACACGGAACCGGTCGCCTGGAAGCCCGGACCCCGAGATGCGAGGACCCCTGAAAAGGGGAAAACCAGCAAATCCGAAGATCCGCTGGCTTTCCTTATGTAATAGTTACCCCCTCAGCGGAACCTCTAAACCGGTCTGTCTTCTTGATGTCGTAGCCAGAAGTACCACGCCGTTTTCGAACGGGGTGGGCTCGACAAGCTGTAGGTCTTCCGAATCCTCGAAAATGTGCGTTCCTTTGCCGCGTGACGCCGGGTAGACCGGCATCTAACCACTGCTGGACTACGAGTTTTCGCATCGTGGGTGATCCTTTCAATGTGTGGGGCCTATTCGGACGGGGATCTGGCCCGTGCGCCCCGCTCTAGGTCAATTGTCAGAATTCAATCCGTGCATCGACCGGTAAACGATCAACTGGCCCGTGTGATACCACTCGTGCGCGGCGAGGTTCCTCAAGATCTCGCTGCGCGGACACGCTTCTAGGCGAAGAGCCTCCCACCACCGCTCTGGGCACGGAACCAGCTCCTCCAGGCCCGCCTCATCGAACGAGTCGATATACCGCAACGTTTCCTTTCGCAAGGTTGCGAGAACCGAGCGCATTTCGGCAAGTGTCGCCGTTTCGTCGAAGGCGTCATGATCGTCGTCTGGCCATTCGCCACTTTGCAGCCAGGCGATCAGCTCCTTTTCCTTGTTCGCGATCTCGACTAAGAGACCTGCTATCGACGGCATGTCCTCTGCGGGGCGCCAAGGCAGGTCCGTGTCGTTCAGCTTTTCGAGCACCTCATCGAAGTCCTGACGCACGTAGAGCAACCGCGCTTTGAGATAGTCGTGCGTCCTCACGCCGGCGACCCTACCGGGCATCCTGCCCAGTCTCTCTACCCGCTACCGCCCTCGTCGACATTGGACACCGACGCCCAGTCCACTTCCCATCTGTCACTGTCGTCGCTAGGCCGCAGCAACGCGAAGAACAATTCTCCGGTTGCGATCACAGTCGCGTCGCATTGGACTGTCTCTGAGTCGATGCTCCGACACTCCACTAGGTCACTCGGAGCACGTATTTCGAATAGCCAATCGTGAAGCTGCTGATCCGACATCAGGAGCCGCATCCGGCTTTAGTCGCCAGCATTCCATGCATCGAAGAACTCGCGGCCGACGGATTCGGGATCTGCCCAATCGCCTGCAGAATCCGCAGACGCTGCGGGCGTGCAGGTCGTAGTGGAAATCGACACAGTTGTCGAGGTGCTCGAGGAGGGCGCCAGCGCGGTAGAGGTCGAGGATGTATCAGAGGACGTCGTGATTGTCGAGGTGTCTGAGGACAGCGCCGCCCGGGTTGGTGCGGGACCACTGGCAGTGCCGTTCGGGAGCCGGTCACTTCACCACCCATTCGCACGACCGACGAACACAACGGCTCAAAGGTCTCCAAGGCCAATGCCGTTCACTCCGAAGTCGGGGAGGATTACGAGCGAGTCGATGGCTAGCGGGTGGTGGTTTTAATCTCGGACAGCTTCCGCGAGTTTGCGGATGCCAGGATCAGTTCGTCCAAACGTTTGACCAATGGCTGCAGATCCGGCATCACGCGCCGGCTCCAGTCCTCGATATCAGCATGGCTGTCCGATGGCACCGGCGGCTTCTTGGCAGCATTTGGCTTGAGCTGTTTCGCCAAGCACGCCTCCATTCGGTCTAGGTTTCTGTTCTGTCGGTGAAGCGACCAGCCTGAGGGTATCGGTGAGGTCTGGCGGACGGTTCCAGGAGCACGCCCTGGGCTACAGGTATCCCATTTCCTGGGCCTTGGCGAACGCCTCGGTACGGTTTCTGGCCCC
>JARDZU010000166.1 GCA_029240695.1 Acidimicrobiia bacterium | reverse complement strand
GTTAGAGGCTGATCCTCGCTCCCGTTGAGGGAGCAGGCCCCTAGGACCAGGACGGCGCCGATAAGGACGCCAAGGCGAATCAGGCGGTGACGGGACCGGACCATCGGCTTGGCATCATACGGACTCGCCAAACCCCCGACCAACTATGAGCTGACAGCGTCGATCGCAGTCGTCAGCTCGTCGTCGGACGCCGCGCCCTCGAACGCCGAGGAGACCACACCGGAGTCATCCACCACGAAAACCCAAGGCTCGGACGGCAATCCCCACTCACCCGTGGCAGGGACAACCGTCAGCTCTTCGGGCGTGGCTACCTGGAGATCCTCGTAGATCTCGACATGGACGAATTCCACCCCCGGGTATTCGGGTCGCAGGGTCTTGACCTGGTCGAGGAGGGGCCCACAGGCCTGGGATGTGCAAAAGGCAGGTGTGGCGAAGACGATCACGGATGGCGCGCCGGAGGTGACGGCCGAAGCCACGCTGGATTCGTACATCGCCGGGTCGGGCTCGGGATCGGAGCTGATCACGGACAGATCGGGGAACTCGGCCGAGGTCCTGGTTTCCGAGGCCGGGGCTTCCTCACCCGGCTCGACCACCGGTGGGTCGTCGTAGGCGACGAATCCGGCCGGCCCGGCTGTGGCCAGGCCCTCGGCGTCGATGGTGGCCTGATAGGTGGCGGCTTCCGGGATGTTCACATGGGCGACGTACAAGCCACGCACGTCGGGAATGGTCCAGATGAATTCCATCGGGTAGGTCTCGAGTGGTGAACCGTTCTCGTCACGGATGGTCACTGTTGCCTCCCGGTCAGGGGAAGCCAGGAATTCGTCCGTCTCCGGGTCGACCAGCCCGAACAGCACCCGTTGCTCGCCAAGCCCGATGCTCCCATTGCTCGAGGCAACAAGGGCGAAAGGCTCCACCTCATCGGAGCCGCAGGCGGCACACAGCATCGCCAGACCGAGCAGACCCGGGAGAATCCGTCTCATCGCACCAGCACGTCGAGCATTACCGCTCCGAAAAGAGCGGCGAGATACACCGTCGACGTGGTGAAGAGACGCATCGCATCCTCCGGACGGCGAAAGACACGCCAGGTATCCCACAGGAACCAGGCACCAAGGGCAATGGCCGCGCCGAGATAGATCCAGCGCATCCCGGCGACCGGGACCAGGAGCAGGCTGATCCCGACCATGAGGCCGGTGTAGAGCAGCATCTTGCGGGTGGTTGCCTCGACCCCGGCCACCACCGGGAGCATCGGCACCCCCGCCTTCTCGTAGTCGTCCCGGTACCTGATGGCGAGGGCCCAGAAATGAGGTGGCGTCCAGTAGAAGACGACGAGGAAGAGCACCCAGGCAGGAAGGTCGAGCGAGCCGGTCACCGCCGCCCAACCGACCAGGGTCGGAGCAGCCCCGGCGGCCCCGCCGATCACGATGTTCTGCGTGCTGGTCCGCTTCAGTTTCAGGGTGTAGACGAACACATAGAAGAGAAGAGCCGCGGTAGCGATGGTGGCGGCAAGCAGGTTGGTGGTGGCCCACAGCCAGGCGAACCCGGCGACGCCGAGGGCGACGCCGAGCACGAGGGCGTTAGACGGTGGCACCTCGTGCCGGGCAAGGGGCCTCGAACGGGTTCTCTTCATGATCTGGTCGATGTCTCGGTCGACATAGTTGTTGAGAGCGTTGGCCCCGCCGGCGGAAAGGGATCCCCCGATCAGTGTGGCAAGGACGGGCCACACCCCGGGCCAGCGACCGGCAGCCAGCACCATTGATGGCACCGTCGTGATGAGCAGCAGCTCGATGATCCGGGGCTTGGTCAGTGCGAAATACGAGGCGGCCTTGGATCTGGCCGACACGCCCGCAGCAGCGGGGTCGGTGATCAACGGGATGGCGATCTCATGCCCGTCAGACGCCATCACTGCTCTCTTCTGTCGACACCGCTTCCATCTCCGGTTCGGTCTGTTTCTCGGCCGCGGTCCGTTTTGCCCTCCGCTCCGCCCAACGCAGGGCGAGGATGGCCAGCACCGCGGGCACGACGAAGATGCCGATCTCGTCGATGCCCCCATAGTGCGCAAATATCACGTTCACCCCGCGAGGATGAGCAGACCGAGTGTGGTCAGGGCAACCATAAGTAGAAGCATCGCATACTGAGAGCGAACGGCCTCTGTCCCGAAGTCTCCGAGCGCCCGATCGTGGGCCAGGATCACCCCGAGCACATGACCGGTGACGATCACCGCCACCTGTGCGTACCACACCGGCTCGGCGGCGGTGATGAAGAAGTCGACCTTGCGGTCGGCAGTGCCGAAGAGATCCCAGCCGAGGGCAAACGGGTCCGAGATGGCGGCGATCAGCTGCTGCCCCTCGAAGAGGATCAGTGTCAGGTAGTGGGCCAGGGCGTAGGCGAGGGCGATCGGCACCAAGGTGTGGGCGAAACGCATCCCCACTCTGGAGCTTGTCCACGCTCCGCCCACCATGCGGGACGCCGCCCACGAGGCGATCCAGTAGGCGGCCCCGATGGCGAGGACACAGGCGACCAAGAGCACCGTTTCCCCGAGCATGGTCTGCCCGAAGTCCCCCATGAAGCTGCGGAACGACTCCGTCGCCGAGGCGCCGTCGTAGGTGACGGTGCCGATGGCCACCACTACGAAGGCGGGAAGCCCCCTCCAGGCGGGAAGGACGGTCAGAGCACGCAGCCAGCCTCTCCAGACCAGACGGCCGTCGTCACGTCTCCCCAGCGGAGAAATGGCGGAAAAGAGCCTGTTGTACGGGGTGAAGCCATCGAAAACAGCCAGCCCGCTCTCCCGACCTGCATAAGCCATCGCGGCGAGCATCCCGAGCGTGTAGACCAGTGCGGCAGTGCCCAAGGCGACCGGATTGCCCGAATCTGGGCTGACCAACTCCAGCCAGGTGAAGGCCACCAGAACGATTGCAGCGGGCCACACGCCAAAAGTGTCGAGGAGCCCCGTCCGCTCACCGCGGCCCAGCCGGAGCACCCTGGCCAGCGATCGCCAAGGGTTGATGTCGGTGTACCAGTCGCCGATGACGGCGCCTCCGAAGGGGACCACCAGCCAGAAGACGACCCACACCAGGACCGGGGCGATGGTCGGGCGGGTGCGGTCGGTCTCCAAGCCGAATAGGGGCGGGATCAACTGCCCGATAACGAGGGCGAGGGCGACCACACCGAGGGTGGGCAGGATCCAGCCCCGGCGGACGGTGAGCCGCGCGGCATCGTGACGGGGACCTTCCTGGAGGCGGGGCTCGGGCCAGAGGACGGCGAGTCCGATGAAAGTGATGACAAGGACCACGCCCGCCCCCACGATGAAATAGCTGAGGGGCACCGGGAGATCGAGCCTCCCCCCGATCCCGTGCGCCATCGCTACCGAAGGCAAGCCGAGGACCACCCCGGCAACCAGCGCCGAGACGACGCCGAGCCGTCTTGTCAAGGAGTGACCTCGAGCGCAAAAAGAGGAGTGTGGGTCTCTTCCAATTCCACCTCGAAGATCCCCGGCACGTCGGCGGTCAACGTGACCTCGGTGGGGACTCCGGCTGGGGCCTCGAAAAAGACGTTGTAGCCGTGGACGTGGATCTCGGCGTATACATCACTTAGGACCCAAACCGAGACTCGATCCCCAACGCCAACAGACACCGTGCTCGGGCCCGCAATCACGCCGGCCTCGACGGTGACGTCGATCGTCTGGGTGGTGGTGGTGCCGTCGAGCGTCGACGTCGGCGTCGCCACCGTGGTGGTGGGTGTCGTCCGTTGCGTGGTGGTGGTCGGGACGGTGGTGGTGGTCGAGGTCGTCGTGGTAGCGGCTTCGCCCCCACCACAGCCCACGACCAGCAGCACGATTCCAGTCAAAATCGCCATCCCGATGCGCATCGGCGGAACGCTAGATGTGCGCCCGGCCAATCGAGGATTCCGGGCATAGGCTCCGGGCATGCGGTTGGTGCCCGCTTCCTACGAATGCGGGGTCACCACCCCCGGGAGGCCCCGGTCCCGGGGAGACGGGCGGTCTGGCGGTAAGGGAATACTTCGATCAACTCGCCGGATCGGATACGGGTCTGGATGGCGCGCCATGCTTCGATGCCGAACAAGTCGGCATGATGGTCGAGAAACACCTGTCGCAGATCGGGGGCCAGTCCAAGGAAGCTCTGATGCTCCTCCGGGAACACATCGTTGTCGCCCACCGGGAACCAGGGCTCCGACCCAAGTTCTTCGATTTCGTCACGGGCTTCGGGCAGTTTCCGGAAATTGATGTCGACGAGGGAGCTCAGCTCGTCGTAGTCGTAGAACACGACACGGCCGTGGCGGGTAACGCCGAAGTTCTTGGGGAGCAGGTCTCCGGGAAAGATGTTGGTCGAGGCCATGTCTTTGATCGACTGGCCGAAGTCGATTACGGCATCGGAGGCCGCCGGGCGCGCCGCCTCCCGGACATAGACGTCGAGCGGCACCACGCGTCGCTCGACGTAGACATGGGTGATGATCACCGAATCGCCCTCGAGTCGCACAGTCTGCGCCGCCTCCGACAGCAACTCTTCGAGGACCGCCGGCGAGAATCGCGAGCGGTGGAACTCGAGGTGCTGGAAGTCCTGGACGTCCATCAGCCTCCCCGCCCGGTCGTGTTGGAAGACCAGCCGATATTTGCCCATCACCCCGCGTCGGGTTGTTCGCTTTGGCGGCGGGAACGTGTCACGGATCACCTTGAAGACGTCGTCGTGGCCCGGCATGCCGAACACGATCATCACGAGACCCTTCGTGCCCGGCACCGGCTGGAACTGCTCCTCGGTCGATCGCAGATGCCGGAGCAAGTCGCGGTACAACTCGGTCTTGCCGTGCTTGTTCTGCCCGACCGCGATATAGATCTCGGCGAGGCGCTTTCGGGGCATGAGGCGGCGGAGGAAACGGGCCAGGTCGTAGGGACGGGCGACGTCGACGTGGAAGTACGACCTGGTGAAGCTGAACACGATCGACGCCTCGTCCTCGGTGAGGAGGACTGCGTCCACGAAAATTCCCTCGTTGCCGTGACTCAGGGCGATGATCAGCGGGAACCGGTGCGACCCGGCATACAGCAGCCCGACTATGTATGCGGACTGTCCCCTGTAGAAGACGGTGCGCACGATTTCCGCCTTGCCCACCGCGGCCAGTGCGCCGGGCTCACTGAGCCGAGCATCGATCCGTCCCGCTACCTCATCGGCGTCGGCATCCAACCGGGCATACGGGATTGCGTGTGCGAAGGTGTCGAGGATGTCCCGGACCAGGCCGGTGGTTGACTCCCTGCGATCGAAGGTCACATACACGGGCTCTCGCGAAGGGATGGGCGGGCTGTCGAAGTCGGAGTCGACGAACTCGATGTGCTCGGCGACACCGACAGTCTTGAACACGCGCCGGGTGACGGAGTTGTAGAAGGTCTCGGCGAGCTCCCAGTCCTGCCGGTCGGAAATGAGGCCCGAATACACCGCCTTGACTGCCACCCACACCAGGGGGTCGTCTGCCCTGGCAGCGAGCAGGTGGGTCACCGACTCCATCACCCGATCGACCACTACGGTGTAGAGCCGCAGACGCTCGACGGCATCGCTTTGCATTCCCGGCCAATCGCGGTCCTCGAAACGGCGGGGTGCCCGTTGGTTTATCGCCCGGAATCGGGACACGTACTCCTCGAACCCCTCCAGGATCCGGTTGGCGCCCAGATTGGACAGGCGGCTGTCGGTGAGCGCCCCGCTCGACGGACGCCCCTCAGCCGACAAAGGCTGAGATCACTTCGACGACCCGGTCCGGATGGGTCCAGGGCGCCTCGTGCCGGACGCCGGGCAGTTCAACGACGGTTGCATTGGGCAGCGATGCCGCTAGCTCGTATTGCCAGGCAGCCGGAACCAGCTCGTCCAACGTCGGGATGACGACGAGAGTCTCGATCTCGATCTTGCCGATCCACGGGCGCGAGTCGAACCGGAGGAGAGCCAGCGTCGCCTGCGCGCCGGCATCGACATCCCGGCGGTGTGTCTCCTCCCAGAGCCATCGGGCGTGACGCTCCTCGACGGCACCCGTCCAGCGTAGGTAGTACGAGCGCACCTCGGGAGTCCCCAATCCGGTGAGACGCTCCCCGGCCCGGGCGAGCACGGCCCCGACGGCCCGTAACACGCGGTGGGGTTGGGGGTGATGCGTGAAGGTGGCGATGAGGGCCAGGCGGTCGACCCGGTGGGGATGACGGCGGGCAAATGCCTGGGCAATGGTGCCACCCATCGAATAACCCACCACCGACACACGGCCCACTCCGAGGGCATCGAGGACCCCGGCCATATCGTCGGCGAGGTCCTCCACCTCAAATCGGTCCCTGGCGAGAGGAGCGAGGCCGTGGCTGCGGTGGTCGACCATGATCATCCGATACTTCTCGGCGAGACCGGGCCC
>JARDZU010000029.1 GCA_029240695.1 Acidimicrobiia bacterium | reverse complement strand
CCAAGAGCGTGGTCTTCCCCAGCATCTCCACGGGTGTCTACCTTTTTCCCAAACCCCTGGCGGCCCGCACGGCCGTTGCCGCGGTCACTGATTGGGTTGTGCTCGAGCCAGCTGCGATCGACATGGTCCTATTCGTGTGCTTCGGGCGAACGGACCTCGATCTCTATCGGGAGCTCTTGCCGACCGAGTAGCCCGGTCAGTCCTGTCGAGACCGTCTCCGAACCAGCAACAACAGGATGGCTCCGGCCGCCAACGACAGCCCGGCAAGGGCCACAGCGACATCTGCCCGGTGCCGGTACGAGGAAGCGTCTCGTGGAGGCGCCAGCGACCTCGTCTCCGGTGGTGCTGGTCTCTTGGGTTGGATCCAGCTCACCCTCGCCCTCGCCACTTGGCGTCGTAGTCACACCCCCTGCGCCAACCTCCACTGTGGTGGTGGGATCCCCGGGCTCTTCGCCCTCGGTGACAGGGGCCCTTCACCCGACGTGGTAGTCGCGCCAGCGTCGGTCGTGATCGTGACATTACCGATCGTGGTCGTGGTGGTATCGGCGGCCCCGGCTACTGCCAAGGGAATGCAATCGCTGCGATCCTCGCACCCCGGTTGGCGAGCCGAGGATCGGCCAGTTTGCCCCAGTCGGAGATCTGATCTCGCAAGTCGACTGCAAGGTATCAGCGTCCCGGGAACCGCCGAGGCGAGCAAAAGACGCTCAGACCGGAGCGCCGACCCCCACATAGGCAGCAAGATGGTCGATGAGGTCACGGGCATCGTCTTCGGCTCCGTGGATAAAGCTCGACTTGCGACGTCGCAACATGGTCAGCCCGATCCGATAGAGGCCAGGAGCACCCGTGACCACTCCGGCGTCGTGTCGGAGACGTCCCTTGCGGTCGAGGACACGAGCGTGCAGCCACGAGTAGTCGGGACGAAAGCCGGTCGCCCAAATGACAGTTGAGATCGCGCCATCGGCCAGATCCAAACTGATGGGTGGCGACTCTTCGACCCGGGTTGGGATGAAACGATGAGGAGCGTCGACCTCACCCTCCATTCCATTCTCTGTCACCCAGTCGTCGATGGTGCCCAGCAGGCGGTCCATCTTGAGGTCGGCGAGATTGCACAGGTTGCGCAACGAGCCTGACAACTGGGCCTTTCCATCGACGATCCCGGCCACCCGGCCGACCAGCCGCACTCCCTGGTCGGTCAGCGCGTTGAGGTCTAGTGTCCTTCGCTCGGGTGTCCCGACCAATTGCGGCGACGGGATGTTACGGGCACGGACCAGATCGTCGACCTCATCCCAACGCTCGTCGAGCACTCCGGTCCTATCCAGCCACCACATGATGTCCTTGCCCCGGTACACCCGCGGCAATCGGACGTGCTCACCCACAGACAGGGTCACCGGCCGGCCTGAGGCGTGCACCTCCTCGGCGATCTGGATGCCAGTCGCCGAAGCACCGACCACCAATACACCGCCGTCAGGCAGCCGTTCGGGCGCCCGGTACTGAAGTGGCGTGACCGTCTCGAGAGACCCGGGCACGTCGTCGGCAATTGCCGGAATATCGGCCAGGTTGAATCCGCCGGTTGCCAGGACCACGGTCGGGGCCGACCAGGTCCCGTCATCCGTGACCACTTCGTACCCATCGTGATTAGGTCGCAAAGACTTGACGGTGGTGTGAGTCCGCAGTGGCGCGGTGGTGGCCTTGGCATAGGAGTCGATGAACCCGATCACCTCGGGCATGGTCATGTAACCGTCTGGATCGTCGCCGTCGTACTCGAGCCCCGGCAGGCGGCTCTGCCAATTGGGTGTGAGCAAACGAAGCGAATCCCAGCGCTCAGTGCGCCAGGTGTTGGCCACCTCGCCGCGCTCGACGACGATATGGTCGATCGAGCGCTGGCTGAGGAAATGGCTGACGGCGAGCCCGGCGTGACCAGCGCCGATCACGACCGTCGTCGTGCGCGTGGGTTCTTTGCTCAGTTGACTTCGACGGTCACATTGGTGGGGTTGGTGATCACGTCGAATACTGCGGATCGCTTCTGCGACTGCGCTACCAAGGCCTCGATGTCTTCCTGCGACGCGTCGGCGTCGATGTCGTACTTCACCTTGATGTGGTTGAAACCGTTACGCACTTCGGGGTCACCACCGAGGATGCCGAGGATGTCCATGTCGCCCTCGATCGTCGCCGTCACCGAATTGAGCTGGATGCCCCGGTTCTGCGCTACGGCGGCGACTCCAGCGGTCAGGCAGCTGGCCAGTCCCACCAGAACGAACTCGACCGGCGTGGCCCCGTGGTCCTCGGACGCGAACACCTCGGGGTGATCGGCATCGAAGGTGAAGGTCGTGCGATGGGCCTGGTCGTCGCCGAGGCCAAAGAATTCCTCCACAACGGAGTGACTGTGGGTCCCACCCTTCCATTCGGTTGATGCCTTCCATGTGAACTGGGCGGCCTCTGGGGCGTCGACAAGGGCATTACGAGCATCGAGCAACGCTTGTACGTTCACTCCGTTGTTCACCGGTGTGTCGGTCGTCGTCATCTTCTTCCTCCTGATCTGGTCGCTTCTCGAACAACAGGACGCCTCGAGGATCTCCTCGATGACTCTCGGGAGCCTGACGTCCCTACGAGCGAATGACGCCGCTCGCCACGGCTACCCGAGAGCGAGGACAGATGCACATGCGCCCGGACGGGCGATTCTCGATATTGTGATTGTGCTTTCCTGTCATGGCTCCGCTTTCGGCTGCCGACGAGCTCACTGACAATTTGAGCAGCGAACTGTCGAAGCGTCAAAGGATCAGCATGGGGAATCGCCCCCATGTGTTCGTCAGAGCCAGCCGCTCTTCTTGAAACGGGTGTAGAGAAATAGGCAAACGCCGCCCATGATCAGCAGTGCCGCCGGATAACCCCAGACAGCACTGATCTCGGGCATGTGCTCGAAGTTCATCCCCCAGATCCCGGCGAGCAGAGTCGGTATGGCGGCGATGGCCACGTAGGCGGAGATCTTTCGCATGTCCTCGTTCTGGCGGAGGCTGACCTGGGTGAGATTGGCGGCGAGGACCGAGGTGAGCGTGTCCCGGTAGACGTTGATCCTGCTCAGCACCCGGAGGAGATGGTCGAGCACGTCACGGAAATAAGGCTTCAATGTGGGGTCGATGGCCTTGAAATCATCCGTGGCCAGCAGGTCCAACGGCTCCTCGAGAGGCTCCACCGCCTCGTGGAAACTGAGCACCTCCTGCTTGAGCCGGTAGATGCGCTCAGAGTCCCCTTTCGACGAGAAGACGTCATCCTCGATGGCTCTAATGTCGGCTCCCAGCTCGTCGAGGACCACTGCGTAGTCCCTCACCACCTGATTGAGGATGGCGTGGAGGACCGAGCCGGAGCCGCAGGCGAGTCGCCCTGGATCGGCTTCGAGCTTGTGCCGGGCCTCGATGAGTCGGCTTGCCTCACCGTGGCGGACCGCCACCACGAAGTTCGGGTCCACGAAAATCAGAATCTCGCCGAACTCGACGATTTCAACCGGGTCCGCGTAACGGGCCGGCTTCGTCACGACGAAAAGTGTCTCGTCGAAAGTCTCCAGCTTCGGTCTCTGGTGGGCCTTCAATGCATCGTCGACCGCCAGCTCGTGAAGGTTGAAGGTCTTGACGGCCTTCTCGAACTCCTCCGGGCTCGGCTCGTGCAGACCCACCCAGGCAAACGTGTCGGACTCGGTGATGAGTCTCCCCGCTTCCTCGTAGTCGAATTCGCCAGAAACCCTTTGTCCAAGCTGGTAACAGGCTGCGTCGACAATCATTCTGGGAGGCTACGCGTTGGAGGCGCTGCGCAACTCACCCAGTACGACGGGATCGAGTCGTTCCGGCCCCATCCATCGCTCCTCCAGGTTGTGCCACCCCAGCCACCCTTGGAGGTTGTCTTCCCGAGTCTTGCCGGGATCCCACCATCCGATGGAGTCGAGGATCCGGCGAACCTCGTTTTGCAGACCCTCGTCGAATGCCAGGAGCTCTCCTTCCTCCGTCTTGCCGAAATACAAAGTGTGGAGATCGAGTAGGCCCCTCAGGTCTTCGATCGGGGTGTCGGAATGGTCAATGCGCAGATCGAGCCATCGATCGTGGTTCCCGCCATACCCGCCGCCTGGCCGGACCACGAGCAACGCGGCCGACTCCATGCCACGCTTCTCTCCCCCGGCCGCCTCGCCGGCGATGAGGGCAGCGAGGAGCCGATCCGCCAGCCTTCCCGACGAGCCACGAAAGGTGTCCGCCATCGCCAAGGGGACGTCGGGATTGGTGAGGATGTTGCCCTGGGCGGCGAAGCCGTCCCCGGTGACACTCACTGCATGTTCGAAGCACTCCTCACCGGTATAGGAGGCACTGCGGCCATCTGCGGCGACCACCCCGACCTGCCGATGACTACGTAGATCGTCGTTGCCCGTCAGACGATCGATGGTGTTCTCTGGTGAGAGCCCTGATTCCAACAGATCCAGCCCGCGGCTCCCGTAGGTGATCTCGCCGTAGGCCTGAGTGGCCACGGCCCCTACCCCTCCGCGGGCCCAAGGCACGAAGGCACCGACAGCGAGGAACTTCGACTGCACGGCCACGCCACACTCCCTCGCCTCCGGATCCGCGCCCACGATCGAGTACGTGGAAAGGCCATATGAGTAGTCGGGCCGCATCATGCGACGCTACCTCGCACCTCCGTCGATCGCCTTTTGGCCGATATGTGTCGTTTTGGGCATGACCCGATCGTTGTGAAGATGGGAGCAATGAGCAAGATCAGGAGGTCAGCCGATGTCCATCGCAGCCAGACCCAATTTCGACGTCGAGCGTCTTCGCCAAGCCCTGAAAGGACAGCTTTTCACACCCGAAGATGATGGGTACGACGACGCCCACCGACTCTTCACACCTGTCTACGACGGCGTGCGCCCCGCCGCGGTCGCTCAGGTGGCAGACGCCAGCGATATAGCGACGGTCCTGACCATCGCCCGGGAGACCGGTGTCGAGCTCGCCATCCGCAGTGGCGGGCACAGCGCCGCCGGACACAGCACCACCGATGGCGGAATCGTTGTCGATCTGAGGAGCCTCAAGACCCTCGAAATCGACGTCGACGCCATGACCGCATGGGCCGACTCCGGTCTCACCGCCGCCGAATACAGCAACGAGACCAACGCCGTCGGGCTGGCCACGGGGCTCGGCGACACAGGATCGGTGGGACTTGGCGGAATCACCCTGGGAGGCGGAATCGGGTTCCTGGTCCGAAAGCACGGCATGACGATCGACTCGCTACTTGCCGCCGAGGTGGTTACGGCGGACGGCCAGGTGGTACGCACTGATGAGGAGTCTCATCCCGACCTCTTCTGGGCCATCAGGGGAGGTGGAGGCAATTTCGGGGTCGCCACCAAATTCCAACTTCGATTAGAGGAGCTGGACCGGATCGTCGGCGGGATGATGGTTCTCCCGGCCACGGTCGACACCATCGTCGGGTTCATTGCCGAGGCGGAGCAGGCACACGAAGAGTTGTCGACTATCGCCAACGTCATGAGCTGCCCGCCCCTGCCATTTGTCCCAGAGGAGCTCCACGGCAGTCTCGTGATCATGGCCCTTGTGGCGTGGTGCGGCGACATCGACGAAGGGCAGAAGGTGGCGGATCGGTTCCGTCAACTCGCTCAGCCGATCGCCGACATGGTCCAAGAGATGCCCTATCCGGAGATCTACGGACCAGAAGACGAGGAGTACCGACCGCTGGCAGTGGCGCGGACGTTGTGGGCCGATACCTTCGATTCGGCAACCGCGGAGACCATCCTCGGTTATCTCGAAGACTCGGATGCACCAATGCGGGTAGCCCAACTCCGGGTCCTGGGCGGAGCAATGGCTCGTGTCCCAAACGACGCCACAGCGTTCGCTCACCGCGATCGGAAAATGATGATCAACGTCGCTTCGTTCTACGAAGGCCCCGACGACCGCCAGCGGCGCGAGACGTGGGTGTCCGACTTCGCCAAGTCCCTCGGCAATGGCGACCTCACCGGGTACGTCGGCTTCCTCGCCGATGAGGGACAGGACCGTGTGCGGGCTGCCTACCCGGGAGGAACCTGGGACCGGCTCCGTCGCGTCAAGGCCCAATACGACGCCGACAATCTGTTCCGGCTCAACCAGAACATCCCACCTGAGTAGTCCGGACGACAACGCACGTCCAAACTTGTTTAGACCTGGATCGCCCGTCGACGCGTGAAAGACCAGCAGGACAATCGCTCAGATACACGGGATCGAGTGGAGCTGAGGGGATTTGAACCCCTGACCCCCTGACTGCCAGTCAGGTGCTCTGCCAGGCTGAGCTACAGCCCCAAATGGGGAAAGCCCCAGGTTATCGGCCTGCACCACCATGAGCCAACCCTCGGAGAAAGCCAACGGGGAGATAGTCGACAATGACTTGACCGTCCCCGATCAGGGGTCTTAACGAGGAGTCTTGAACTTGGCTACCCCACGTGGGCTGTTCCTGCTGAGGCGTTTGCTCCCGGCGCCGGTGCCAAGTGGAGAGGCCAGTTCGGGCTCTCCCTGACCCTTCAGTGGCGTCATCCGTCGGCGGCGACCGGCTCGACCCAATCGACTTTCTCGGCATCGGCCCACAAACGCTCCAGGCCGTAGAACTCACGTGCCGACGCCTGAAAGACGTGGACGATGACATCGCCGAAATCGAGAAGCACCCACTCTGCCTCCGCCCGGCCTTCGCTACGCAGAGGCTTGAGCCCGAGGTCCTCGGACATCCGCTCCTCGACGTGCTCGGCGAGCGATTGGACGTGAGGACGGGAGGTCCCGGTGGCGATCACGAAGACGTCGGAGAGAACGAACAGCCCTTCTACGTCGAGCAACACGATGTCCATGCCCTTTTTGCTGAAGATGGCGTCCGCCGCCACCCGGGCCTGTTCTCTTCCGCTATCTACGGGGCTGCCTCCTGGTCGTTTGCGTCCCCACCATATCGCCTGCTCACATTTGCGTGTAGATGCCCTTGCTTTCGATGAAACGGTGGACTTCTGAAGGCACCAGGAAGCGATAGGGGCGCCCTGAAGCCGCTAATTCACGGATCGATGTCGAGCTGATATCGAGCGCCGACATTTCCAGGATGGTGGCCTGGGGAACCGTCGCGGCGACCGCCGCGGGATCCGTCCCCGGTCGGGGCACGACGACGATGCCCGCCCTTTCGATGACCTCCTCCCAGCGGTGCCACGTGGGAAGCCCGAGGGCGGCGTCAGCGCCGAGGATGAGGAACAGCTCCTCGCCCGAAGGGAAAGTGAGCAAGGTATCGATGGTGTAGGTAGGACCGTGCCGATCGATCTCACGATCGTCTACCTCGAACCCGTCCGCTTCTTCGACGGCCAGCCTCGTCATCTCCAGACGTTCGGCGGCTGGTGTGAGCTCACGTGCTCCTTTTTGCCACGGGTCGCCGGCGGGCAGGAACAACACCCGGTCGAGGTCGGCGGCGAACAACGCCGTCTCGCCGGCGTGGAGATGGGCGATATGGATCGGGTCGAACGTCCCGCCCAGGATCCCAGTGCGCACGTTGCCGAGCATACGGTCCCGGAGGCGTCACCAGCCGGAGCGCCCGGGTGATGTCGGTGTCACGACATCCCAGTTGGCTCGCGGGGTCGACGTACTCGCCGTCGATTCTGGTCGACAGATGGACCCCGTTCACGCCGTGGGGTGATCCGGACCGTCCGATCACATCACCCCGATCGACCCTGGATCCCGACGACTGCTCGATCTCCGACAAAAAGCTCAACGACACCTTGAACCCGGGGACCGGTTCGATGGTCACCGATCTCATCCCCGCTACCGAGCCAGCGAAAGTGATCCGGCCCGAGGCAGGTGCCCGCACCTGTGAACCCGCAGCCGCCGCATAGTCGATGCCCCAGTGGCCACCGTAAGAACCCACCGGCGCATATTCGGCGACGACCGAGCCATCTACCGGGGCCACCAGGCACACGGCACTCAGGGCGAAAGCCAACAGCATCTCAACCCTCCCGAAGCCGAACTTACCGGTGCTGGTTTGGGTCGCCAAGGGGTATGACCACTAGTTTCAGTCCCGCAGAAAGGAATCGATCGATGATGACAACCCGGATAGGGCTCATGGGCTTCGGCCGAATCGGGCGGAACGTGATGCGCCTCCTCCACAATCGGGCCGACCTCGACATCGTGGCGATCAGCGATATCGCCGATCCCGAGGCACTCACCTACCTCCTCAAGTACGACTCCATATACGGCCGCTTTCCGGCGCCTGTGTCCTATGCCGACGGCACACTGTCTTACGGCGACAGAAATGTCGCCTGGCTGGACGCGCGCGAGCCGGGCGATGCCGATTGGGGGGAGCTCGGCGTTGATGTCGTACTCGAGACCACCAGCCGCTATCGGACCAAGGAAGCCCTGGACCAGCATCTCAAGGCCGGGGCGAAGAAGGTCGTCTTGACCTCGAGCCCTGAGATCCCCGGTGAGATCCCATTGCTTCTTCGTGGGATAAACGACGACGTCCTCACGGCTGATGTCGACCAGGTGGCGCTCGGCTCCAACACATCGAACGCCGCCGCACCGATATTGAAGACAATCAACGAGGAGCTCGGGCTCAAGCGCGCCTACATGACTGTCGTAAAGGCGATGTCCAATGCAGGACGGCTTGCTGATGTGCCGACCGACTCCTACCGGACATCCCGGGCTGCCGGGGAGAACATCATCCCCGCCGAGACGAACTCTGCCGAGATCATCACTCAGGTCCTGCCCGAGCTCGAGGGCAAGCTGGCGGTGGTCGCCCTCAATGTTCCCGTTGTCGACGGCTCGACCGTGGACATGGTGGTCGACGTCGAGCGCGCTACCGACGAAGCAGAGGTCAATGGCCTCGTCAGGGTGGCCTGCGAGAGGAAGTACCAGGGAATCATCGAATATGTCGCAGATCCGATTGTTTCCTCTGATGTGCGATCGATCGCGCACTCCGGTGTCTACGACAGTCTGGCCACAATGGTGACAGGGGGAACCCTGGTGAAGACCATCACTTGGTTCAACAATGGCTGGGGCTACTCGAACCGGGTGGTCGAGGTCACCGGGATGATCGCCACCTACCTCAATGGAGAATGAACATGGTCAACGTCGCAATCAACGGGTTCGGGCGGATCGGGCGGGCGGTATTTCGCATCATCGCTTCGCGGCCGAATTCGGGTCTCAAAGTTGTCGCCATCAACGACCTCTCCGACGACGACATTCTCGCCTACCTCCTCGAGTACGACTCGGTGATGGGACGGTTCGAGGAAGACGTCAAAGTGGACGACGGTGTGATGAGGGTCGGAGAGCATGAGATCAAGATGCTCATGGAGCGCGACCCCTCGTCGTTGCCCTGGCAGGACCTTGACGTCGACATCGTCATCGAGTCGACTGGCGTCTTCAGGGACCGCGCAACCCTCCAGAAGCACATCGATGCCGGGGCCAAACGAGTCATTCTCACCGTCCCTTCGAAGGACAAGGTGGATGAGACAGTCGTCCTGGGGGTCAACGACGACCAACTCGACTCCGACGACATCATCGTCTCCAACGCCTCGTGCACCACGAACTCACTGGCGCCACTGGCCAAGGTGCTGGACGACAACTTCGGCATCCGCAAGGGCGTGATGACGACGGTCCATGCCTACACCAACGACCAGGTGCTGGCCGATGTCCCACACCAGGACCTACGTCGGAGCCGGGCGGCGACCGAGAACATCATCCCGACGAGCACCGGCGCCGCGGCCGCCATCGGGGAGGTCATCCCCAATCTCGCCGGGAAGCTCGACGGCATGGCGATGCGAGTGCCGGTGCCCGACGGCTCGACGGTCGACCTGGTGGTGGAGCTCGATCGTGACGTGACGGTCGAAGAAGTGAACGCCGCGGTGAGGGCTGCGGCGGAAGGGCCGATGACCGGCATCCTGGAGTATGTGGAGGATCCGATCGTGTCGACCGACATCATCGGGAACCCGCACTCATCGATCTTCGATGCCGGCGGCACTCAGGTGCTCGGCGGAAACCTGGTCAAGGTCATGTCGTGGTACGACAACGAGTGGGGATACTCCAACCGGGTGGTAGACCTCGCCCAGCGTCTCGCCGAGGTTCTAGAGAAAGAACCCGCCTAGCCGGCAGTCCAGGTCAACTCAGGGCGCCAGACTTCGCTGAGCGGTGGTGGGAACCCTGGGTTCGCGGCTGTGGCCAGCTACTCGAGAAGTGAGAGGACCGTCGACCGGAAATCGTTGGGCTGGAACGGCTTGGTGACGAAAGCATCTGCCCCGCCCTCATTCGCCCTGCGTCGGGATTCCTCTTCGGCATGGGCGGTGAGGACGACAACCGGGATGTTTCTCGTCGACTCGTCGCGACGGATGCGATCCAACACTTCCCACCCATCCATTCCGGGAAGCCCGATGTCCAGGACGACCAGGTCGGGTGACTCCGAGCCCACGGCGGCGAGCCCGGTCTTCCCGTCCTCACGGGTGAGGATTTCGAGGTCAGCAGCGCGGAGACAGACTTCGATGAGCCGTCTGATGACGGCCGAGTCCTCGACAACGAGTATCCGCGAGCCCATGTAATTCACCTCTAGTCCGATCGCCCGTAGATAGGCGTGTGCCACAACATCGGCAAAAAGCGTCTCACGGTTTAGACATTCTGCAGGGGCCTTGGCCCGGGGAGGGTCAAATCCTCGATGAATTGCTCTAGCTGGCGCAGCGTTCGCACCTCATGGACCGAGGTGCAATGGCCGGCATAGTGGGACATCGCCGAATCGCCGGTGTCCCAGTAGGCCTCTGGTTCGGGGTTGAGCCAGATCAAGGCGCGTGACGCCTCTGCGATGTCGCCGAGCACGCCGTCCCGTGGTGGCCGGTAATTGTTACGGGCGTCGCCTGTGATGATGACCGTCGTCCGGGGAGTGAGCTGACGGCCGTACCGTGTGTGAAAAGTCTCCAGGGAGTTGCCGTAATCGGAATGCCCATCCAGCCACACCACCTCTGCCTCGGTAGTGACGCGCCGCAACGCTGAGCCGAAATCCACCCCCGGGCCGAAGAAGTCACTGACCTCATCGATGGTGTCGACGAAGGCGAAAGACCGCAACTTGGAGAAGTGGGTCGACATGGCGTGGGTGAACTGCAGTGTGAAGCGGGAGAATGTCGCCATTGACCCGCTGATGTCGCAGAGGAGCCAGACCTCCGGCCGGTGAGGCCGTGGATGACGGAACTGTGGGTCTGCTGGGACGCCGCCCGTTGCCAACGATTTTCGCATCGTGCGACGGAAATCGAGCCGACCCGCCCGCATCCGACGGCGTCGGGCCAACCGGGCTGCCAGCTTCCGTGTAAGGGGCCCGATGGCGTCCTCCATTTCGTGGAGGTCGCTGGTCGTGGCATGCATCAGGTCGACATCCTCGATGAGAGGCCGCCGCAGGGTGCGCGCCACCGCATCACGACCGCGATCGGCCACAAGACGTCGTCGAATCTCTTCCTCGATTTCCTGCCGTAGACGCTCGATCCTGGCCTCCACCTCCTCGCGGAGCAGACGCCTTTCGAAATCTGACAGGTCCTGATCGTCGGTGAGGGCAGAGATCAATCTCTCCTCGAGATCGGCCAGATCAAGCCGGCGCAGCGTTCGGTACAGGTAGTACGTCCCGCCGACTGGCCGGCCCGGCTCCATCCCGGCCAACTCGTCGACCGCGGTACGGGCCCCACGCCGGATTGCCTCCTCGTCGAGACCGGCTAGCGCCTCGAGGAGCGAATCGAGGAGTCCGTCGATATCGAACGGGGGCGGCTCAAGGGCATCAGAACGGTCGGAATGCGGCTGAGAATCGAATTCCCCGAAATCCTCTGGTTCGGAGAGGGACTGGGGAACAATCGAGAAATAGACGTCGAACGCAGTATCGAAGGCGCGCTCATGACGCAGGTTCTTGATCAAGGTGGCCCGCAACGTCTCGCGGAGGGCGATTCTGTCGCCGATCTCTACGGCCTCTACTGCCCGCATCCCATCGATGGCCTCCACCATCGACACCGGGACGCCGGCCGCCCTCAGCTCGTCGATGAAACCGGTGATTATCCCGAGCATGTCACGATGGAGGGCTCGAAGTCAGCTCCTTGGCCGCCTTCTCGATGTCGGCCTGGTACTTGAGGAGGACGTGCAGTGTGTCGCCCAGGATCGCCTCGTCGACATCCTCGATAGAGAGGGCAAGGAGGGTCCGCGCCCAATCGATGGTCTCCGAGACGGAGGGCGCCTTCTTCAGGTCGAGGCTTCGGATCGACCGGGCCACTTTGGCCACCTGTGCGGCCAGATGCTCGGACAACCCGGGAACCCGAGCGGCGAGGATCTCCTGCTCCCTCTGAGCGTCGGGGTAGTCGATGTGGAGGAAGAGGCAGCGGCGCTTCAGCGCCTCGCTCAACTCGCGGGTGTTGTTGGACGTGAGAACAACCATCGGTTGGGTCCGGGCCTCCATCGTCCCCAACTCGGGGATTGACACCTGGAAATCGGAGAGGATCTCGAGGAGCAGCGCCTCTGTCTCGACCTCGACCCGGTCCACCTCGTCGATGAGCAACACGACGGGATTCTCGGAGCGAATAGCCTCGAGGAGTGGGCGAGTGAGAAGGAAATCCTCCGAGAAGATGTCCTGCTCGATGTCCTCCCAGTCGTGGTCGACGTCGGCCTGGATTCTGAGCAACTGCTTCTTGTAGTTCCACTCGTAGAGCGCCTTGGCCTCGTCGAGGCCCTCGTAGCACTGGAGCCTGATCAGGTCGCGTCCTGTGACCTTGGCCAGCGACTTGGCGAGCTCTGTCTTCCCAACCCCTGCTGGTCCCTCGACCAGGATTGGCTTGTCGAGTCGGTCGGCGAGAAAGACGACCTGCGCTATGCGGTCGTCGGGCAGATAATCGACCGAGCGCAACGCGTCAGCGACCGCTCGCGGGGTCTCAAAACTCATCGGCCGACCATTGTACGGATGAACGCTGATGACTCCGCTTCCTAAGGTTCGATCGCATGGATTCGCTCCGCCAGACCCTCATCGATCGCAAAGCCGAGCTCGAGGTCGAATTGGGCAGACTGACCGCTCCGCCAACGACGGGGGCCGCCGTGTCATTCGGGAAACGGGTCGGGGACGGCACCACCGAGGCGGTGGAGCGGCTGAGCACCACTGCTACTGCGCGATCCATTACGCGTTCCATCGAGGACATCGACAGGGCATTGATCAAGATCGACGACGGCACTTACGGGAAGTGTGACGCGTGCGGAAACGACATCGGAGTTGCTCGGCTGGACGCGCTGCCCGCCGCCTCACGTTGCGTCGAGTGTGCCGCTCGCGGTTGAACCCGCATGGCTATTCCTCCTCTTCCCGCTCCGGGGTGAATTCGAAGGAGATCTCTCCGATCCTGACCTCGTCGCCCTCGATCGCCCCTGCCTCCAACAGCGCCTGATCCACACCGAGTCGAGAGAGCCGCCAGGCTGCCATGTCGGCCGCTTCGGGCAGGGTCAGGTCGGCGAAAGCAACCGCTCGCTCGGCGGCGAGGCCCTCGATGCGCCAGCCACCTTCTTCGCTTCGAACCGTGAACGTCGGGCCCAGCGGACGGTGGAGGACATATCCCTTACGAAGCGGCGCGATCCGCTCCGCCTCATCGACCAGGTCGGCTATGGCATGCAGTGACTCTCGAATGCCCTCCCCGCTGATTGCCGAGACCGGCGTGGCATCGAGCGCCGTCGCGAGGTCGGTCACGTCGAAGAGGTCCGACTTGTTGAGGAGCACAATGCTCGGTCTTGCCCCGATCTCGGAGGCGTAGTCGGCGATCTCCCGCCTGAGGATGTGCAACTGCTCCTGCGGCGACCGCTCCTGCATCGGCGACGGATCGAGAAGGATGACGAGGACCCGCGCCCGCTCGACATGACGGAGGAACTCGTGACCGAGACCCTTCCCAGAAGCTGCACCTTCGATCAGGCCCGGGATGTCGGCCAGGACGAACTCCCGCCCGTCGAAGCTCACGACACCCAGGTTCGGCACGAGAGTCGTGAAGGGATAGTCGGCGATCTTGGGTTTGGCGGCCGACACCTTGGAGATGAATGTGGATTTCCCGGCGTTGGGGAAGCCGATGAGGGCAGCGTCGGCGAGGAGTTTCAGCTCGAGGGTGAGCCATTCCGACCGCCCGTACTCCCCTTGCTCGGCCACGCTCGGAGCCCGGTTGGAGGGGTTGACGAAGGCGGCGTTGCCCCGGCCGCCCCGCCCGCCCTTGACGACTTCGATCTCCTGACCCTCTTCGACCAGGTCAGCGACCATTGTTCCTTCGTCGTCGATCACGACGGTTCCGAGCGGAACCGGAAGGTACAGAGCCTCACCGGATTTGCCATGTCGGACATCACCCTGGCCGTGGGTGCCGTGGCCCGCTGCGTAGTGCGGGTTTCGCTGGTAGCGGAGCAGCGTGGCCACCGAGGGATCAGCCCTGAGGTATACCGACCCGCCTGGACCACCGTTTCCCCCGGTCGGCTTGCCCTTGGGCTTCCCCTTGGCCCTCACAAACGAGACAACCCCCGCACCGCCGTTGCCGGCGCGGAGGTTGACACGGACCCGGTCGACGAACACGACCGGAAGCTAACTACTCGGGAAGGACGCTGACCCGGCGCCGATTGGCTCGGGTCCCGTACTTGACAGTGCCGGGTGCGGTGGCGAACAGGGTGTCATCGGATCCCTTGCCCACGTTCTCACCGGGATGGATCCTGGTCCCACGCTGACGCACCAGGATCGCCCCGGCGTTCACGAACTCACCGTCGAACACTTTGGAACCGAGCCGCTTCGCGGCGGAGTCCCGACCGTTCTTGGAGGAACCGCCTGCTTTTGTCTTTGACATCTCACTCCTCCTCTGACGAGTCGGTCTTTGCTTGCTTGCTGGTTTTCGCCGCCCCTGCCTTGGTGGTGGCAGTCTTGGCAGCTGCTTTCTTGGCAGCCGGCGCCTTCGCCGTGGCCGGCTTCGCTTCGGAAGCCTTCGCCGGGCCCGACTTCGCGGCAGGCTTGGCCTGGGAGGACTTGGCCTTTGCGCCGGGCAGCGTGATTTCTGTGATCTCGATCTGTGTGTACTTCTGGCGGTGACCCTGGCGACGCCGATAGCCGGTCTTGTTCTTGTACTTGAAGATGTCGATCTTCGGGCCCTGGGACTCGCCGAGCACCTTGGCCGTCACCGATGCCTTGGAAAGGAGGTCACGATCCGACACCGCATTTCCCTTGTCGTCCACGATCAAGAGAGGCGAAAAGGACATCTCGTCGGCGTCGCCTTTCACCCGCTCAATCTCGATTACGTCGCCCGATTGCACCTTGGCCTGTTTGCCTCCGGCGCGAATGATGGCGTACATGGGTAAACCTCTGGAAGGGGATGGATGGTGAATGGTACCGGTTCGACCGGTTACCGCAAAGGCTGCCTATTCCGCCAGCGAGAAGTCCTCCACGACGAGATCGTCTGCGTGGATGGCGTGATCATGGACGATCACACCGCGACCGCCGCATTCTTCGCACTTCGATGAGAACTGCTCGAGCAGCCCAGCCGAGACGTTCTTCCGGGTCATCTCCACCAAGCCAAGATGAGACACATCGAAGACCTGGGTCCGGGTCTTGTCCTTGGCTAGAGCCTCCTTGAGGCGTCGCAGCACCTGCTGCTGATTGTCGATCGTCTCCATGTCGATGAAGTCGATGACGATGATCCCGCCGATGTCTCGCAGCCGAAGTTGACGTCCGATCTCCTCGGCCGCTTCCAGGTTGTTCTGGAGAACGGTCTCCTCCAGATTCGAGGACCCGACGAACTTCCCGGTGTTGACATCGATGACGGTGAGCGCCTCGGTCCGATCGATGACGAGATGACCGCCCGACGGGAGATAGACCTTTCGGTCTAGGGCCTTCTTGATCTGGTCGTCGACGTGATACCGCTCGAACAGCGGGACATCGTCGGTGTAGTGCTGCACCTTGGACACCAGGTCGGGCGCGGTCCCGCGCAGATAGTCGACCACGGTCTCATACGCCTTGGCGTCATCGATGAGCAACTTGCGGAAGTCCGCCGTGAAATGCTCACGAATGACCTTGATGAGGAGATCGGGCTCCTGATGAACGAGACGGGGCGCGCCGCCGTCCTTCGATTCCTCACCGATCCGGTCCCAGACCTTGCGCAAGCGGGAGATGTCGGCAGCCAGCTCCTCGGCGCTGGCATGGAGAGCGGCGGTTCTCACGATCACGCCATAGCCCTCGGGACGCACCTTGTTGATCACTTCCCGGAGTCGGGTCCGGTCATCGTCAGGCAGCCGGCGGCTGATCCCGATGCTGTCCGAGTCGGGGACGAGGACGAGGTAGCGCCCGGGGAGCGACGGTACCCCCGTCAGTCGGGCGCCCTTGGCACCCATCGCATCCTTGGTCACCTGGACCAGGACGTCATCGCCCTCTTTGAGGACATTCTCGATCCTGCGGGTGGGCCGTCCGTTGCCCTTCCCGTCGGAGGCGACGTCCGATGCATAGAGAACTCCATTCTTGGAGGCACCGAAATCCAGGAATGCCGCCTCCATACCGGGGAGGACATTGCGAACCTTGGCCAGGTAGATGTTCCCTGCCACCGATCCGGCATCTTCACGAGCGACGTAGTGCTCGACGAGGACGGGGCCTTCGAGGATCACCATCTGTGTCTGGCCCCGGTGCACCCGGACGAGCATCTGCTTGCGCCCGGACTCGACCGGGAGTATCACCTCGTCGTCGACCGGCCTGCGCGTGCGAGTCCTGGAGGTCGAGACTCCGTTCCTGGAGTGGTTGCCGCCACCCTTGCCTGAGGGCTGGTGGCGTCGATCCTTCTTGGGTTTCGTGGCCGGGGCAGGTCTGCCCTCGACCCTGGTGACCTCTACCTTTTTTCCCTTGACGCGGACGGTCTTGTGTTCCTCGACGGTCCCTTCCGTCGATGACTTCCGAACGATCTGTGGGCTCTTCTTGCGAAATAGAGCCATGTGTTGTCACTCCTCTGAGAGTCGATGCTTGGGTCGACCCGAATGCCCATTTCCTGGCAGGGGCTGTCGGGCCCGAATAGATGCGCCAGATCGCGCTGCGGCGCCCGCCCTGCGTAGAGGCGGTCGCCAAAGACTGACATGCCGGCTAGCCGGTATGCAAGGGTGCTCATCAACGAAACGCTCCGAAGAGGGGAAGATGTCGCGTCTGGCGGACCAGCCCAGGTTACCAGAAAGGAAACGCTGAAACTATCCGGCGCCGAGATCGAGCTCCGGCTGTTCGACCTCGGTTGGGTCGTAGCACACGCGGCACCGGGCTTCGTAGGCGCCTTGCGCCCCGAGAACGACGAGCTCCTCCGAATGAACGATCCGCTGGGTGTACATGCCCGGCCCACCGCACTTGTGACACACAGCCAGCATCTTGGTCACGTACTCGGCACGGTCGCACAGCGTCGGGATGGGCTCGAACGGGCGTCTCAGATAGTCGGTGTCCAGACCGGCGACGATCACCTGCTTCTCGGCGGAGGCGAGCTGTTCGACCACGTCCACCAGCCCACCGTCGAAGAACTGCCCCTCATCGATCCCGATGACCTGTGTGCTGTCCTCGACCCGGTGTAGGAGCTCAGACGATGTCTCCACCGGTATCGCCTCGACCTTGAGGCTGGAATGGGAGACGACTTGGGAGTCGGCGTATCTGACATCGAGCTGTGGCTTGAAAGTCTGAATCGGGACCCGGGCGATCTGGTATCGGGTCACCCGACGGATGAGCTCTTCGCTCTTGCCGGAGAACATGGGGCCACAGATGACCTCCACCCACCCTCGTTCACCACGTCGGTCCACGGGCGGCAGGGTAGACGTGAACGGGATTCAGCTGAGCTGGTTCTCGCCTGGCACGGGCGTGCGCAATAGCCAGACGGAGTTGGCAATCCCGAGCGCGAGAGTCATCGCCAAGTAGAAGGACCCGCCGGCAGAAAGGAAAGGCAGAGGGATGCCCGTGACCGGCATGATCCCGATCGTCATCCCGACATTCACGAACACATGGAAAACCATCATTGCCGCCAGACCCGAAGCGATGAGGGCGCCGAAGCGATCCCTGGCGTTTGCCGCGATCACGAGGAGTCTCCAAATGATGACGGCGAAAGCGGCGACAACGAGGACGCCGCCAACGAATCCAAGTTGCTCGGCCACCGCCGTGAAGATGAAGTCGGTCTCCTGTTCGGGTACGTACTCGAAGGAGGTCTGCGTCCCTTCGGCAAACAGACCCTTGCCGAACAATTGGCCTGAGCCCACGGCATATCTCGACTGCAGGATGTTGTAGCCGATTCCCTGTGGATCGATCTCGGGTCGGAACAACACCAAGATCCGATTCATCTGGTACTCCTCGAGCAACTTGAACTGGAGGACCGCAACCACGCCCAACGCTGCTGTCCCTGCCAGGGCCAGCATCTGACGCCAGGTAGCTCCGGCGACGAACAGCATCACGAAGAGAATGAACCCGAATACGAGGGTTGTGCCGAGATCCGGCTCGAAGAGGACCAGGACCGCGGGAAGGGCAACGATGAAAATCGCCCGAAACACCGTGGGCCAGGTGAGTTGGCGCTGACCAACCTCTTCTCGGTTGCTGGGAGAGAGGATCGCGGCCAGGAGCAGTATGACGATCACCTTGGCGAACTCGGCCGGTTGGAGCTTGAAGAACCCGAGATCGATCCATCGCCGTGCCCCATTGACCGGCTCGAACAGGTAGACCGCGAACAACCCAACCAGAACCGCGATCGACATGATCGGGATCAGGTTCTTCAGTTCCCGATAGTCGATATTGGAGATGACCGCGTAGAGGGTCAGCCCGGCAGCCACAAAGATCATCTGCCGCTCCATACCCACCGAGCCGCTGCTCCTGGTTGCGGAATAGACCATGAGCAATCCAAAGGCGGAGAGGGCGAGCATCGTCCCGAAGAGGATGCGGTCCGACTTGTTGCGGCCCCGGTCGACGGCCACCTCGCGGAGACGGGTGAGCACAGCCATTAGTCGGCCTCCTCGCCCTCGACAATCGGGGTCTGCTCGTTGCCAGTCAGATACTGCATGATGTTCCGGGCCACCGGTGCCGCCACTTGCCCGCCGGACCCGCCCTCGTCGATGAGGATCGCTACCACGTATTTGGGGTTGTCGAGAGGGGCGACTCCGACGAACCAGGCGTGGTTGTCCCGGGTCGCCGACACCTGAGCGGTACCGGTCTTCCCTCCGACGTTCTCCACGCCTTCACCGAAATCCGCGAAGGCGGCCGCGGCCGTGCCTCCATTCACGACGCCGCCGAGATCTTCGAGCAGGGACGCCCGCGTGGCCGGATCTATGTCGACCGTCACCGGCGCAGGACGCTCGACCGGGATGACATTGCCTTCGCTGTCGATGGTCTCTTTCACCACGCGGGGCTCCATCACCTTCCCGCCGTTGACCAGCACCGCAAACGAGGACGCGACCTGAAGCGGAGTCGCCGTGAAGGCTCCCTGGCCGATGGCGAAGTCCATGAGGTCTCCACCGAGCCATGGTGATGCCAGCTCGAGACGGGCCGGCTCGAGTCGAGGCGGCTCATCGGGGTTCTCGAGCTGATATTCCTTCCACTCCTCGAAGAGCTGGCGGGTAGGGATGATGCCGGGCGCCTCACTGGTCAGGTCGATGCCGGTCTCGTGCCCATATCCCACACGGGTGGCCCATTCCTGCAGGATGTTCTCTTTGGCCGACCCCTGGGGGTAATTGGTGTACGTCCCCAGAGCGACGTTCCAGAAATAGATATTGCAAGAGTTCGACAGAGCTCCGTGGATGTCGAGCCAGCCGAGATTCCGCGGGTCATACCAGTCGTGCTTGACCTGTGCTGAGCCATCGGCCAGTTCGTCGAGGACGAGTGTCCCGTCACAATGGATCAGGTCGCCATCGACTCCTTCCACTTCGCTCGGGAAGGGCAGGTTCTCCTCGAGCTTGGCGGTGTAGGTGATCGCTTTGAATGTCGAGGCCGGTGGATAGAGACCGCTCACTGCCAGATTGTTGAACGCCTTGGTCTCGTTGAGCTCTTGGAATGTTGCCTCATCGATGCCGGCAACGAAGTT
>JARDZU010000165.1 GCA_029240695.1 Acidimicrobiia bacterium | reverse complement strand
AGAGAGACGTCACGTGCCCCAATTGCCTGATGCCCTGAGTTGGTGGTCCATTGCCCTGGCCCTGGTGGGGGTCGTCGGGGTGATCTGGGCGGTCACGATCACGAGACAAGGGCGCCAACGCGAGCGAGAAATCGTGCGTCTCTCCGAGGAGGCCCATCGGATCAAGGACGAGTTCGTTGCGATGGTGAGCCACGAGCTCCGCACCCCCTTGACCTCGATCGCCGGATTCGCCGACACGCTGGTCGAATCGTGGAAGGACCTCCCCGAGAAGGAGGTCGATGAGTTCCTCGGGATCATCAATCGACAGTCGATGTATCTCGGCGATCTCGTGGAAGACGTACTTGTCATCCCTCGTCTCGAGGCCGACCGGTTGCGATTCCACCCAGAGCTGTTCGATCTGGGCGACCTTCTGGCTGATGTGTCCAAGATGGTGTTCCCTACCGGCGGGAGGAAGAGCGCGGTTGTCTCCCTTCCCGACGGGGTGCGGGTCAGGGCCGATCGCCGAAGGGTTCAGCAGGTCATTCGCAACCTCATGGAGAACGCCCGAAAATACGGAGGCGACCAGGTGATGGTCGAGGGCTTCGTTCTCGGCGACCAATACCTCATCGTGATATCCGACAACGGTCCGGGCGTCCCCGACGAGGAGACCCAACGCGTGTTCGACAACTTCGAGCAGGTCTCGAAAGGCGACACGAGGGAGGCGACCGGGATCGGGCTCGGTCTTCCCATCGCCAGGAGATTGGCCCGGGCCATGGGGGGCGAGGTCTGGTACGAGCGACGGTTCCCCACTGGCGCCCGCTTCTGCTTCTCCCTTCCTCTCCGCCGTCGAGCTGTCCTCGGCGAAGAGGATGCACCCGAGGTCATCGACCTCGACGCCACTGCATCGGTGGAGCTGGGCGACGACTCGGTGTTGACCAACTGATCACACACGTGTGATTCGTCGCCGACCACCGGTACCATCGTGTCTCGATGCAAGCAGAGTGGTTCCTCGACGATGTCCCCGCGGAATCCCCACTCTTCGCCGACCTCAACCCCTCACAGCGTGAGGCGGTAGCCGCCACCGAAGGTCCGGTCCTGGTGGTCGCCGGGGCCGGGTCGGGCAAGACTCGAGTACTCACCTACCGGATCGCTCATCTGATCCGCGATCTGAGGGTCGCCCCCGACGCCATCCTGGCCATCACCTTCACCAACAAGGCCGCCGATGAGATGAAGGGCCGCGTCGGCTCGCTGGTTGGTGGCGCCATCAGGTCGATGTGGGTGTCCACCTTTCATTCCGCCTGCGTACGCATCTTGCGTCGGGAGGCGTCACGTCTCGGGTACCGGTCGGGATTCTCGATCTATGACGAGGCCGATTCGCTCCGGCTGATCCACCTGGTCTTGAAAGACCTCGATGTCGATCCGAAGCGCTTCCCGCCGAGGGCAATGAAGGCTGTGATCTCGAAGGCGAAGAACGAGTTGGTCGACTACGAGGCCTTTGCCGACCAGGGCGACGGGTTCTATCACGAGCAGGTGGCGGACGTCTACCGCCTCTACCAGCAGCGTCTCCTCGAGGCCTCGGCGATGGATTTCGACGATCTCCTCATGGTGACTGTGGAGTTGTTCGGTGCCTTCCCGGATGTGCTCGCCATCTATCAGGAGCGCTTCCGCTATGTGCTCGTCGACGAGTACCAGGACACCAACCGCGCCCAGTACATGCTGGTCAAGCAGCTCACTGCCAGTCATCGCAATCTCTGCGTGGTGGGGGACTCGGACCAGTCGATCTACAGATTCCGCGGTGCCGACATCCGCAACATCAGGGATTTCGAAGTCGATTACCCGGACGCCCGCATCGTCATCCTCGACCAGAACTACCGGTCTACCGAGACGATCCTCGACGCGGCCAACTCGGTGATCTCCAACAACACCAAACGGACTCCCAAGAACCTGTGGTCGGACCGGGGTCGGGGAGGCCCGATCCTGCGATACGAGGCCGAGGACGAGCACGACGAAGCCGGCTATATCGCCGACGAGGTCGAGCGTCTCCAGGGCGACGGTTTCAACCTCTCCGACATGGCGGTCTTCTATCGGACCAATGCCATGTCCCGCGTCATCGAGGACGTCCTGGTGAGGAGAGCCGTGCCCTACACAGTGGTCGGCTCGGTCAAGTTCTATGACCGCAAGGAGATCAAGGACGCCATTGCGTACCTGCGGGCGTTGGTCAACCCGGCAGACGAGGTCTCACTGAAGCGGATCATCAACGAGCCGCGACGGGGGATCGGGGACACGACGATCGCCCATGTCGACCGGTTCAGTCAATCTCAGAAGGTCGGGTTCGCCGAGGGGCTGCGACGGGCGCGGGACATATCCCAACTCAATGCCCGGGCCCAGACGGCGATCGCCGAGTTCGTCGCCATCATGGATCACCTGCGGGAAGTGACTGAGGAAGAAGGTGTCAAGGCCGGGGTCGAGTCGGTGCTCACCGACACGGGCATGCTGGCTGCGCTGGAGGCGGAGCAGACCATCGAGGCGATGGGCCGGGTCGAGAACCTGCGCGAGCTCGTCGGGGTCGGCTCCGAGTTCGAGACGTCGAACGAGGGTGCGGTGATCGGCGACGAGGAGTTCGACGAGCTCGACAACCTGCGACGTCTCGAAGTCTTCCTGGAGTCCACCGCGCTCGTCGCCGACATTGACGAGTGGGAGGAAGGCGCCGGAGCGGTGACGCTGATGACGCTTCATACGGCCAAGGGCCTCGAGTTCCCGGTCGTTTTCATCGTCGGCATGGAGGACGGCGTGTTCCCCCACATGAGATCCCTCGGTGATCCGAGCGAGCTCGAGGAGGAGCGCCGGCTTGCATATGTGGGCATCACCCGTGCCCAAGACCGCCTCTACCTGACGTCGGCCTGGAGCAGGATGCTGTTCGGTGGCTCCAACTACAACCCGCCCTCTCGATTTCTCACGGAGGTTCCGGACGGGCTCATGGAGAAAGCTGGGAAACGTCAACGGCGCAGCGCCTCGGAGCGAGCCGCGGCCACCGGCCCACGTACCACAGTGGACGCGGCGAACATCGGGCCCGGCGACCGGGTACGACACGACAAGTGGGGGCTGGGCACGGTTCGCGAGGTGGTGGGCGCCGGCGAGCTGGCCGAGGCCGAGGTCATGTTCGACACCCAGGGCAAGAAGCGCCTCTTGTTGGCGTGGGCGCCTCTGGAGCGGGCCTGAACGGTTTCGTCGCGATCCTCGAGGAGGCGCCACGCGGCGGTGCCTACGTCCGGGTACCGCCCGATTTAGTCGAAGCTCTCGGCGGTGGCGGCCGCATCCCGGTGCGAGCCACCTTCGACGGGATCGAGTACCGGGGAAGCATCGTTCGCATGGGAGGCGACTCGGTCCTCGGCGTGCTCAAGGAGATCAGAGCGGGCCTGGGCAAGACACACGGTGACGAGCTCGAAGTGACGATCGCGCGGGACGAAGCCGAGCGAGTGGTCGAGATCCCCATCGAGCTGACCAAGCTCCTCGAGGCGAACCCCGCCGCCCGCGACGCATTCGAGGCTTTGAGCTACTCCCACCGCCGTGAGCACGCGCTTCATGTGGCCGAGGCGAGGAAACCTGAGACCAGGGAGCGGAGGGCCCGCAAGACCGTCGAGGCTCTTCTCGGCAGTTGATACCGGATCGCAGTCGTTGACCGGTCTATTTTGGCGTGGTGGTAAGGGCGATTCTCCGGACGCTGCGCGAGGTTTGGACTGAGCCGGGCGGTCGGCTCTTGATCCTGTCGGTCCTGGCGATCCTTGTCACCGGCACCACCTTCTACATGATCGTCGAGGACTGGACGGTGATCGAAGCGCTCTACTTCACCGTGATCACGCTGACCACGATCGGATACGGCGATCTCCATCCGACCACGGAGTTCTCCAGGGTGTTCACCATATTCTTCGTGCTCGCCGGGGTGAGCACTCTGCTCGGCTTTCTCAACTTCATCCTCGGGCGCACGGTCAAAGAGCAGGTCGAGCTAAGACAGGAGAGGGGAAAGTAGGCCGCTACTGGGTGTCGGAGGAAACCCGGCCCATCGTGTCTTGTCCCGTGGCATCCTGGCCCGCCTTGATCCGGGCCGCCCGATCCAACTCCCGCTTGACGAGCGTCTCGTGGAGGGCTGCCATCTGCTTCTCGGTCACCTCGGGTAGGCCGTATCCCGCTTGGACGAAAGAGGCGGTGTCGGCTCGATAGTCGTGGCCAAAGGACTTGTACTCGCCCGGGATGGTCACCATGGCGTTCATGGCGTCGACGAGCACCTGGGTGAACGTGATGATCGGGGTCCATTTCATCGACTCCGGCACTCCGCGGCCACGGTGACCATCGAGCCATGGTGGCCGTTTCACCGCCATGCGCAGTGACATCTGAGCGATCGGATCGTTGTCGTGGTCCACGATCACGGCGCGCATCCGTTCCCGCTCTTCCTTGCTCAGGGCCTGGTACTGCTCGAAGTTGTCGAATGGGGCGACTGTTCCCTCGGGGGTCAGACGGTTGCGCCCTTCTCGCATGCCCGTCTTCGACCACCGGGCGAGGCCGGGGAGACCGAACCACAGTGCGCGATGGATGCCGTAATGATCGAAGCCAGCTATGCCCTGGTGCATCACCACGTCGGAGCTGGACCATGCCCCGAGGCTCTCACCGAAGACGAGGACCTTGGGCCGCTTCTCCTCCGGCACCGTTCGAAGACGTTGTTTCACGCCCCAGAGCAGCTGTCTGAACTGGGCCCTTCCCAGAGACACGCCCTGCACTTCAAGGAAAGATGGAGCCTTGCCGTATTGGATGCAAGCGGTGGCGATGTCGCCACGGGTGAGGATCTCCGCCGTCTCGATCATGGTGTGGTCGACCCAACCGGTTCCGGTAGGGGACACGAGGAGGAGATAGCTTCGGTCGAAGGCACCGAGACGCTCCATCTCGTTCAATGCGAGCTCTGATCGCCCGGTGGCGTAGACCGGCTCGTTGTCCACTCCCACGTAAGCGCGGATCGGGTGAGCCACGGCCGGCTGACCCATCGTCTGCTCGATGACTTCGGGTGTGACGACTTCAGAGACGTAACGGCGGCCCTGGAGCCCCAAGTGCGCAAATGGCGAGATGCTGTTAGGCCCTCCTGAAACATGTCCGTTGCTGGGCGGTGTGGCGAAGGCCGTTTCGATCTTGGAGTTGCTCCTGGAGATCCTGGACACCAATCCCTGATAGAGGGCAACCGCTCCGACTCCCCACAGAGCGAGGTTCATGGCCCGGCCGATAGCTGCGTGCCCCACCCCTTCGCCCATGTATCCAACCATGGAGCGTCGGGACGACGTATACCCCCGTCCCAAGACGCGCCCACCATTGGCCACCGCCGCGCCGATGGCAACCGAGGCGAAGATGTTTGCCGGCTTGTCCTCGGCGGTCCATTTCGCCACCACTCCCTGGCGGGTGTCCAACTCCTTGGACCACCTCGTCATGGCATATCCGAAGCCGCCGAGACCGGTCACGATCGGCACGATCGGTGAGTCGACCTTCTTACTGACGTCGGTGGCGGCCTCGTGAATGATTCCGCCGATGGCAGCTACGTTGATGAGCTTTCCGGTGGCGCGGAGTGATGCCCTTGCGGTGGACTCCTCCTCGGTCTCGGAGATGCGCCCTAGAGCGGCGCCGCCACCGGCGAGAGCCGCTCGCGCACCTATGCGCCAGGCCAGTGGCGCTGTCTCCGGAGCCACCAACCGGACCACCCTGTCAACGGAGAGGCCGATGGCTCGAGCCGAGATCACCGCCAGGCCCGCAGCAATGCCCTGGTGGACCGACGAGCGAGGCATCAGGGACGGTCCGAAGGAATCGAGGGCGGCGCCCGTCACCAACGGAGCTTCAGGCCCGCTGGTGAGCGGGTTGAGCCGATTGGCGAGTTTCAGGAGCCAGGTGAGGAGCGATGAGTCGGTGGCCATGGCCTAGACGGTATACGGATCGCCCGACGCCGGGTCGTCGATCACGATCGTCTCCTCGATGACGCCCCGGCAGATCCGCATCCAGGTGGACCGACCGATCTCATTGAGGAAGACGTCGTGGATCGGGATAGCTCGTCCCGGTTTCACCGAGTTGGCGAAGTCGATCGTCATCGACGTCTTGGCCCATGGCGCGGCGAAAGGCAGGGCGAGGAGATCGATCCCCGAGGGGGTGACGTCGTACGAATCACCGGGATGGAACAGAGTCGGGCCACCATTCTCCCGAATGATGTAGCCCACGTTGCCGACGGCGGGGATGCGATCGTGGACGACGGCGTGCTCACCCCCGATCACTTCGACGGCGACACTCCCCAGATCGACCTTTTCGCCGACGAGGGCGGCATGGGGCGACTGCTCAGAAAGGATCTTGGCCACGGCCGGCTCGACGATCAGGCGAACCTCCGGATTGGCTCCGATCAGAGTCCGGACATTGTCAGCATCGAAATGGTCCGGGTGCTG